>JANQQN010000537.1 GCA_028289325.1 Myxococcota bacterium | reverse complement strand
CGTTCGCGCAAGGAGACGCTGGTCGAGCACGGCTTCAGGCTGCCGTCCGCGCTCGACAACCGGCCGCTGCGCTTCGAGGAGTTCGAACGCCTGTCGCCGAAACGTAGACGGTCTGCGGCGATCGCCGCCTCGAGGGCGGAGTCACCCCCGCCGACGACCAGGGCCTGCTGGCCTGCGTACTCCTTGGGGTCGTAGAGCCGGTGGTAGACCTTGTCGAGGTCTTGGCCAGGTACCCCCAAGCGCCGATAGTTACCCGACCGACCGATACCCACGATGACCCGTCGTGCCTTGGTGACCCGGCCGTCCTTGCCGGCGTGATGGACGAGAACGAGATCGCCTTTCTTCTCCAGTCGATCGATGCGGCCGGAGGTGATCTCGACCCCTGCTTTGTCTTTTTGGGCATGCAGCTCGTCGAGGAGCGCTTCTTTGACGTCAGCGGTGAACTGGACGTCGCCGGCGGGGACCATGTCCGTCGGATACGTGTAGATCGGCTTGCCCTTGGGGAAGTTGACGATGGTGTTGAACGGCTCCGCGGCTTCGAAGAGGCAGTACCGCAACCCGGCCTTCTTGGCCTCCAGCGCGGCGCTGACGCCCGAGACGCCCGCCCCGAGAATGACCACGTCGTAGACGTCTTCGTCGGTTCCTGGCCCGAATCCCGGCTCGTTGACAAACGCCTGTACCGCCCGCGCTCCGGTGTCCGCAGAGAACTTCAACAAGGGGATACCGGTCAGGTCCCCGACGATCCGCACCCCGGCCACGGCGGTCGCGCCGTCCGTGCCGACCTCCGGCATCTTCTCCACCGTTCCCGCCGGCCAGCGAGTGTGGAGCCAATTCATGTACTGGCTGATTATGTTGCCCATCCCGTCCTCGTTACGCCTCGTTCACAGGCTCTGAGCGAAACGTATACCCCGGCTCGCCCATACAGTGTGCTCCCGTACATGCCGCTACTCCAATTTTTGTCTCGCGCCGAGGCCCACGGCGGCCCGCTCCACGGTTAGGCGCGAATCGTTTCCGTATGCGGACTTCGTACGCCGAATCGTTCCGAAAGTTACACCGACCGTGAGGGGATCACGGCCGTCGGCGCCTGATGGCGCCGGGCGACAGTCGCAAGGCGGTGGCGAGCTCCGTCAATTTGTCCTTCGGGATGACGTGGCGCCGGCCGGCGACCATGTACACCGCCTCTTGCGCCGGTCCGAGGTTGACATCCAGGTAGAGGCGATCGGCGAGCTCGATCAGCGCCAGCGCGGTTTGCACCGTATCGTCGCTGGGGCGACCGAGAGCGATCTGCACGGCGTGGGTGATCATATGCTCGAAGGTTCGGCTCGATGCCGAGCGATCGATCTTGTAGCCGAACTCCGCGACGGCCTCGGCCATCTCGATCGCCCGCCGATAGGCCGACGGGTCCATGCTCTCGTGTTGCTGGCGCACCTCTTCGTCGAAGCGCTGGCCCAAGGTGAACTCCGCGGCCGTTCGCAGCTCGCGCGGGACCTCGAAGCCCAACGACTGCAGGATGTTCAGCGTCCGCTGATTGTCCTCGTAAAGATTGGCGTATTGCTCGGAGAACCGCCGGACGAGCTCCCCCATGATGTTGGACGAGATCTGTTCTCTCGTCTCCGGAAGCAGATGCTCGAGCCCGAACTCTTCGGGGCCCAACAGGTCGGCCAGCTGCCGCAGCATCGCCGGGACCGACAACACCGCGAACGAGCTGAGCAGGGCCTCGCTGTCCCGGGGGAACGTCTCCGCCGAGACGTCGGGTTTGACGGCGCAGTAGAAGTCGACGCCGCCCAAGTGGAGGGCACCGGCGGCGAACCGGTGGGCCCGTTCGGTCTGGGTGTCGACGAGGTCGACCATGCCCATTCCCAGCCGGAGGCGGCCGTTTCGTCGAGTGGCGAAGGCGTTTCGTCGATACAGATAACCGCCCATCTCGCCGGTGTCGCCGAGGTCTTCGACGAGGCTGGACATGGCGACGTTGGCGACGATGCGTTTCGGCGTCGAGCGTGACGTATCTACGCGCTTACGGAACACGTCGGCGCCGTTGCCTTCGATCGGCCAGTTGCTGCGCGCCTCGGACAGCTGTTCGAGGAACCGGTCGCGGAGGTTCGGCGGGGCGAGGGGCTCGGCGAAGTCCAGCGCCCGGCCCGCGTACTTGAGGATCTGTTGGGTTTCGATGCCCGATACGTCGGAGAAGAACCAGCCGCAGCTGGTGTACATCAGCATGCCGTGGTGTTGGGTCTCGAGTAGCTCGAGGGCCTGGATCCGGTCTTCCGAGCTCAGAGCGCGCTTGGCGTGTCGGGCGAAGAAGGCGTCGCGGACCTGCGAGCCGTTGAGCAGGACGTCCACGTAGTCGTCCCGCGCGGCCCACGGATCTTCGAAGTACTCGCGGCCGGTATCGTCGAAGATGACCTCCAGCTCGTCGCGCAGCAGGTCGAGCGCGTGGCGCAAAGGGCTTCGCCAGGCTTGATTCCATCCGTCGTGGCCGCCGGTGTGGCAACCGCAGTCCCTGAACCATCGCCCGACGCCGTGCGCACAGCTCCAGGCGGAGCCCAGTCCGTCGGGGCCTTCGGATATCAGGACCTCGTGGGTCGGGGGGGACTGCTCGAGATACTCGGCGTAGTTGGTGATCTGTAGGCCCCGGCGGATCGCCTCCGCGGTGAAGGCGTGGGCCAAGCACCGGTCGCCGAACGAGAAATGGTGACCGTAGCTCTCGCCGTCGGTGGCTACGGAAATCATGCCCCCTTCCCCGTCTTGGTGGCCGGTCAGGTGGTCGAGAAACCGAGTGCTGGAGCTGAGCAGCCCTTCGAACGCGATGGCTCGAGACTTGGGACCGTCGTAAAAGAATACGTCGACGGACCGGCCGGATCCGTCCCGATGAAAGTACGCGTACGGCATCGTGGGGTCGATACGCCCCCCGGTCACGTCCAACCACTCGTCGTCACCGAAGCGGCGAACCTTCGCCGCCTGGTAGGGGGACAGGATCGTGAACTTTACCTGCTCTTCGATCAGCGCTTCCAGGATCTCGTGGCTGCACGCGGTCTCCGGGAGCCAGATGCCGGCGCTGGTGCGGCCGAAGCGATGCCGGAAGTCCGCGAGCCCCCAGCGAAGCTGGGTTCGCCGATCGCGCTCGTTGCACAGGGGCAAGATGCAGTGGTTGTACGCCTGAGCGATCGCGTTACCGTGGCCGCCCCGACGAATCGCGCTCTCTCGGTCGGCCTCGAGGACCCGGCCGTAGGTGATAGGGTGATGTCGCTCCATCCACGACAATAGGGTCGGACCGAAGTTGAAGCTGATATGCTGGTAGTTGTTGATGATCGATTCGACTCGACTTTGTTCGTCGAGTACCCGCGCGTAGGCGTTGGCCCGATAGCATTCGTGGAAGATTCGTTCGTTCCAATCGTGAAAAGGCTCAGCCCCGGGCTCGCGCTGGACCTCTCGGGTCCAGGGATTCTCTCGCGGTGGCTGATAGAAGTGGCCGTGTACGACGATCGCCTTCATGGAAGCTCCGGCGCGCATCCTACCGGATTCCCGCGCCAACCTAGGGGGTAGGGCCCTGTGGTTTTGAAGATCTGCATTCTTTGATCGCCGTCGTAAAATTTCCGCGGGGCCTCGGGAGGTTATGATGGCCAAGGGCGCATGCATACCCTCGACCTCGATCTTCCGGAGCGTCTCCTCATCATCGAGGACGACCGTACGATCCGCGCGATGCTCCGGCGCTGTTTCGCGCATCGGTCTCGGATCCTCGAGGCCGAAGACGGCGCGACGGGGCTGCGTCTGCTGAATCAGGAGCGACCCGACTTCGTGATCACCGACCTCGACCTGCCGGTCCAGGACGGGCTGTCGTTCATCGCCGGGGCTCGGCGGACGTATTTTGGCGCGTGCGTGCCGATCATGGTGCTCACCGCGTCTTGGAGCGAGGGACTGCTCCTCGAATGCTTTCGCCAAGGCGCCGACGACTTCATGGTCAAGCCGTTCTTGACCACCGAGATTCGAACTCGGGTCTCCTCGATTTATCTTCGTCAGAAGGTCGCTCGAGATACCAATCCATTGACCGGACTGCCGGGCAATCTGGTGATCAAACACCAGATCAAGCGGCGGCTCGAGGAAGGGGAACCGGTGGTCATCGCGGCGCTGGACATCGACAACTTCAAGGCGTTCAACGATACCCGGGGTTTCGACGCGGGCGACGAGGTTATCGCCAATGTGGGTCGCATTCTCGAAGGTTACGCGCGGGCGCACCCAGACTCCGACGTGTTCGTGGGCCACGTCGGCGGCGACGATTTCGTGGCCGTACTTCCCCCCGATGAGATCGGGGCGTTCGCGCCGTACGTGCATGATCGTTTCGACGAAGCGACCCGTTCCTTCTACGCCTTGGACGAGCTCGACCGGGGTTACGTGGACATCATCAACCGCTACGGACAGCGTGAGTCGGTCCCGTTGCTGTCGCTATCGATCGCCGCCGTACACACGGGGCGTTCGGGTCTCAAAGACTATCGCCGGATCAATCAAGTCTTGGCCGAAGTGAAGAAGGTGGCGAAGGCGGAGCCGGGCAACAGTCTGTTCATCGATCGCCGCCAGGCGTCGTCATCGCCTTGAGGCGGCGCGGGACCACTCGACGCTCGCTCACGCCGTCTCCCGCGCCGGACGACGGTCGGGGATGACCAAGCTCAGGACCACCACCGTGAGCGCCGACAAAACGAACGAAACCAGCCGCACGCTCACCACCTCGTCCCAGCTCGAGAAGAATCTCGAGTAGATGACCGTGGATAGAGTGCCGACCAACATGCCCCCTAGAACGCCGGCGCCGCTCGTCCGACGCCAGTGCAAGGTGAACAGCAGGGCGGGGCCGAACGCCGAGCCGAGCCCCGACCAGGCGTAGCTGACCAAAGCGAAGATGAGCTTCTCGGAGTTGATGGCCAGGGCGAATCCGGCCAAGCCAAGGCCGATGGTCACCACGCGGCTGACGGTGACCAGTCGGGCCTGGGTCAGCTTGATGCCCAATCCACGATGGTACAGATCTTCGGCCACCGCCGACGTGCCGACCAGCAGCTGGGAGTCGGCGGTGGACATCATGGCGGCAACGGCGCCGGAGATGAAGATGCCCGCCAACCACCCAGGGAGGAGCTCGGTCGCCATGTACGGCATCAGGAGCTCGCTGTCGGTGAACGTCGACGGTTCGTAAAGGGCCGCCCCCACCAGCCCGATGACCATGGCCCCCGTGAAAGCAGGAATGGCCCACGCGGCCGCGATCAGTCGCCCGATGCGGATGCTCTCCGGTCGGTCGATGGACATGAACCGGGTGACCGTATGGGGCTGCCCGGCATAACCGAAGCCCCAGCTGAGTCCGCTGACCACCGCCACCGCTGCCGCCCCGCCGCTGGCGCCCCCGGTCCACGAGCCGAGGGTGCCGGTCAACGACGCGGACAAGGAGACGTCGCGGTTGGCGAGCTCGATGAGGCCGACGACGGGAAGAATGACCAGGGTGCCGATCATGATGATCGCCTGGAGCAGGTCGGTCCAGGCGACGGCGAAGAAGCCGCCGGCCATGGTGTACAGGATGATCACCGTCGCGCCCAATACGATGCCCCAGTACTCGGGAATGCCGAAGGTGACCTGCAGGACGTTGCCGCCGCCCTTGAACTGGGCCGCGACGTAGAACGCATAGAAGAAGACGATGGTGAAGGTCGCGACGATCCGGATGGGGGTAGCTTGGCTTCCGAAGCGCTTGGCGAAGTACTCGGGCAGGGTCAGTGCGTCGAGCCGCTCGGTCTCCCGCCGCAGGCCTTTCGCGACCAGGAACCAGGCGAGGATGATGCCGGTAACGCAGCCGATGCCGTCCCACGCTTTGACGAGACCGGTGGTCATCGCCGCCGCCGGGAAGCCGAGCAGCAGCCACGCGGATTCGCCGCTCGCTCGCTCCGAGAAGGTGGCCACCCAGACGTTGAGGCGCCGGCCGGCGAGCAGGAAGTCTTCTTGGGTCTTGTTCAGGCGGTAAGTCGCGATACCGGCGAAGAGGACAACGAACAGATACACCAGGAAGGCGACCAGGACCGCGCTCATACCCGCCGAGGCTTAGGATGGGGTGAGCCCTCGGTCAACCGAGCGTCCCGTTGCTCGGATCCGGCGTGATTGGTTGCTAGTAGATCGGTTCATGGCCGGATCTCGGACCGTTGTGCTAGGCCTAGTTCGTCATGAGCGAACCCACGCACGAGCCCGCATCGCCGTCGATGTCTTCCTGGCAAGGAACCGACGATTACATCGCGTCGGATGACCTTAGCCGAATCGTCAACGTCGCGGTGACGCTCGGCCGACCGCTGTTGATCAAGGGGGAGCCAGGAACCGGCAAGACCTTGCTCGCGCGTTCGATCGCCGAAGGGCTCGGCTGCGACCTTCTGACCTGGCACGTCAAGTCGACCACGAAAGCGCGCGACGGCCTCTACGTCTATGACACCGTCCAGCGCCTTTACGACTCTCGATTCCAAGACAAAGACGTCTCGGACATCAGTCAGTACATCCACCTCGGCCCGCTCGGCCAGGCGTTCAAGTCTCAACAGCGGGTGGTGTTGCTCATCGACGAGATCGACAAGGCCGACGTGGAGTTCCCGAACGACCTTCTTCACGAGCTCGACGCGATGTCGTTTCAAATTCCGGAGACCAACGAGACGATCAGCGCCCAGCAGCGCCCGGTCATGGTCATCACCTCCAACTCCGAAAAAGAGTTGCCCGACGCGTTCTTGCGCCGGTCCGTCTTTCACTACATCGAGTTCCCCGACGCCGAGCTGATGGCTCGGATCGTCGAAGTTCACTTCCCCCAGCTGGGCGCGAAGTTGATGAAGGGGGCGATCGACGCGTTCTATCGACTTCGAAAGATCGACGGCTTGCGCAAGCGTCCGTCGACGTCGGAGCTCGTCGACTGGATCGCGGCCCTGGTGGCTTCGGGCATCGAACCCGAGTCCCTTCAGGAAGAGATCCCGTACCTCGGCGTCCTGCTGAAGCGCGAACAAGACGTGCAGACGGCCATTCGTCGGCTCGCGGCGCAGGGAACCCCGAGAGTGCGTCCTGCCGCCGGCAGCGGTCTGTGAGGGCGAGCCGAGATGGCGGAAGCGAAAGCGCCACTGTTGTTCGGCGACCTGTTCTACGGGCTCCGACGCGCCGGTCTGAAGATCGGCGTCGGCGACTGGACGGGATTGATGGAGGCCCTGCGGGCGGGGGTCATCAAGCCCGACCTGTCGGACTTCTACTTCGTCGCCCGGGCGTTGCTGGTGAAGAGCGAGGCCCAATACGATCTGTACGACCAGGTGTTCATGGCCGTGTTCGGGGGCCGAGCGCTGCCCGTACAGGCGATCGAGGCGGTCCTGGAGTGGCTGGAGGAGCCGATGCTCCGCGAGCTGACCGAAGAGATGATCGCCGCCGCCGAGAAGCTGCCTCTCGAGGAGCTCCGCCGGCGTTTCGAGGAGCGGCTCAAGGAGCAAAAGGAACGGCATGACGGCGGCAACCGCTGGGTGGGAACCGGCGGAACCTCGCCGTTCGGACACAGCGGACACAATCCGGCCGGGGTTCGCGTTGGCGGCTCCGGTGGCGGCCGTTCCGCGGTCCAGATCGCTTCGGCTCGAAACTACAAGAACTACCGGCACGACCGGGTGCTCGACGTTCGTCAGCTCGCGGTGGCCCTCAAGAAGCTTCGGCGACTCACTCGAAGACACAGTGAGCTGGAGCTCGACGTCGAGGAGTCGATCGATCAGACCTGTCGAAATGCGGGCGAGCTGACCCTGTCGTTTACCCCTCCGCGAAAGAATGAAGCGCGGGTGCTGTTGTTGATGGACACCGGCGGCTCGATGGACCCCTACGCCTACCTCGTGGAGCGCCTGTTTTCCGCCGCCCACGGCCTGCAGCACTGGAAGAAGTTCGAGGCGTTCGCCTTTCACAACTGCGTGTACACCGAGCTCGAGCCGGGCCGACCCCAGGATGAGGATTCGATCAAGACCCCGGATCTGCTGCGCGACCGACCCTCGGAAACCTACCTGATCATGGTCGGCGACGCGTACATGGCGCCCAGTGAGCTGCTCGATCCGTTCGGCGCCATGTATTACGACACCCACAACCGCACCCCGGGGGTGGTGTGGCTCCACCGGCTGCGCCGTAAGTTCCCGCGGTCGGTGTGGCTGAATCCGATCCCCGAGCGGGGGTGGCAAGGGTGGACCATCCGCATGATCCGAGAGATTTTCCCGATGTTCCCCCTCACCCTCCAGGGCATCGACGATGCGGTCCGTCACCTCACCCGAGGGACCCCGCCGCCGCTGGCGCCGATGGGCGAGATGTTTCCTCAGCTCGCCACGTTCGAAGAATAGCGGCATGGAAACAACCCCGGGGACCTTTCACTGTGGGTACTGCGGCGAGGCCAACGAGACCTTCGTCGACCTCTCCCAGGGCCGCGAGCAAAGCTATATCGAGGACTGCCAGGTCTGCTGTCGCCCCAATGTGCTGCGGGTGACCGCAGACCTGTCTTCGGCCGACGTCTACATCTCGGCCGAGTTTGAAGGGTGAATTACCCTTAATCGAAATCCCACCGCGCGATTCACTTGCCACGTACCGTGGGGGAGAGTATCCGACGCCCCCCATGGTCCCCCAGCTTCAGCAGGTGGTGCTCCTGCTGGCCGCACAGGCTCAACCTGGCGGCGAAGCCGCCGGCGGATGTCCCAATCCGCAGCTCATCATGCTCGCGGCATTCGCGGCCATCTTCTATTTCATCTATATCCGGCCGACCGGGCAAGACCAGAAACGGCGCGACGAGTTGTTGCAGAATCTCAAACGCGGGGACGAGGTGGTGCTGCAGAGCGGCATCATCGGCAAGGTCGCGGACATCTCCGATAAGACCATCCATCTGGAGTTGGCCCGCAACGTGAAGATGGAAGTCCTGAAGTCCGCCGTCGCCCGCAACAAGTCAGACCTCAAGCTCGGAGCCGAAAAGTCCGACAAGGGTGAAGGCGCGAAGTCTTCCAAGAAATGAAGCGCGCCGTCGATTCGACGAGCGCACCTAGAGAACGAACATGGAACGTACCTGGTATTGGCGCATGAGCTTGGTGGTGGGGTTGATCATCCTCGCCGTCTACTACGCGACGCCATCGGTCCTCTACTTCCTCGCCGATCCCGACACCCGTCGGAACGAAGAGGCCCTCAAGACCCTCATCCCTGACTGGTTACCCGACAATCGCCTGACCCTCGGCATCGACCTGCAGGGAGGCCTGCACCTGGTGATGGGTGTCGACACGACGAAGGCGGTACTCGACCGGGCGGATCGGGTTTGCGAGGAGATCAGCGACGCGATGGAGGAGGAGGGCAAGACCATCTCCCGCTGCCGTCGCGACTCAGAGGCCCCGATCCTGTCCATCGAGATGTCGGCCAGCGGCGACTGGAGCGCGCTCAAGAAGGTCCTCGACTTCCGAGAGGGCAACTGGGCGGTCCTGTCTCGTTCCTCGACCCGGGTCAGCTACGGGATGACCGAGGACCACGAGGGCCGGCTCCGTAACGACACCGTCGACCAGGCGCTCCGCACCCTCCGCAACCGCATCGACAAGTACGGCGTGAAAGAGCCGGAGCTGCGTCGGCGCGGCGACTCGATCATGATCCAGATCCCCGGGGTCACCGCGGATCAGTACGAGCAGATCAAAGAAGAGATCATCGGCAAAACGGCGCAGCTGGAGTTCAAGCTCGTCGATTCGGACACGGACTTCTTCGCCGAGCTCGGCAAGAAGGAAGACAAGCCGGAATCGGTCACCGTCAGCCAGGATACCTACGCGGGTCCGAACGACGCGCTGGTCACCGAGGTGTTCCTCGTCGGCACCGACAAGCGGGAGCTCAAGGCATTTCTCGACAAGTACCCTCCGCCCAACGACCGGGTGGTGGGCATTCAAGAGAACCAGACCCAGGACGGCCAGTTCTCGTACCGAACCTGGCTTCTCGAGCGGCGAACCCCCCTTACCGGCGACGCGTTGACCAACGCGTTCGAGCAGTTCGATCCCGAAGAGGGCGGCTACAACGTGGCGATGAAGTTCGACCGTAAGGGCGCCATCGCATTCGAGAAGCTGACCGGCGCCAACGTGAAGCGCCGGATGGCCATCGTTCTCGACGACGTCGTCGACTCAGCGCCGGTCATTCAAAGCCGGATCGCCGGCGGCAACGCACGCATCACCCTCTCCAGCTACGGCAGCCAGCGGGAGCGGCTGGAGGAAGCGAGGTCGCTGGCCATCGTGCTCAAGGCGGGCGCTCTTCCCGCGCCGGTCTATCCCCAAGAAGAGCGAACGGTCGGCGCGACCCTCGGCGACGACGCGGTGGTCAAAGGCAAGAACGCGCTGCTGGTGGCCATCGTCCTCGTGTTCGTGGTGATGATCGTCTACTACCGGTTCAGCGGATTCGTCGGGACCGTCGCGCTTTCCATCAACATGTTGTTCCTGCTCGCGGGGCTGTCGGGGCTCGGCGCTACGCTCACTCTACCCGGCATCGCCGGGCTCGCGCTGACGATCGGAATGGCCGTCGACGCCAACATCATCCAGTTCGAACGGATCCGAGAGGAGCTGACGACCGGCAAGACCGCTCGCGCGGCGGTCGACGCCGGCTTCGAGAAGGCGTTCTCCGCGATCTTCGACGCCAACGTCACCACCTTCATCGCCGCCATCATTCTTCAGGGAACCGGCTCGGGTCCCATCAAAGGTTTCGCGACCACGCTCATGCTCGGCGTTTTCATCAACACGTTTACCGCGGTGGTGGTGCCGAAGCTGGTGCTGGACTTCTTCACCCGCGGCCGGCGCGTTCAAGAGCTGAGCATCTGAGAGGCATCCGATGTTTCACATCATCCCTCCTGGAACGAACATAGACTTCCTGGGCCGAGCCCCAACCTTCGTGAAGGTGTCCCTCGGCTTGTTCGTGGCGTCCGTGGTGGTATTGGCCCTCAACGGGCTCAACCTCGGGCTCGATTTCGCCGGCGGCCACGAGATCCTGCTTCGGTTCAACAAGCCGGTTCAGGCCTCTGCCGTGCGCGACAAGCTCAACGAGCTGTTCCCTAAGGTCGACACGTCGGTGCAGTCGTTCGAAGTGCCGACCGAGGCCGACAAGACGTTCTACCTCGCCCGTATCGAGCGCTCGGAGACGTTCGGTCAGCAGGAACTGACGGACCTCGAAGGCGCGTTCAAGACCAAGTACGGCGCCGCGTTCAGTCGCATGAACTACAACCCGGAAGCCGGCGACGTGGTCAAAGTGAAGTTCGTCGAGGGCGCCACGGCGGGCGTCGACCTGTCGAAGACCGCGCTCGCATCGGTCGTCGAGAGCACGAACCACAAGGTCCGCGTCGTTCGTCAGGTCGGACGGCCCGAGCAGCTTCAGTACGAGATTCAGCTGCGCGGAGTGGACACGACCCTGGTCCAGGCGATGAAGGCCGCGGATCCCGACGTATCCGCGGTGCGGGTCGAGTTCGTCGGGCCCACCATCGGGCGGCAGCTCCGCGACGACGGGATCCTGGCCGTGCTCTACGCGCTGATCGCGATCCTCATCTACGTCGCGATCCGATTCGACCTGTACTACTCGCCGGGCGCGATCCTGTGTCTGTTCCACGATGCGCTGATCACCACCGCGTTGTTGTCCCTGTTGGGCGAGCAGTTCACGCTGGCCACCATCGCCGGTCTGCTGACCCTGGTCGGGTACTCCATCAACGACACGATCGTGGTCTTCGACCGGATCCGGGAAACGATCGGCAAAGCTCAAGGCACCGGGCTGACCGAAGTGCTCAACCGCGCCGTCAACGAGACCCTGGGCCGGACGCTGATGACCTCCCTGACCACCCTGCTCGCGTGTGCTTGCCTGATGTTCTTCGGGGCCGGCACCGTGCTGTTCTCGTTCGGCCTGATCATGAGCGTCGGCATCCTGATCGGCACCTACTCGTCGATCTACGTCGCCGCGCCCACGTTCAAGTTCCTTCGGGAACGATTCGCGCCCAAGGAGGCGACGGCGACCAAGCGCGCCCGCCAGGCCAAGGAGACGGTGGTCGTCTGATCCCCCAGTTCTTGGGGACTCAGCCAATAGTGAGCCCCAATATATTGGGGTTCGTGGGGCATCGACGGGTTTACGATCGGTCGTCGGTCTGCCAGGATGGTGGGCCATGGCGACGGTCGTCGAAGCTCGGTGCAAAGAGACGGGATCCTCTTCGGGAGGCGTCCCTCGTCGCTGGATCCGGACGGAGGTGGACGAGCGGTGTGCGTCGATGCTGGCGGGCATCGGTCTGCATCCTCGCATCGCTCGGTTGCTCGCCGCGCGAGGGGTGACCGACGCGGAGACGGCCGCGCGCTACCTGCAGCCCCAGCTCGCCCATCTGCCGGATCCCTTCCTGATGAAGGGGGTCGAGCGGGCCGCGAATCGGCTCGCAGACGCCATGATGAGGGCCGAGCCCATCGCGCTGTTCGGCGACTACGACGTCGACGGAGTGACCTCCTCCGCGCTCATGGCTTCGTTTCTGGGCGCGCACGGGGTCGAGGCTCGGGTGTACATCCCCAAGCGGCTCACCGAAGGCTACGGTCTGAATCGGGACGCGGTAGAGACGGTGGCCGGCTGGGGGACGCGGCTGCTGATCACCTTGGACTGCGGGATCACCGCCGCCGACGAGATCGAGCGGGCGAACGGGCTTGGGCTCGACGTGATCGTCGTCGACCACCACAAGTGTCCGCCCGAGCTTCCGCCGGCATACGCGACCCTCAACCCCCATCAGGACGATTGCGGCTATCCGGACAAGGTCTTGGCCGCGGTCGGGGTGTGCTTCAACCTGGTGATCGCGACCCGCAAGGTGCTCCGCGACCGGGGGGTCTACTCGGGGGACCAAGCGGAGCCCAATCTGCGTCGGATGATGGACCTCGTCGCGCTCGGCACCATCGCCGATATGGTGCCGCTCACCGGCGTGAACCGGGTCGTGACGTGGTTCGGGATGAGCGAGCTTCGGGCCGCGCGCCGGCCGGGGGTTCGGGCCCTGATGGACGTCAGCCGGGTGCGGGCGGCGCGGTGCGGGTCGACCGACGTCGGCTTTCGCCTCGGGCCTCGGATCAACGCGGCCGGCCGCCTCGATGACGCCACGGTCGGGGTTCGGCTCCTGCTCAGCGAGCAGATGGCGCAAGCGCGCCAGCTGGCGGAGACCCTCGACGTTGCCAACGGCAACCGCCAGCGCATCGAAGCGGACGTCTATTACGAGGCGGTGCGACGGGTGGATCAGGCCGGGGCGCTCCCGGAGGCCATCGTCCTCGCGGATCCCGAATGGCATCCGGGGGTGGTCGGCATCGTGTGCAGCAAGCTCGTGGAGCGATACGACCGGCCCGCGGTGCTGATCGGTGAGGGGGGGCGCGGAAGTGCGCGCACCGCCCGCGGCCTGCATCTGTACAACGCCCTCAACGACTGTCGGGATCACCTGTCGAAGTTCGGCGGGCATCGAGCGGCGGCGGGCTTTCGTATCCCGTCGCCCAACATCGAGTCGTTTACCGCGGCGTTCGTGGCTCGGGTCGGTTCGGATCCCGATTGGGGACGAGCCACGGAATCCACCCTGATCTACGACGACGACATCACCCCCGACGAGATCGACCGGGAGTGTTTCTTCGCCATCCGCCAGCTCGAGCCGTTCGGTACTGGAAATCCCCAGCCGCTATTCCGGGTTCCCGCGGCGCGGGTGAAGCGCGCGGCCCGGGTCGGAAATGACCACCTGAAGCTCCGGCTGGAAGAAGGGCGCTTTGGCGGGCTGGAGGCCATCGCGTTCAAGCGGGGAGAACTCAGCGGCCAGCTGTCTCCGGGCGATGCAATCGAGCTCGCGGCGCATCTGGACCTCAATGAGTTCGCCGGTCTCGAATCGCTGCAGCTGCGGGTACGTGACCTGCGCAGTCTCTACTAGTACGTGGCGGCGGGAGTTCCAATCCGGTGGAACCGGTCGACGCCGCGTACGCGAGCGGAGCGTAAGCGAAGCGATCAAAAGGTCGCTATGACGGGATGCGCGGGCAAGAATCGCCGAGCCGCGAAGCGGATCGAGATTCCTGCCGAGCGCATCTAGTCCAATTTCGGTTCCTCTCGCTGTGCGGTGGGACAGTCGTCTCAACGCGCCTTCTGTGTGTCCGAAGACTGATCGTGAGGCTTCGCTTCGGGCGGGGAGGAATTCGCTTGCGACTTTTGTTCGGACGCTTTCTCGAGAAGGCGGGGGTCGTCACCACCGCGCAGGTTCGTCAGGCCATGCAGCTCAAGAACGACCTATGCCTCACCTTGGCCGAGGTGGCGGTCGTGAAGGGCATGCTGACCGTCGATCAGCTCAAGGAGATTCGAGAGCTCCAACAGGCCGAGGCCCTGTTGTTTGGGGACGCGGCCATCAAGATGTCGCTTATCGACGACGAGCAGCTGGGGACGTTGCGGTCGGCGGTCAAGGCCAGCTCGATGCCCCTCGGCCAGGTTTTGGTCATGATCGGGGCGCTGACGGAAGAGGAGCTCGAGGAGCAAATCGAGGCGTTTCACGACTACAACGCCGAGCTGAGCTCGGGGGGAAAGATGGCGCCTAAGGGAGCGCCAGCCTCGTGATCCGGTGGGTGGCCAGTCTCGGTGCCGCGTGCGCGCTGGGCACGGCGGGGCCCGCGTCGGCGCGGCCGACTCCGACCCGAACCATGATCCTGTTCGACAACTCGGGGTCCATGCAGACCAGCGATCCGCGTCGTCTCGCCGAATCGGCCGCGCTCCTGTATGTCCAGCTGGCCAAGAAGAGCGATCGGGTTGGCCTCGTCGTCTTCGACGGGCGGGCTCGGGTGACCATCCCCCTGGGCAGCTCACCCCCCCGCCGGCGAACGTTCAGCCGACGGCTTCGGCGCCTGCGTCTCGACGGGGCCACGACGGACATCGGCCGCGCGCTCGACGTAGGCTTGGACGCGTTGGGCCCCCCTCGACCGGGGGTGAAAGACGTGGTCGTTCTCCTCACCGACGGCCGGGTGGACCTCGGTCGGGCGCGGCAGCAACGGCTGCCGCAGGAGCGGCAGCGAATCGTCACCGAGGTCGTCGACCGGTACCGCGAACGGGACGTCCCCCTGTACACGATCGCCTTCACCGACGCGTCGGACCGGGGGCTGATGGAGGAGATCGCAGGGCGAACGCAAGGTGCGTTTCGCTACATCGAGAACGCAAGAGAGCTTCACCGGGCGTTCTCAGACTTGTTCGTCGTCGCGAGTGGAACCAGCAGCCTACCCGTCCGGGACGGAGCGGTGGTCGTGGACTCTTCGGTCGGTCAGACGTCGCTCGTGATGTCCAAGACCCAGCCCGGGGCCCGAAACACGGTGGTCGCGCCCGACGAGGAGGTGTTGAACCCGGCCAGTCGGCGCAAGGGCGTGAAGTGGCGCTCGGCCGATTCTTACGACCTCGTCGAGCTCAAGTCGCCGCAGGCCGGCGCCTGGCAGATGCAGGGCGCCGACGGTAAGCCCCCGCCCGCGGTCGCGCTCATTCAAGACTCGTCGCTCGACCTCGAAGTCAAGTTCGGCCCAAAGGAAGCCACCGTCGACGACACGATGCGGTTTACCGTCGAGCTGGTCGACAACGGGGCCCGCGTGAAGAGCTTTCGTCGGCTGAAGAGTCTGTCGGTGGAGGCGCAGATCGAGCACCCGAGCCGCAAACGGCGGACGATTTTGTTCGAGGCTGGCCCCGAGCCCGGCTTGTTTGTCGGTCGATTCGAAAAGCCCGGCGCCCCCGGCCAGTACGGCGTCACCATCACCGCGATGAGCCCCGCGCTGCAGCGCCAGTGGAAGGGCAGCTTCACCGTTCGTCCCCGGTGCTTCGAACACAAGGTTCGACTCGATGAGCCGGAGCCGGTGATCATGGTCCGGCTGGCCGCCGATTGCCCCGTGTATCGCGACGTCAGGGTAGAGGTCGCGCGGCACATCGACTTGACCCACGCGAAGTGGATACCCGTCGACCAGAATCAGACCACAGGTATCTTCGGAACGCGGCTCGAGCCGCTCGGACCGGGCGAAAAGGGCGTGGCCAGGGTGAGGGTCAACGCGGTCACCACCGACGGGTTCGAGATCAACTATGAGCCGGATCCGGTGCGCTTGCCGGAGGCCTCTGGCGATCAGTGGATTCTCATCGTTGGGAAGCGGCTGGCGATCATCAATATCCCGCTTCTCGTTTTTGGCGGCATCGGCTTCGCGATCTATCGCGCGATGAGGGCGAAGGCGGACATGTTAGATGATTGAGGTCTCCCTGTGGCTGTTGGTGATCGTCGTCGAGTTCGTTCTCGTTCTCGTCGTCGTCTCGGTGGCCATCGTTCTACGGGCTAATGCGGTCGGGGCTCGACTGCGGGCGCGCATCACCGAGCTGCAGGAAGAGCTGGCCGCGAGCCAGATCCCGGTCGACCTCGACCACGAGATCGAAGAACCGGTCGCCGATGAGGCGCCGGAAGTGGTCGGGGTCACCAAGCTCGTGCTGATGTCGCAAGCGGATGTCGACGCGGCCCAGCGCCCCACGCCGGAGCCGGGCGAGGGTGAGTCCATCGAGGAACT
The DNA here is from genome assembly GCA_028289325.1 of Myxococcota bacterium. Taxonomy (GTDB): domain Bacteria; phylum Myxococcota; class Kuafuiibacteriia; order Kuafuiibacteriales; family Kuafuiibacteriaceae; genus JANQQN01. The sequence goes on along the minus strand of JANQQN010000537.1, from coordinate 10,287 downwards.
GCTCAAGAAGCTTCTGGAAAAAACGGAGGCTCAAACCAACCACCTCAACAGCGTTCTCGAGCGTTCGGCGAGCCTGGGCATGAAGCTGGGCGCCCTGCACGGCACGGAAGGCCTCGACGAGGAGACCAAGAGCCAGATCCAGCTCGCCATCGACCACATGCGGGAGACCGACGAGGTCCTCGTGGAGGCCGCGGACCAAGGGATGGAGGTCGACGAGACGATCCGTCACGCGCAGACCAAGGTCGAGGAGCAGTGCGGCGGCACGGGGCCGGTCGTCGACCACGTCGCCCTCAACGAGATCCTGATGGCGCGGGCGGACGGGCAGACCGAAGAGGAGCTCGAGCAGCTGCGGGAGGAGGTCCGGCAGCGGCTGCTGGCCGAGCCCAGTCCGGGGCCCGACCCGGAGGCCCAAGCCAAGCTCGCCGAGCTCGACGAGGAGGTCGACAATCTCAAGACCCAGCTCGCGCAAGAGAAGGGCGAGTTCTCGGAGCTACAAGCCAGTCTGGCCGAGGTCACCGAGGAGTACCAACGGTTGTTCGAGCAGTTCCAGCCGACCGCGTGACCCCCCGGCTCGGTCGGTGAGTCATCGCTTGACCGCGGCGCCCCCATTTTCCACGACAACGTCATGTCCCTACCGGTGCTCGACTCGGCCCCCACGAGACTGGATCGCGTCCGCATCACCGAGATCTTCCTGTCGCTGCAGGGAGAGTCGACGCGCATGGGACTCCCCTGCGTCATGGTTCGCCTGACCGGGTGCAATCTCCGCTGCACGTGGTGTGATACGGAGTACGCTTTCGAAGGTGGCTCGACGATATCCGTCGACGAGGTGGTCGATCGCGTCGACGGGTTCGGCGTGCGACGGGTCGAGATCACCGGCGGGGAACCGCTGCTGCAGAAGAGCGCGCCGGTGCTCGCCCAGCGATTGTTGGACCTCGGCTACGAGGTGTTGTGTGAAACGAGCGGAGAGCGGGATATCGACCTGATGCCGGGGGGCGTGCGGCGCATCGTGGACATCAAGTGTCCGGGGTCCAACGAGAGCGAGCGCAACGACTGGGCCAACATCGAGCGTCTGCGGGCCACGGATGAGGTCAAGTTCGTCGTCGTGGACCGATCCGACTTCGATTGGGCGGTCGCGATCATCCGGGAGCACGGGCTGATCGAACGGTGTCCGGTTCACATCTCACCGGTCTGGCAATCGGCCGCGCCGTCCGAGGTCGCCGAGTGGATCTTGGGCAGCGGGCTCGATCTTCGGCTCAGCCTTCAGCAGCACAAGATCCTGTGGGGCGACACGCCGGGGCGATGAGGACGGCGTCCGATCACCGGGCGACGGTGGCCGTAGTGCTCGACCGGGTCGGGCTCGCCGGGCGAATGGGGCGCTCCATTTCTATCCGGCCGTCGATGACCGTCAATACGGCCTGCATAGCGGCGAGGCTCTCTTCGGTCGCGGTCAACGGATCTTTGTCGATCACCGTCAGATCCGCGACCCGTCCCACGGCGATGATCCCCGCGCGGTCGTCCCGAAACGATGCGTAGGCCCCGGCCGTGGTGTACGCGGCGAGGGCTTCGAATCGACCCAGTCGCTCGGCGGGAAACCACCCCTGGTTGGGAAAGCCGAGCGGATCCTTTCGGGTGGCCAGCGCGTACAGCCCGACGAGCGGAGATGTACGGCGATCCCAGGTTCCGCTGCCGGCGGCGATCCGGGCGCCAAAGCGGGCGACCGAGCCCCAGGCGAGCGCGTGAGCGATTCGCTGGCCGCCGAGTCGCTGCTCGATCCACCGGCGATGTTCGATGATCGCCGCCGGCTGAACCACCGCCACCGCCCCGAGTTCGGCGAAGCGAGGCCGATCGTCGGGATGGACGACGTCGAGTCCTTCGATCCGAGGTCGGCTCGCACCGTCGTCCACCCCGAACACCGAGCCGATGATGTCCAGCGCGGCGCGGTTGGCGCGGTCGCCGTGGGCGGTCAACGCGACATGGAAGCCCCGCTCCTTGGCCGTTCGAGCCCGAGCTTCCACGAGGCTGGGCGCCCTGCGAAAGCTTCCTTGCACTTGCTTGCGGTCGGCGTAAGGGCGCAGCAGGGCCCCGTTGCCGGCTTCGATGGACCCATCGAGGTCGAAGTGAAAGCCCCGCACGGTCAGTCGCCGGCCGGGCGTTGCGACGCTGGGACCCGCCTCCATGAATTCCGTCAGATCTTCGATCGACCCGTCGATGAATCCGTAGATTCGCAGCCGCAGGTCGCCGGTCTCGTCGAGGCGACGGAGGGCGGCGATGGTCGGTTTATCGAGCCCGAAGGCGTGGACCTGGGTCAATCCGGCGGTCAGCGCAAAGGCCTGTGCGCGAAGGAGAGCGGCGGTGACGGTGCGGTCGCTTTCGGGCGAGCCTGTGGGCGCCGTGTCCGGCCGCCCGAGGGCGGCCAGATCGACGTGGGCGTCAGCGATGCCCGGGACGACAGAGTGCCCTGACAGTCGGATATGTCGAGTCTGGGGACCGATCCAGCTTTGAACGCTCTGCCGGTCGCCGACGGCGACGATGCTGCGCCCCAGGACGGCGATCCCCGAGGCCGTGGAGCGAGCGTCGTCCATCGTGTGGACGAGACCACCGGTGATCACCAGGTCCGCGGTCGGCGGCGCGGGCTTTTGGGGGGCCGGGACCGACGGTGCGGTCGGGCCCCGGGCGGAGCACGCGGGGAGGGTGAGGGCCGCGCTGCAGATAAGCGCACGACGGATTGGAAGTACCCTGCGCACGCCGCCTCGCTATCCGGTACCGGCGATCGAAACAAGGTTTGACTACGCGAAGGCGGTGCCTAACAACCGGCTTCTAATGGCGGCGAAGCGGGATTACTACGAGGTCCTCGGTGTTCCAAAGGACGTCGACGCCCGAGCACTGAAGACGGCCTACCGCAAGCTCGCGATGAAGTTTCACCCGGACCGCAACCCGGGCGACCCCGAGGCAGAAGAGCGATTCAAAGAGGCGGCGGAGGCCTACGAGGTGCTCTCCGATGAACGCAAGCGCATGATGTACGACCGGGGCGGCTTCGAAGGCCTGAAGTCCGGGGGCTTTCAGCCGGGCTTTACCGGGGACCTCAGCGAGATTTTTGGCCAGTTTGGCGACCTGTTCGCGGAGTTCTTCGGCGGTCAGGGCTTCGGCGGGTTCCAGGGCGGGCCGCGACCGAGCGTGGGCGCCGACCTTCGGTACGACCTGGAGATCAGCCTCGAGGAGGCCGCCGCCGGAACCACCCGCAACATCGAGGTCAAAAAGACCGTCGCCTGCACCGCGTGCGGGGGGACCGGGGCCAAAGGCGGCGTCCTGGTGCCCTGCGCCGTGTGCGGCGGGCGAGGTCAGGTGGTGCAGGGGCGCGGGGGCTTCATGATCGCCACCAGTTGCCGGGCTTGCCAAGGGCGGGGCCGGGTTCCGAAGGAAGTCTGCCCGACCTGTGACGGCGTGGGGGCGGTCGACGATCTGAAGAAGCTCGAGGTCAAGGTGCCGGCCGGGGTCGATACCGGCGTGCGGTTGCGGCTGCAGGGCGAAGGCGACGCGGGCGCGAACGGGGGCCCTCCGGGCGATCTTTACGTGTTTGTCGCCGTTCGGCCCCACGAGATGTTCGTTCGACAGGGGCCCGACCTTCACTGCGAGCTATCGGTCAGCTTCCCGATGGCCGCCATAGGGGGCGACACCCTGATTCCGCGGCTCGACGGCGGAGAAGTCGAGGTCGCGGTTCCGGGGGGTATGCAGCCCGGAGACACGGTTCGCATTCCGGGCGGGGGCATGCCCCGACTCGGCGGCCGAGGCACCGGTGATCTCGTGGTGCACTTAACCGTTCAAGTCCCCAAGACGCTCAACGACGCGCAGCGAAAGCTCCTGGACAAGCTCGAGGAGACCATTCCGACCGAGCCAGAATTCTCCGCGTCTCTGGGTGAGCGGCGGGAAACCCGAAAGAGTCAGCGACGAAAGGGCAGCTCGTTCTTCGACCGCTTGCGCGACGCCTTCGAAGGGGACTAAGCGGTCAGAGGACCGGGTTTCCGTCCGGACAGCTCATGCAACCTGAAGTCGCGAATGCATTCGAAATCGGGCCCACCGCCTTCTTTGTTATTCTCGGGTCGTCGGCGATCGTGTTCGCCCTCGCGCTCGAGCAACTCTATACCTTTTGGCGCCTCGTGGACCGGGCCCGAGATCTCGGGATCCAGGTGAGTAAGTGCTTGTATAGTCGCGACCTGGCCGCGGCCCGGACCGCGTGCGAGAGGAGCGACTCACCGGTCGCCGATATCTTCATTGCCGCGCTGAACAAGGTAAACCGGGCGGGAGAGTCGACCCATCGCGCCGCGGAACGAGAGCGGCAAAGGTTCGCGCTGTGGATGCGGCGGCGGCTGTGGGCCCTCGGCAGCATCGGCGCGCTGGCGCCGTTTGTAGGACTGTTCGGAACCGTGTTTGGCATCATCCGGTCGTTCAAAGACATCGCGGAATCGGGTTCCGGCGGTTTCAACGTGGTGGCGGCAGGCGTGTCCGAGGCGCTGATCGCGACCGCCGGCGGCATCCTGATCGCCATCCTGGCCGTGTTTTTCTACAACTACTTTCAGACCCGCGGCATGCGGGCCGGCGTCGAGATCAAGCTGGTGATCGACGAGTTCCTCGAGCAGCTCGACGTCACCACGAGCGGAGGCGCCGCAGGAGGCCCGCCCCCGGCCTCCACCCCGAGCATCGAGACGATGAGCCCGGCCGCCGAGCCGGCGCCTGCAGGCGTTACGCCGGCACCCTCGGAGGCCTGACCGATGGCAGGTACAGGACCGACCGAGACGTCACTCGAGGACAGCGTCGACGGCGAGGGTGGCGGCTTTACCGAGATCAACATCGTCCCGCTCGTCGACATCATGCTCGTGCTGCTGGTGATTTTGATGGCCACCAGCACCGCCATCCTCCAGCAGGGGCAAGGCGAAGGGAGCGGGTTCAGGGTCAACTTGCCGACCGGCTCTAACTCCGACGAGCTGACCTCGGTGCAGGAAAACCTGGTCGTTGCCGTGCTCGATGACGGAACGGTGGTGGCCCGCGGTGCGTCGGTCTCCGAACAGGAGCTGTCGGCGCTGTTCGCGCAAGAGGCACAAACCGACCCTAATCGGCTGGTGCTCGTTCAAGCCGACGAAGCCGCCCTTCACCGCCGGGTGGTGGAGGTCATGGAAACCGCACGCAAAGCTGGCTTGCGAAATCTGGCCATCGCCACCCAACCCGAAGAACAGTAGTCGAGTTCCCTGGTAAAGGAACAGAACCTCGATCTGCGCGAGTCGCGACTCTTTCGTTGCGAGTCGCGACTTGTTTCGCTCGACGCGGGTCCTGCCGGTCGCGCTGATGTAGCGCTTTTCCGATCGAAAAAAGCGTACGTTCTCCGCTTTAGCCGTCGCTTGTTCCGGGCTGAGACAAACGGCCGACTCGAAACGTGCCTAGCGTCAAGTGGGGGGCGCCTGCGTCCGACGAAGTAGCCAAGCATGACCTTGGACAAGGTCAGTATTGCCATGGCTCCGACGCGTGGACCGGTCGCAGTCGTTGACGGTGATTCCGCCGTTCGCGACGCAATTCGAGCTTGGCTCGAACCGGGCGGCTACTCGGTTTCCGAGTACGCCGACGGACGCGCATTTATGGAGGCCGAGACGGCACAGTGGTTCGCTGTGTTCATCGACCTCTCACCGGGAACGACGCCGGGCCTCGCACTACTGCACGACATACAACTCAAAGACCGCGACCTGCCGGTGGTGGTGATGACTGCGGAAGGCGACGGCGAGACGCAGGTGACCGCGATGCGGGCGGGGGCGTACGACTTTTTAGTCAAGCCGCTCCAGGAAGAACGCCTGCTGGCCGCCGTGTATCGCGCCGTCGAACGCCGCGGGCTGATCATGGCGCTTCGGCGCTTCGAGGCGCAGCTGAGGGACCGCCCTCCGTTCTTCGGGATGGTAGGGGACTCACCCGCGATGCAGGAGCTCTACCGTCAGATGCAGCGCGTTCTGGACAGCGATGTTGCGGTCGCCATTCAGGGCGAGAGCGGGACGGGTAAGGAGCTCGTCGCGCGGGCGGTCCACTACTCGGGCCGTCGGGCGGCGGGACCGTTCGTCGCCATCAACTGCGCGGCGATCCCCGAAGCTCTGCACGAGTCCGAGCTGTTCGGACACGAGCGTGGCGCGTTCGCCGGCGCGGTCGGCACGCATCGCGGCCGATTCGAGCAGGCGGACGGCGGAACCCTATTCCTCGACGAAGTCGGCAAGATGAATGGGCTGACGCAGGCGAGCCTGCTGCGGGCGATTCAGGAGCAGAAGATCCGCAGGGTGGGGGGCTCGACGGATATCCCCGTCAACGTCCGCATCATCAGCGCGACACCCGAGGATCTTTCGTCGGCGGTCCAGGCGAATCGATTCCGAGAAGACCTGTACTTCCGGCTGTCGGTTTACCCGCTCAAGGTGCCGGCTCTCCGTGAACGCCGAGAGGACATCACGCACCTCGTGCTGCACTTCCTCGAGAGGTACGCCGGAGACGTGGGCCGTTCAATTCAGCGGGTCTCACCGGCGGCGATGGAGGTCCTGATGCGGCACGCGTGGCCGGGCAACGTTCGGGAGCTTCAGAACGTGGTCCACCGCGCGATGCTGAGCTGCGACGCCGAGGAGCTCGACGTCGGCCATCTCCCGCCGGACATCCGGCAAGGGTCGGCCGGCGGCAGCGGCATCACCGAAGACGGCACACCGACGAGCGAGGTGGTTCCCCTGCGGGAGCTCGAGCGGCGGGCGATCCGCAAAGCGCTGCGCGCGACCAACGGGAGCGTGGAGAAGGCCGCGCGTCTGCTGGGGATGGGCCGGGCGACGCTGTATCGTCGCCTTGCGCGCTACGGCTCCGAAGTCAGCCCCGACTGACCCACCATCGGCTCGAAGCGAATCCAGCCGTCGCGATGAAACGATCGCATGATGTCGAGCGCTTCGACGTCGTGCATCGGGCTGACCTGCATGATGGCTTGGACCGAGCGCTTGCCGTCGATCCGCGCGAAGATGTAGCGCTCCTTGGCGCTCAGTCGCTTGAGGATCGCGGCCTCCGGCTCGACGACCAGGACGGGCAGCGCCGAGCGAGGCGGCTGATCGGCGCTGTGGGTTCGGGCGAGCGCGTCGAGCTGGGCGACGAGCTCGACGGACCGAGGGTCCCCGGGCCGCTCCACGGCCCCTGCCTGCGCGTGCTCGAGGGCGTCCGAGAACCGCCCTTCGCTCATCGCCTGTTGGGCGAGGTCGATGTGGCTCTGGCCGGACCCGGGCAGCTCCAACATCGGGCCCATGCTCGTGGTCGGTGCACGCGGGGTGATCACCCCAGCCCGGTGCAGTTCGACCAGCTCCTTGGCGAGGGCGTGGTCGCTGGCATGGGTTTCCAGGGTGAGCGCCTCGATGCTCAGGCCCCGGCGGGCGAGGGTCACCAGCCGCTCGCGAAAAGAGCCCGGGGCTAACGTCCGGGGAACCCGCACATCGTGCACCGCGACCTGAGTGGTGGGGTCGGGGAACAGCCGATCGAAGGTTTGCCAGGTCTCTTCCCGGTTGTGGCCCTCGGTGTGGATGTCGATAAGCGGTACGGCGAGCGGGATTTCGACCGCCGGCGATTCTTCGCGCTCGTCGGTGAGCCGGAAGCGCCCTTCGGTCCAGCGGAAGGCGTGCAGCATGGTCTCGGCGATCTTGACCCGCAGACACTGGATGACCTGTTCTTCGGGCACGAGCCCGATCATCACGAGGATCCGCCCCAGCCGGACGCCGGTTTCTTTTTGGGTTTGGTACGCGTGCTGGAGCTGTTCTTCGGTCACCAGCTCGTAGTGCAATAGAAATTGACCGAAGTACTGCCGAGGGCTGTTGCTGGCCGCGCGGATCGCCGCTCCGTCGACGAGGTCGAAGCTCTGCTGCTCCGGTCCCCGCTCGACGATCAACGTTCCATTGATGCTTCGATTGGCCATCCAGACGGCGAGGTCCGGCAGCGGCATGATGGACAGGTCTCCTTGGATGGTCCCCATGTATTTCAGCCTCGAAGGTGCGGTTCGCGCTTGCGAGAGGGAACCGTCCTCCACAGAATGCCCGCGTGTCAGTCCGTCCTCAGGTCGTGGTGTACGTCAAGCCCGGGTACGCGCCCTGTCGCGCCGCCGTAGCGATGATGGAGCGTGTTCGCGAGACCGTCCCGTTCGACCTCCAGCAAATCGATGTTACCGAAGATGAGTCGCTTTCAAAGAAATACGGAAGCGATGTTCCTGTGGTGACCATCAACGGTACGGAAGCGTTTCGCACCACCGTGCCCGAAGCCGCGTTCAAGCGCCGTCTGAAACGCGCGAAAAAGGGCGGGCCGGCCGCGCTTGCGCCGCCGCAGGAGGCCGCGGCCGGTAAAGGCTCCCCGGGGGTCCGCGTTCCGCTGCCGGTGCGGGTGGCCATCGTTCTCGCCGTGCTCGTCGGCGCCGGGTACTTCATCCAAGATGGAATCGCGGCGGCCCGGACCGGGCGCGGGCGACTGGCGCGGTCTCTGTTAAAGGTCGAGGCCCGAAACGAAGCGCCGCCGAGTTTCACCCTCGAGCGGATGCGAGGCGGCCAGGCCGCCAGCGAGGACCAGTTCCGAGGGCGCGTGGTGTTCATCAACTTTTGGGCCACATGGTGTCCACCGTGCGTTGAGGAGATGCCGTCGATGCTTCGCCTCAAGGAGAAGATGAGGGATGAACCGCGGTTCGACATGCTGGCCATCAGCACCGACGAGGCGTGGGCCCCGGTACGGAAGTTCTTCGAGCGAGCGCCGCCGTTCGAAGTCCTTCTCGACAAAGAAGGCGACCTCGCCCGGCGGTACGGGACCGAAAAGTTCCCGGAGACCTACGTCGTCGTCGATGGCCGCCTCGTCGGTTACATCATCGGTCCCCGCGACTGGGATACATGGTACGCCGAGGCCTACCTTCGGGCGTTGGTCAACGACAGCCTGTAGTCGACGCCCCGGGGAAGGGATACCGCTCAATCGCCTTTGTTCTTGTAGGACCGCGCCGCTTGCTCATCGAGCTTGCGGGTCGCGTCGATCAGCAGCCACCGGGTGTCGAGCTGAATCTCGGGCGCTTCGGGATACGCGGTCTCCGATGCTTCCTTGCGAAAGACGGCGTCGCCTTGATCCCAGGTCAGCATCTCCAAGAGCGCCTCGTGGACATGCCGCTGGATCAGCGCCTCGAGGGAGCTCTTGTCGACCAGCTTGCTCGCCGCGACGACGCAGGCCACCACCCCATCGCGCTCGAGATCGTCGGGGTCGACCACCGTGCGCTTGAGGTCGGTGTGGGAGATGAGGTCGGTCTCCAGCAGCTGGCGGCTCAACGGCTTGCTGCCCGGATGTCGCGCCCCGACGATCGATCCCCTGTAAAGCTCGACCCGGCCGTCGCCGCGAGGGCTGCGGACGAGCAGCGTACCCGTCGCCCGTTGGTTGAGCAGGAAGTCTAGAAGCTCGGCGACCGAGAACAGCTGGAGGTCGCCGGTGAAGCTTCCTTCTCCGCCCGATTCGGAAGACGTCGAGGTGGGGCTCGATCCGCCTTCGCTCGGGTCTCGGACTCGGGTCTGGGCGAGCGCGCGCGCGAGCGCATCTTGAATGTTCTCGTCGTTGGGATCGAAGGCGGCCGCTCGTATCAATACGTGGGCTGCCTCCCGGGGCTGGTTGGCGTCGAGCAGAGCCATGCCCAGCTGGTGGTGATAATCGGCGTTCTCCGGCGCGAGCAGGGTGGCCTTGCGAAGGGCGGCGACCGCGTCCGGCAGCGAGCCCGCTTCACGAAACGCGATGCCCAACTGAAGGTGGGCCGGCGCGATGTCGGGCTGCAGGCGGATCGCTTCCTTGAGGTGGCGTACGGCCGCCGTCAGCGCGCGGGCTTCGAGGAATCCCGTCCCTAGCGCGAGCTGGGCGGCCGCGGTTTTGGGGCCGCGGGACGACGCGTTGGTGAGCAGCTCGATCGCCGCCTCGCGATCGCCCTGCTGGGCCATCGTCGCCCCCAGCGCCACCGCGACGCTGACGTCGCCTTCGTCGAGCGAAGCCACCCGGCGAAGCGCCGAGATGTAGGCGTCGCGATTGCCGAGTTTCTCCTGGAGCTGGGCGTACAGGCGATGGGCGGCGGGGTCGTCGCCGGCGAGCTCGATCGCTCGACTCGCGTGTTGGACCGCTTCTTCGGGCCGGTCGCTGGCCAGCAAGGCATGGCCCAGGGCGACGTGAAGGGTGGCGGAAGTCGGATACCGTGCGACGGCCACCTTCAACGTAAGCGCCGCCGCCGCCCCATCACCCATCTCCGTC
>JANQQN010000515.1 GCA_028289325.1 Myxococcota bacterium | reverse complement strand
TGGCCTGCGCCGACGACGACCCGCCTCGCTTCGAGCACGGCGTGGCGTCCGGCGACCCCTTGACCGACGGGGTCATCATCTGGACCCGGGTTACGCCCGGCGACGACGCGGAGCGGGTGGGTGTCGCCTGGCGGGTGGCGGCAGATCCAGGGTTCGGCGACGTGGTGGCCCAGGGCCGGGCCGACGCCGTCGCCGATGCCGACTTCACGGTGAAGGTCGACGTGACCGGGCTGTCGGCGGGCGGGACATACTTCTACGACTTCTCGGCCGGCGGGGCGCGCTCCCCGGTCGGCCGCACCAAGACGCTGCCCACCGGTAGCCCAGCGTCAGTGCGCTTTGCCGTCGTTTCGTGCAGCAGCTACCCCACCGGCCTGTTCAACGTGTACCGGCAGATCGCCAACCGCAGCGACGGCGACGACGACCTGGATGCCGTGCTCCATCTGGGGGACTACTTCTACGAGTACGGGCTCGCCGGCTTCGGCTTCGAAGATCTGCCCGACCGGATCCCCGAGCCTCCCGCGGAAACGATCACGTTGGATGACTACCGGGCTCGACACGCGCAATACAAGCGCGACCCCGACCTGCAGGCCATGCACGGCACCCACCCGATGATCGCGGTCTGGGACGACCACGAGTCGGCGAACAACGCGTGGCTCGGCGGCGCCGAGAATCACGACGACAGCGAAGGCGCCTGGGACGTGCGCCGAGATGCGGCGGTGCAGGCGTATTATGAATGGATGCCGATCCGGGAACCGGCCGCCGGGGGATCGGTCTTTCGACAGTTCCAGTACGGCGACCTCGTCACCTTGACCATGCTCGATACGCGCCTGGCCGGCCGCAGCGAGCAGCTCGACTACGCCAACTACGACCTCGCGGACCAAACGAGCGTCGATGCCTTCGTCGGCGACTATCTCGACCCCGCGCGAACGATGCTGGGTACGGCGCAGGAACAGTGGCTCGAGACCCGCCTCGCCGGCCCTCGCAACACGGTCTGGGACGTGATCGGACAACAGGTCATGGTGGGACAGCTGTACGTACCCACGATCCCGAACCTCGACGGCCTGACTGACAACCCGCTCGTCGGACCGTTGACCGCGATCGCGGAGCTGGGCTCGACGCTGGCCGAGGAGAACCGCATCCCCGGCCTCGGGCTCGGCTTCGGCCTCGACGCCTGGGACGGCTACGTGCCCGCCCGAGACCGCCTCTTCGATTTGCTCGCCGCCCTCCCGAACGCGGTGGTGGTGACCGGCGACTTTCACAACGCCTTCGCGATCGACCTCGTCCCCGACGACGTCCTCGCGACCGGCTGGACCCGAGGCCAGACCGGTCCCGTCGCCGCCGAGTTCATCACCTCATCCGTGACCTCTCCCGGACTCGAGAGCCAGATCGAGGAAGACTTGATCGATCTCGTGCAGCTGGCCGTGCAGCTCAAGAATCCACACATCCGCTACTCGGACCTGCGACGACGCGGCTACCTCGTGGTGGAGTTCACACCCACCGAGGCGTCCGGCCAGTTCTTCTTCACGAACACCATCCGAGTGCCCGCGGCGCAGGACGTCGCCGGACCCCGCTACCGATTGATCGCCGGACAAAAAGGCCTGATCGCACCGTAGCTGGCATTGGGTTCCGGCGTTGTCGTTGGCGCTGGGCGCTAACCGGACAATGGTGCGTTACTCTGCCGGGCTACTATTATCTAGAGACCGACGACGACAGGACAGTGGTCCTCTACTTCGGCGACCGCACCTTTCGAGCGACGTCATGGTCTTGGCAGACAGGTGATCAGGAACCCCCGAGCGCCGACGAGACTCTGGCGTGGCTGATCGGAGACGACGTGACTACCCCTTTGCCGTTGACGCCGCCTCACTTGCAGGGCGCGATAACCGAGCCCAGACTGATCGAAGACGACGGACCGTCGTACTGGGCGATGACCGCGTTCGTCGCGGGCGCCGGTGAAGGGTGTCTCGCGACGCTATGCTACTCCGAACCGGGCGACGCCGCTTGGGCAAGGACGATCGCGGCTTCCCTCGAACATCCTCCGGCGGATCACTAGGATCCTGAGTCCCTAGTGTCCTGAGTCGATAGGCCGGAGTATCACTGGCGATTGCGCGAATGGGCGGAGCGGAGTGCCACTGGCGTGTAGCGAAGAGGCTCCGACTGTAAACCTATGATTTCTATACCGCGCAGTCGCTCCGCTGTCTTCATGAACACCAATTGCGCCCGCCGTCGTATTTCGCTTGAGATCTGAAGCAATCTTTCGCCAAAGGGGGCGGGCGTCGAGAGTGCTCAGACGGCATTGTTCAAGACCGTGAGGTCCAAGGTGTCCAATATCAAGTGTAAGCAGCCCTTCATTACCATCAACGAACCTCATTCGCGACTGCGCTCGACAATCGATTTCCCGCTCAAGGAAGGCAATTGCCATCGCACGAATATCGCTAATTCTCTCGGCCAAGTCTTCTGCCTGCAGCCGTGAGACCTCAAAGGGTGGAAAGCGCAGGAGTGCCGCATGGATGCCGTGGTTCTTCAACCAGGCCACAGCCAGTGCCTCCACCTCGCTGAGAGTTGCGTGGAACTGGATTGATATCGATGCCATGGTCAGCGCTCGTATGGCACGAAATCGGTCGAAAGTCCGCCAGGGCCGTTCAGATCATCTAGACCTTGAACGAGCGTTCCGCCGGCGCGAATTCATCCGGAAGGTGGTAGTCACGCTGTGATTCGTGTCCCGCGTTGCGCATTTGGGATATGTCTGATTGGTCAATCCTCACTCGCAATCGTGCTCCTATTCCGCAAGATAGATATATCTTCACCCCAAGAGGGGCGGCTCAGAAGAGCTTTACATGGACGTCGAGATCAACAAGGAGCTTCTGCGCATCGGCAGAGTAGGGACTACCGGAAGGGATCAACTCACAATAGAATTCCTCCAAGATCTCAATCGGCCCGTCTTGGAGCCAACGTCTCTTAGCCAGCTCAATGACCCTAAGCGGGACTTGACCCTCCATGCCGTAGAAAGACTTGGCTTCCCGTACCCACGGCATGTCTGCGAGCAGCTCTCCGCGAAGGACTTCCCCGCCAAACTCGTAAACCGTAGGCCAGTCATCAACAGAAGTCAGTTGACCGTCCGTCGCCCAAAATACCGAGGTCACCGGTGTCGAGCTGTACTTTAGAAACGGTAAGTCCATCACCCCTGCCGCTAGTTTCTGCACGAATTGCGGTGCATGATGTAGCGCCATCTCGGCCGAGAAATCCCTATGGGGATCCGACGACGCCAGCGCCCCGAAACAGCTCCCGTTCTCAAAACGCACGACGCAAGCCGAACCTTCCCCATTGTCGACGATATAGTCCTTCTTTCCGTCCCAAGCTCGCGTTTCTGAGAATCCATATTGAGCCACTGAGTATACTGCGGCGATAGATTCCCTTACCATCCCATATCGAAGCTGCTCGCACGATGGCGGAAGCAGGATCTCAAGTAGGACATCTCGACCTGAGCCCTTGGATGGAAAATAGATGTCGTCTGGCGTACCTCCTGCTTCTGCTCCATCAACAGTAGTTATTAACTGGCCGGATCGGAAATCAGCTAGAAGACCTACTATACCCTTGTTCTCGCCTCTTATCCACTCTCCTCTAAGATTCAGTTGCTCGAACATCTACTCACCCTTATTCTTTGAGCCTTGGTCCGCGTTGCATTTCGGACAGTTTACTTCTAGTTGCTCTTATCATTCGTGCCCCCGTTCTTTCTAGAGACCTCGTGATTTACTTCGGTCTGATTCTTAGGTTCGGGACGCCGCCGCGAGCCCTAGGCGGATCTATCAAGTCGTCGCGGCCACACTTTACGCACGTGAGCTTGCCACCGTGCGCGGCGCGGTTTTCGGCTCTGACCTCCGCGATAATTCTGGGGTTCAGTCGCGGTTGTTCGGCTTGGTCTTCGCCGTCTTGCCGGCGCCCTTCCTTCCTTTGATCTTGCCGGCAAATATGGCGGCGCCTAGCGGGCGTACAATTTCTGGCGCGGAAGCCGTCTCTCCAGTCGTAGCAATCTGATGGACCTCGCGGTCGGCATCGACAATGCGGCCCGCCTTTTCCGGGATGACTACCGTTCGAAGTGTAGATCTTGATATCATTCCCAAATCGCGCAGCGGACGCCGAAGTCAACGGCACGTCTTCGAATACCCGCGAATCGTGGCCCGAACTCTCAAAGAGGTCACCGCGGTCATCGGTGCGCGGAAGGGGTGGGTATCGTCGCCGGGCCACCTCGCAGGGCGTCGAACCCGGGTCCTCCATCCAGGATGTCGTTTCCGCCACCCCCTGAGAGGACGTCGTTTCCCATCAAGACCGATCAGTGTTTCGTCGGCGGGGCCAAGACTAACGAAAAAGCCTGCCCACATAGAGACCTACCATCGTCGCATTTTGAATTAGGCGACGTACTTTCTCAGTCGTCAGATGTCAGTGCCTTCGGCGCATGAGTCATCATAGCCCAGTACACCATCCAGGTCTTTGACGGCCTCTCTAATATGGCCTCGGCGAGACTTCGGTGGCAGGTCCGCAGCAACACGCCAAGCGGCAATCTCTATGTCTCCAGCCTTCGTTGGAAAACGGACATGACCAGTCTTCGGCCAATCAATGTCTTCAGCAAAGCCGGGACGTTCGACCGTGAATCCAGGTTCAAGTCCACGCTCTTCAAGAAGGCCAATCACTTGCCATGCAACTTCTTCGGAATCACATCTTACGCGCACGACGCCGTACTTCGATCGTTGGGTTCGATTGGTGACGATCGGCACTGGGATTCCGCCATCACGGTCGGGTTCGGCTTCGACTACATCTTGTCGAGCGATTCCCCGGGCGTACAATGGCGTACCGGTCACGGCGTAATGCGCTCCAACCCTCTGGGCAGATAGGCGCTCGAAAGCTCGACCATCGGCATGGCGCTCAATCTCAACAGCACCGGTACTACGGTCTTCATCTGGCACCGGAACGAGGATCGAGGCGTCACTTGATTGCTTGCTGCCACCACGTGGCGACTTTCGTCGCGCAAAAGTCTCGCTGGGAACGTCCAATCGGCGAGAGTAGATGGGATCTCCCGAACTATCGACTACTACAACGTACGACCCCTCGTCGATTCGTACATCTGCAAACTCGCCATGAAACAAGAGATCATCGGGAAGCGTTTCGAGAACGTCATCTTCAACGATAATCGATCCCCTCAACTCAACCCGGAGAGTCAAAAGAAAGCGGCTTTGGTCAAGAAGGCAATCAAGCCATGCGTAGAGTCCTGAGCCGAGCTTCCTCTTCGTTGTCCACTTATTGACATATCCGCCTTCAACGAAGCCCTCCATGGCGGTTTTGAGTTCATGGAGAGGTATCGTGAATGATCGCGCAGCTTTCTCAATGCCGTCAGCCAGTATTTGAAGAAAAAGGCTATGACGAGATTCCTCGTTTGCCGTCTGGTACCGAGCTGCGTCGAACACTACCGTAGAAAGGGCCGTCTTGTCCGGGACAATCGGGCAACCGTCGAGTGGATACCTTCGCCCCTCGATAAGGAGTTGATTAAATCCATCGGCATGAAACCGTAGCCGACGCATTCGCCGTTCTACGAAGTGGGTTAAGTAGCGAGTCTGGAACCCGAACCTCGTTGTCTCCTCTTCGGAGTATTCATCGTTGTTCAGGTCCAGACTGAGGTGCTTCAGTAGCATTAGGGTCTCTTGTGCTTCTTTCTATCCTTCAGTGACCCTTTTGCGCAAGCGTTTCGCGTTCCTTTTCCCCAATCGGTAATCTTCTGGCGAGCGCCTGGTTACTTAGAGATCTCCTTCTTCGTGCGAGACTTGTAGCGGCGTCCAATTTTGCTTCTTGAGCACCAGTGCTACCATCATCGCGACCGAACTCTTTCGCATGCGGCTCTGGCGCCTCGGCGCTAACCCGCGATTCGGTGGCCGACGCCGCCTCCGCCCCGGGCCTCTCGCTCAAGAGCCGGGACGTCGCGATCGGAGCTCGGTCACTCCATATGGTCTAGGACATCAAACCGTTTGAAACGGCCCTGATTTTCGGGCCGCTGCGCGCGCTGAAGGATCTCGAGGTTCGAGATGGCTGCGGCTCGGCGAGCGTCGAAGAGGTTCCGACGGACGCCACGGTAGCGAGCCCGACGGCCTTGGCGACGCGCCATGTGGGCCAGGCGATGCTCCACACGCGCTCGACGTCGTAGGCGTTGGCGGCCCTCGGGACTCGCTTGGTCAGCCCGAAAGCGAGCCTGCCGCCTCTCAGTCGACCGCTGTCTTTCGCGGTCGTGCACTGGGCTCTAAGCGAGCAGTCTGAGCACGTTTGCTTGGGGAATCGAGCGTACCGGCCCAGCTCGATCCGGATTGTGCAACCTGCCGGACACGTTGCTTCCATGGCGTCGAGGTTGATCGCGAAGTCCTTCTTCGAAATTGTTCACGACAGCGTTCCGTGGATCGCGGTGACGGAGACTTCGATACGACTTTTGCGCCCGCGACGTGCAGACGAACAACATCGGGCGCGGGCAGATAGCCGCGGTCAATCTGAACCTCAATCACCTCGAAGCCTTGTTCTTAGTCCGCCAGAACGCCTGGCCTCTCGACTTCATCTATCTCGTTCACCGATGCGTGGTCTCGTATCCTTCGCCACAATTCTCTTGGCCGACTTCTCCCAGAGCCCATCTTTTCTTCCCCGCTTACTCGGGATCGAACCCGAGAAGTCTCAGACCTTCGTTTCGCTGAGCGTTTACGATGGGCGACACATAGTAGGTTCTTACACCATTAGTGATTCGTGTCGTCTTCGATCGAATCTCTCTCGTTATGCTTTTGTACGCCGCCTTCAGCACCTCCGGTGTTGGGTGTTCAACCCAAGCTACCGGATCCCAATACCTGGGCTTCACCGCTAGGGAGCCATTGGCGAGCCAAGGACCATCCTCGTCAGAGAACGTAGGGAAGAAAAGCATAAGAACCGGACAGCCCGCGCTCTGGACGACATAGTGAAGACCCGCCCTAGGGCCTGATTTAATGGTGTCGAGGACCAATTGCGTAGAGACAGAGGGAAGCACTAGAAAGAACTGAGGGGTTTCGGCTCTAGCACTGAGGATGGCCTCCGATGTCTTAAGGAGCTCATACTCTGATGAGGGACGCAATATATCCGGGACGAACTGAAGGCCGCGGTTTATGCACATAGACACCAGCCAGGGTTCTTCGTCTGCGGCTAGGTAGAAGTCGAGCTCCGCCATAACTATTACTTTCCGACCTTGTGGGTCTCCTGTTCTACGCCGAGGCTGTCATACTCGGCTTCTCGATCCTTGTTTCGCTTGTGTGTGGGGTGCCGTTCAGCTTCATACACCTTTCTTGCTTTGCCTTTGCTGTCAACAATCTGAACGTCCGGATTCCGCTTCGAAGTTCGTCATCACCACCAGCGAGCAGATCGTCGCCCGGTCCGCCTTCGAGTCGGTCGTTGCCGGGTCCTCCGTCTAGTGTATCTCTATCGGGACCTCCGAAGAGATCGTCGTTTCCTTCACCTGCTCTTAGTGTATCGCGTCCGGCTTCACCGTAGAGTGTATCGTCTCCAGCTTCACCGTGAAGATCGTCATCGCCGCCACGTCCTGATAGCGTGTCGTCCAACGGGCCCGCTCGGAAGAAATCGGAGCCTTCCGTTCCTACCCACACGATCGGCGCCACGACGACTCGGACACTGACGGGAATCGCTGAGCTGGAATCGGCACCGTCGTGTGCGCTGACTTCAACGGTGACCGAGGGATCGCTTGGCTGAGGCGCGCCTGTCAGCAAAGAACCGGTCAAGGACAGCCAGCTTGGGAGATTGCTAGCTGAATAGGTCAAGCTATCGCCATCGGCGTCCGTAAACCAGAGCGAGACATCTATGGCAATGGGAGCGCCCGCCGTGGCCGTCACCGTGTATGCACTGATCGTGGTCTGTGGCGGCTGATTTGGACCGGCCACGACTTGGAATCGAACGGTCGCCTCGTAGAGGCTGCCTTGAACTCTAGCTTCGATGCGGTGGTGTCCGACCGCAAGCTGCCCGATGTTTATCGTCCGTCCTTGGCCGAGGAAGGTCACGCGCGATCGGAGCTTCTGGAGCGGCGACCTCCGAGGTCGCAGGCCGGCCTCCACAAGATACGCTCAAGCAGAGGATGAAGCTACTGAATGTAGTAATACACCACCGAGTCATACCGAGAAGCTAGGCGTCCATTCTCACTCGCTTCAATAGCTTCGGGCGTTCGTTTTACCGGACTACTTTCAACGACAGATCTGACCGACTACTTCACTTGGGGGCGCACAAATCTCGTGCAGCTTCTCGTTGATGGGATATGTGGAGCCGTCATCGAAACGTGAGGGTGGAGCGACTTCACTTCCTTGGCATTGCAAGGCGTAGACTGCAAGGCGGCAAGGCGGCCTTCGGCCTGCCCGTTTGCGGGAGTGAATTCGTCGGCGAAAAGAACGCCGTATCAACTATACTCGCCCGCGCGAAATCAGGTGCGGACGCTGATCATGTGAATGGGTATGCGTGAATCGATGAAGGAGACCCATTCGGTTCAGCGGCTTCACTCGGCTCGACGCCTGAACGACGACACTCATCATTGGAAGTGCGGCTGCGTCGTGTACCGGCGCGGCGGGCATGCATCGTTCCGCAGCCCAGCGTTCCGCGTCGTCGTAGTCGCATCCGCGCGCAGGTGAGCCGACATTCGCCTCGGGTCGCCCCAATCTGTGGCCCCGATCGATTAACCGCCAGCAACAGGGCCTGATCGCGCCGTAGCCGCTATGCTGATGGTCATGCGGACCGCCGTTCCTTCGCTTCTCCTCGCCGCGCTCATCAGCAGCCCGCAGCTCGCGGTCGGAAATCCGGAGCCCGGGAAACCGTCGGGGCCGGCTTCTCGACCGTCGAACAAGATGACCGACGCTCACCTCGACGGTGTCCTGCGCCGCCTCGACCCCAAGGTCGAGATTCAAAAGAACGTGCGGCGCCTGGTCGTGGAGGGCATTGCCCTCGTGGTGGTCACGGACGCCGCCGCGGACCGGATGCGAATCATGTCGCCCATCGGTCCCACCGCCGAGCTGAAGGCTGAGGACTATGCCCGGCTTCTGCAGGCGAACTTCGACGCCGTCCTCGACGCCCGATACGCGATCGCCCAGGGCCTGGTGTGGAGCGCGTTCATCCACCCCCTGTCACCCCTGACCGACGAGCAACTCGCCTCCGCCATCGCCCAGGTCGTCGTCGCCGCCTCCACCTACGGGACCACGTTTACGTCGGGCGCGCTGATCTTCGGCGGCGGGGACACGCAGCGCCTTCATCGTGAGCTGTTCGAACGGATCCGAAAACGAGGACAGACCGACATTTGAACGTCAGCCTCGGCGGATGGTCACCACCCGCCCTAGCCGCTCGGCGTGGGAGTGATCGCTCGCTTCACGATCGTCGACGATGACCGACCCGTCGCGGATCTCTTCGGGGAAGTGGGCCCAGAACGTCGAACCGACGTTCGGCTTGGACATGACCTCGATCCGGCCCCCGATTTGGTCCATCAGCCGAAGCACGACGGACAGTCCGACGCCGTGGCTGTCGGGCCGCTTCGGCGCCGCCTCGCCGCTGGCGTCGAAGATCTTCTCGAGCCGGTCGCTGTTGATGCCGAGACCGGTGTCCGAAACCTTGATCGTCAGGTAGCCGGGGCTGCCCCCGACCTCCACCAGGATCGAGCCCTCTTCCGTGTACTTCACCGAGTTCGTGAGGAGATTGTCGAGTACCCGGTCCATCAGCAGACAGTCACAGTGGATCGACTCCGGCGCCTCGCGGTTTCGAAAGACGCTGATGCGGATCTCTCGCCCGTGCACCAGCGCGCGCAGCCGCCGCCGCAGCTTGGTCGTGAGATTCTGAACGTCGACCCGCTCCGGCTTCAGCCGCATCAGCTGGCCGTCGGATGAGGCGACGTCCATCAGCTCGTTGAGCAAGTGCTCCATGTGGTCGACGGCCCGCCCGTGGTCTTCGATGCTTCCGTGCAGACGCTCGTCGAATCGATCTCGGTGGCGCCGCAGAAGCTGGTTGACGCCCTTCAGCACGAACAACGGATTGCGCAGGTCGTGCGAAAAGCCCTTCAAGGTCGTGTGCCGCTCTTCCGACAGGCGCTGAATGCGCTGAACGACGCTCTCGAGGGCCGCGGTGCGCTCCGTGACCCGCTCCTCCATCAATCGACCCCAGTCGCGCTGCCGCTGCCCGATGGCCATCAGCTCCCGCCGCGCGTCGGCGTCGTCTTCGGCGATCTCGCGCAGGGCCTCGTTCGCCTGCTGAAGGACGTCGAGGTACTCGCCGTTACGGCGCCACAAGTCGTGGATCGCGCCGGCCATCGTGCCCAACATCGGCCACGCCAGAACCCCCCACCACCCGAGCGCGTCGAGAGGCACATCGACCCCGCCTGCGCCGGCCGCGACCATGGCTCCGCTCACCGTCGAGCCGGCCAGGCCGCCGAGCATCGGGTGCCACCAGCTTCCGGGGGTCTGCCAGTTCAGATGATAGTCGCAGCGGTCATCGCCGCGCGCGACGCACGCGCCTTCTTCGAGATGCGCCCGAGGCATGCCCCACAGGGTGGGCATCGCGATGAGGTGGCCTTGGCGAGCCAGGCACATCAAGCGGCTCTCGTCGCGGTCTGTACGATAGATCAGCGTCATGCCGTCGCGGCGAGGATTGCGGGCCTCGTAGCGACTGATTTTCGAAACCATGTGCAGGTTCGATGCGAACTTCAGGTACATGGTCAGCGGGCTCAACGCCCAAATGAGATGACGATACGGCCCGTAGCTTTCGACCATTCGAAACGCGCAGGCCTCGATGAACGCGTCGTCGGATTCGAACAGGAGACGCGCTGCGCGCAAAAACGCCTCGAATCTATCGTGGGACGTCCAGCGGCTTCGGCCGTCGAGGTCGGAGGGCAGCAAGCCGGATCGTTCCGCGATATCTCCCAGCTGGGCCGCGTCATGCCGCTCCCGAATCCATTTCGCGAGCGAAGTCAGGAGCCGAAGATTCAGGTCAGCGACCCTCGGCTCGACCGAAGGTTCCGGACGCGAAATCGACGCCGGGGTCAAAATGACTCGGGTGGACGACGTCATGAAGCGCTCGTCGAAGGTCTGGGACCCAAGACCCGCGGAATCCTACCACAGTGGATTTGCTCACAAGACCAGTGTGGCCGACATTCTGAGGGGCCTTGCGTCAGACGGGAGGCAGGGTTTGTTTGATGTTGAAAGTGTGTGTCCCACCTCACCGAAATCATCAGCGAGCCCCGTCCGTTTGCGTTCAGGATTAGGGTCAACACCCGGGGGTCCAGGAGACATCGGCGCCGTAACGGCACATCGAGGTCGATTGGAGTTGAGCTAAACCTTCGGCGACCCGTAAGAGAAGCTCGTCCATGGACTTTGGTCAGCCGCTGAGCCTGCGGGAAACTTCGGTCGACGACGACGGCCCGGGCATTCCTGGCGCGGACCCCGTATCGTCTTCGTCGGTTGCGGTCATGTCTTCTCCGTCGCCAAAGACCGACCGGCTCAACCTCTGGGGCCGGCTAAAGCGGCTGATTGTCCACCATGTCCTACAGCTCGACGGGAGCCCGCACAGCATCGCATTGGGCGTATTCATCGGCTTCGTCATCGGCATGACCCCTACCATCGGGTTGCAGATGATCAGCTACGTCGCCATCGCGGCGATGACCGGCGCCAACCGCCTATCGGGTTTCTTGCCGATCTGGACCTCCAATCCCATCACCGCGGTCCCCCTGTATTACTTCAACTGGCGGGTCGGGGTGTTCGTCATGACCGGCCAGCTCGACGCCGGCGGCACCTCGCGAGACGAACTCGCGGCCCTTATCGCTAACGCGCCGGGTCAAGACATGCCGCTTCTCGAGCGGATCACCAGCGCCGATTTCTGGAACCTGCTGTTCGACCTGTTCGTCGCCCTCGGTGTCGAGCTGTGGGTCGGCTGCATCGTGGTGGGGGTGGTTTTCGGCGTGCTGGGCTATTGGGCGACCTACCGCGGCGTCAAGGCGTACCGTCGCCGACAGCCAGCGGCCTGACGCACCGAAACCCGATATGCGCGCTTTGCACGTCGGGCCGGTAGGCCCGACGACGAGCCGCGAGCATGTCCATCCGACGGCCGTGGCCGAAGGAGCTGCCCCGGACCACCCGTGCCGTGCCCCCGTTGGGTCCGATGGGATTCTTCTTCAGGCCTGATGTGTATGGCGCGTAATAGTCACGCGTCCACTCCATGACATTGCCGCCGAGGTCGCGAACGGCGGCCGAGGACCCCAGCGAACCGACGGGCGCCGTCTCCGCGAAGCCGTCGCGATACTTCGGCACCGAACGCCACTCGGGATGGGCGCCTCGTGCGACTTCGTCGGCGAGATTGACCACGCCGGGCGGCGGCGGCCACTGCGCCCCCCAAGGATATGGCCCCCCATGGCCCAAGAGCGCAGCCCGCTCCCACTCGGCTTCGGTCGGTAGTCGCTTGCCGAGGAATCGACAGTATCGGTCCGCCTGTCGCCAGTTCACGCAGTTCACCGGATGGCTGGCTCGGCCCCGCCGCAAGGC
>JANQQN010000506.1 GCA_028289325.1 Myxococcota bacterium | reverse complement strand
GTCAGCGGTCGGCGGGATGAGCGGCACCGGCCGAGCCACAAGGGCCGAGTACTCGTCTTGAAAAGAGTCTTCTCCGTCGTTGTCTTCGCCCGGTGGCGGGTCCATGGGACTCGGTCGCACGGGCTCGGCGGCGAGGTCGTCGGTGGGCGGGCCCCGCCCGAGCAGCACGGGCTCGGCGGGACTTCGCTGCCCCTGCGACGCGTCGCCGACGGTCATGTCGCCGTCGGCAAGCTCGGTTTCCGCTTCCGGACCCTCCGCCTGCGGCGCGAGGGCGACCGCATCTGAGACGGCGGAATCGTCTCGCATGGGCGGTAATCCGTGGGTCGGGGGGTCCGACGACCGGCCCAAGGGACCCGGCCGGTCACCGAGGCCGCCGGGTAACGAATCGTCTTCGCTCATCACGCCGGCCACCGTCCGCGCGTCATCGACGCCGCCGGAGGCGACGGACCGCGACGGCGAGGGCAGCTCGGGTTCGTCGGCGAAGTCCCGGGCCCACTCCTCCGATGGAGGCCTCGCGGTGAATCGCGTCGACTCATCGTCGGCCACCGCCGTCGATTCGTCGTCTCGCGGCGATAGCGAGATCCCGGTCGGCGTTGCGCCGCCGTCAGCGGGCCGAGCCGCAGCCGATGACGATGCGCGTCGCCACGGCGAAAACTCGTCGTGGTACTGCACGGTCAGGTCGTCATTGAACTCGCCGCTTTCGATGACCAGGCGCGCTTGGGCGATGGTGACTTCTGCCGTCGACGCCGTCGATCGACCGGTCCCCTCGTCGTCCGACGCCGACAGCGGCCGGGCCTGGGGGCGGGTTCGTGGCCCGATCACCGCCTGGTCGACGGTGGCGTCATCGAGCTGGTCGATGGCCGCTTGGTCTACCGTCGGGTCGGCGACCCGTTCCTCGTCGAAGATCGCCTGGGCGATGGTTCGCTCAACCCGGGGCGCTTCGTCGTGGGTGAGGTCGCCGTCGTTCGTGCCGACCGACCCGATGACCGCCTCATCGGCAGGGGCGACTTGGGCTTGGGTCGGGTCGCGGTGTTCGTGGGGATCGGAGACCGTCTTGTCCGCCCACGGTTCTTCGTAGCCAAGCGTGTCCCGATCGTCGCCCGCGGCGTCGCTCGAGATGAGCGCTGCCCACTCCGATAGGGGTTCGTTATCGATGAGGGCCCCGGCCCCTTCGCGGAAGGCTTCGACCCCGCTTTCGGCTTCGGACCTCTTTCGCGCCGGGGCTTCGGCCTCCGAAGAGCCGCTTGCGGCTTCGGGATCCGCCTTCGCCGCTCGCGCGGTCCGACGTCGGGCGGCTGTCGACAGGGCCAGGCTTGGGGCGCGGCCCTTGGCCGGATCCCCGCGGCGAACATCGTCGGCGCTGATGTTCGCGGCCGCGGAACCGGCGTCGGGCAGGCCGGCCGTGGACTCATCCCACATATCGTCGTTCGGCGCGCCAAACGCCGGCGGGGACTCCGGGTCGACGCTGTCGCTCGTCTCCTCGGGGAGGGAGACCAGAAACTCACCGCCGTCGAGGACGGGGGTCGGGGTGCGGCCCGGCTCCGCGTCGCCGTCGGGACTGACGGTATCGACATCATCCTCGCTCCCGGAATGCAGGGAATCCGAAGGCGCCGCCGCGGCCGGGGTGGCGACGGGTGGGGGCCGGGTCGAGTCATCTTCCGTCCCGACGGCGTCCTCGCGATCCTTCTCGTCGGCGTGTACGGTCGACGCTCGGTCCCAGTTCGCCGCATCTGCGGGGTCTCCGCCATGGGCGGCGGACGGCGACCGCTGGATGATCCCCTCTTCGATGAGGTCGGACCGGCCGTCGCTCGGAAGCGGGGCCTCATCCTCGCCGGGCTCGGGCGGCTCGGCATGGCGAGGGTCGCGACCCACGACAGATCCGCCGCCTCGCCCTCGCGACAGGGTAAGTCTTGGCTGCGAGGGGGCCGGAGGTTCAGGATCCTCCCGTTCAGCGTCCTCCCGTCCCGCGTCGGGCGAGACCGAGCTCGAGCGAGACCGGGCCGCGGGCGGAGGATCCGGGAGCACGATGTCCCCGAGCCCGGGCAGATTCATGCGCGCGCCGTGTCTCTTGGACAGATCCTCCTCGAAGAGCGCGGTGATCCACTGGCCGATGACCAGGTTGTTGATCCGCTGCGGCGACGCCGAAACGTAGTCTTCCAGAGCGAGCTGCACCTCCTGCGCGCTTTGAAATCGAGCTTCGACGTTCTTCTGCAGACAGCGGTCGATGATCGCCGCCAGCGGATCGGGGATCGCGTCGTTGACCTGCTGACACGGCGTCGGATCGTCCTGCACGATCGACTTTAGCGTTTGAATGGAGTTCTCTTCATCGAACGGGCGACGCCCACACAACAGCTCGTACAGGACGATGCCCACCGCAAATAGGTCGGATCGGCCGTCGGTCGGCTGGCCCCGGATCTGCTCCGGAGACATGTACGCGTACTTGCCTTTCAGGACGCCCGCCCGGGTGTGCGCGATCTTCGTGGCGGCCTTTGCGATCCCGAAATCGACCAGCTTCACCGCCCCCGAGAACGACACGATGATGTTCTGCGGCGAAACGTCGCGATGAACGATCTGCAGCGGGTGCCCGTTGATGTCGTGGCGAGTGTGGGCGTAATAGAGGCCTTCGCACGCCTGCGAAATGCAGTGCGCGATGTGGGTGGGCGGCAGGCCCTGGCCCTTGGCCTTCGCCTTCTTGGCCACGGAAGATAAGTTGCGGCCGGCGATGTACTCCATCGCGATGAAGTAGGTGTCGTCGGCTTTACCGAGGTCGTAGATCTGAACGATGTTCGGGTGGTGGAGCTTCGCGACGATCCGAGCCTCGTCTTGAAACATCTGAACAAATTCTCGGTCGTGGGCCAAGTGGGCCAGAATCCGCTTGATGGCCACGACCTTCTCGAAGCCGTCGAGCCCGACCTGACGGGCGAGGAACAGCTCCGCCATCCCTCCCGTCGCGATCTTGCGGAGGACCTGATAACGCCCGATACGCTCGCGCAGAGCAGCTGAAGGCTGTTTCGGAAGCACTGGTGACCTGCGCTCACCCCGCGGGCCCCGGGAGCCTACGAGAGGGGGTTCGGCCGCGTCAAACGAGGCGATTCGCGGCTGGCCCGGCCGGGAGCGCATCGGTTCGGGGGCCGGGGCCAAGTGACAAACTCGCGTCTTTTCGAGGGGCGCGCCCGAGGGCCGAGAACGGCGTCGAGGCGCGCTCAGCGGCGGTTCTTCTTGCGCGCCTTGCGGGCCTGCTTCTGTTTCGACTTCTGCTTAGCGCGATTGCCCTTCTTGGCGGGAGGGGGCCGAGCCATATCGGCGAAGTACTCTCTTCGCTTGGGCTTGGCCTGATCCGCGAGCTCGGTCAGCGGCACGTCTTCCTCTTCCTCCTCCGGGGCCTGAAACGCGTCACCGAACAGCTCGCCCAAGTCGAGACCGCGAAGCTTACGGACCTGGGCCACCTGATCGAAGCCAGGAATCTTGCTCAGGAGCGACGGCTCATCGCCGAGGGCGATCATCATCCGTCGCATGGTGTCGAACTTGCCGAGGACCTCGAGGACCTGCTGGTCGGGTCGGCCACAGCCTCGGCTGACGCGAGCCAGCCGGCTCGGATCTCGAACGAGCGCGGGGCGGCGTCGCTCCACGGGGGTCATCGAATCGTGCACCGCGATGATCTTGGTGAACTCACGCTCGTCGGGCCGAAAGCCATCCGGCATACCGTCTTGGAACATGGGCATGCGGTCGAATAGGTCTTTTAGCGACCCCATCTTTCGCAGCACGCCGATCTGCTCCACGAAGTCCGACATGTCGAACTGGCCCCGGAACATTCGCTCCGCGTCTTCTTCGGCCTTCTCTTGATCGACGTGGCGCTCGAATTCCTTGACCAGACCAACCACGTCGCCCATGCCCAAAATGCGCGACGCGAGGCCATCGGCGCGAAACACCTCCAGCGCGTCGGTGCCTTCGCCCGTACCTAAGAACTTGATCGGCTTGCCGGTGATCGCCTTGATCGACAGCGCCGCCCCGCCTCGAGCGTCGCCATCGAGCTTGGTCATCACGAAGCCGGTCAGCCCCAGCGCCTCGTCGAAGGCCTGAGCGGTCCGCACCGCGTCTTGGCCGACCATCGCATCGACCACGAGCAGGATCTCCTGTGGCTGCGTCCGCTCCTTGATCTGCCGCAGCTCATCCATCAACGCTTCGTCGACCGCGAGTCGACCGGCGGTGTCGAAGATGACGACGTCGCGCTTACGGTGCCGCGCCCCCGCGAGCGCGTCACTGCACAGCTGAAGCGGATCGACGCCCCGTTGGGCATGCACCGGAATCTCCACCCGC
Source organism: Myxococcota bacterium (assembly GCA_028289325.1). Classification (GTDB taxonomy): domain Bacteria; phylum Myxococcota; class Kuafuiibacteriia; order Kuafuiibacteriales; family Kuafuiibacteriaceae; genus JANQQN01. The sequence goes on along the minus strand of JANQQN010000506.1, from coordinate 9,930 downwards.
TGTCCGAGGGCTTCGAGCTGGTCGATCGCCGCCGGGCGCTGGACATCCGCCGCCACCAGCAGCGGTTTGCGGTCGTGGTGGTCGCGCAGATAACGCGCGAGCTTGGCCGAGGTGGTGGTCTTCCCGGAGCCCTGAAGGCCGACGACCATCACCGCGGTGACCCCGAGGGGGGCGAAGGCCACGGGAATCTCGGGCTGATCCCCTCCCATCAGGGTCTCGAGCTCCTCTTGGCAGATGGCCACGAAGCGGTGATAGGGGGTGACCTGTTCGGTTTTACCGTCGCGCTCGAAGCGGGCGGTGGTCGCGACGACTTCCTCTTTCGCCCGTTGCTTCACCCGATCGAGGAAGGTCTTCGCGACCTCGAATGCGACGTCGGCTTCGAGGAGCGCGAGACGGATGTCCCGCAGCGCATCGTCGAGCGCTTTCGCGCTGACCGAGGCCTGCCCCGTCAGCTTGTCTTTGGCCGCTTTGAAGCCTTTGGCGACGGTCTCGAGCATTACCGAGTCCGGCTGCCTACCATGCGCGTCTCGACGCCGTAAACGGATACGGCTGCCCAATCGTGAGGGACGTCGAGATATTTGTCATTTACACGCCGCAGGGGGCCGCATAGACGAAAGGCGTGGGCCGAAAGGGAAAGCGCGCCGCCCAGGCCAAGAAAACCGAACCCGACGCCTCGGCAAGCCCGCCCCCGACGTCGTCCGCCCCCGCCGTGGAGCCGGTGGCGGCGGGCGTCATGGAGTGGCTGTGGTTCGCCGGCGCCACGCTGGTCGTCTGCGGCGTTGGTCTGTGGTTTCAGCTCAACGTCAACCGCGTGTTCGACGTGCCGAAGGCGGTGGTGCTCAAGGTCGGCGGCTGCAGTCTGTTCGTGGTGTGGCTCCTGTACGCGCTGTTCGGACCCGGGGTCCGCTGGCGAAGCGCGCGGGTGTTCGCGGGCCCGGTCACGGCGATGACCCTCGTCGTCATCGTGTCCACCTTCCTGTCCATCGACTTCAGCACCAGCTTCAACGGCGTTTACGAACGTCAATTTGGCCTGCAAGGCTTCCTCGCCTGCGTCGGTCTGTTCTTCCTGACCGCCACCGGGCTCAGCGGCAAACGCGGAGCGTGGGTCGGAATTGCGGTGCTGGCGGTCGTGGGCAGCACGATGGGCGTCTACTCGTTTTATCAGGCCAACGGCTGGGATCCGTGGCCGTTCTTCTGGAATCGCCCGTTCGACAAGGTCTACTCCTTCTTGGGTAACGCGACCTTCGCCGGAAACGCGCTCGCGCTGATCTTGCCGATGATCGCGGTCGCGGGCGGGGTGGCGACCTCGGTCACCCTCGCCGCACCACAGCGACGAGACCGGTTGCCGGTGACCTCCGTCCTGTGGCTGGTCGGCCTGGCCGGGGCCCTGTTCATCCAGATCGTCCCCCCCCGCATTCAGGCCCTCGATGCCCTGGCCCTGGATCCGACCCCCAGGATGCCCCCCGACAGTCTCCGGACGGTGTTTAAGCTGTGCATGGGCGTTCCTCCGATCATGCTCCTGACCGGTGGGCTGCTGGGAACGTGGGGGCCGCCGTCCACCCGCCTCGGCCAACAGCGCGACCGCTTCGCTGCCGATGCCTTCGCCGCGGGGGTCTTGGTGGCCATGGTGGTGGGCATTGGGATGGGGCTGATTTTCACGCGCACCCGAGGCGCGTGGGTAGGAACCGCCGTCGCGATCGCGGCCGGTTTCATCCTTCTTCCCCGATTGGCTCACGGCACCCGATGGTTGCGCCCTGCCCAAGCCGCATGCTGGGGAACGGCCGCGGCCGTCGCCGTCGCGTTTACCGTCTACATAACGATGCCCACCGCGGTCTGCGGGCCGAAGGACGACAGCAAGTGCTGGCTGTACGTGCAGACCATTCACTCGATCCCCAAAGGGTTCGATACCTCGACTTTCCAAGGCAAAGGCCAAGGGACGCGCCCGTTCCTATGGAGCGAGAGCCCCCGGGTGCTGTTCAACCATAGCCAGACCCTCAAACGCGCGTACGACGACCGCGAGGATTACGCCGACCACGTCGACCAGGGACTCGCCAAGATGCTGAACGTCGAACACGTGAAGCCTTACGGCGAGACCTTCCGCGGACTCGATTCCGCCTGGCGCTCGGTGGGGGTGTGGCTGTTCGGAATCGGGGTCGAGACCTACCGTTACGCGTTCATGAGCCACAAGTCGATGCGCCTGGAGCGCCTCGACCCGATGACCAACCACGACAACCCCCACAACAACTATCTGTACGTTCTCGCCTCGTTCGGGGTTCTGGGCCTCATCGCGTACGTGTGGTTGCTGTGGAGCCTGTTGTCGACGGCGTTCCGTCGATTCATGCAGTCGAGTGAGGTGAGCTCGCGCGTCGACCGCGCGATGGCGTTCGGGGTCGTGACCTCGTTCTTCAGCTACGCGGTGTACTCCATCGCTGGATTCGACTCCGTCGCGTGTTCGGTGTTCCTCTTCTTCCTGCTCGGGACTGCGGCCGCGATGTTCAATCCCAACCTCGAGGAGCAGCCGCAGAACCTCGTGACCCAGGTTCGACGCCAGTGGGCGGAGTTTCGGGGCCGCGACCCCGCGACCGTGCCGGCTGTGGTCCCTGCGCCGGTGTTGCTCGCGGTCGCGCTGGTCACCGTGCCGCTGCTGCTGGTGAGCGCGTACCGAGCGACGGTCGTGTACCGAGCAGAGCGGGCCCTGACCGGCGACCCGGTGCCGGTTCGCACCCGCCTCGCCCTGTACGAAGGCAAAGCCGCCCGGGCCGCAAAGGCGGTACAGACCAACCCCACCGAGAGCTTCTACAAGCAGAGCCTCGGTAATGCGTACGCCGACCTGTCTCGCGAGTACACCCGGCAGGCCAATGCCCAGGGCCTCGGACGACCGGAAGCGATGCGGCGGCTGAAGAAGGCGGCCGAATACCACAAGCTGGCCGAGGGCGTCTTGTATGCGGCGCTCGACCACGCTTGGGCCCCCGAGAACATCTACATCTCCCTGTTTCAGCTCTATTACCGGCAGCGTGACTTCGCGAAGGCCGAGCGGGCGCTCGAGCGCGCGCTCGTGCACAGCCCTCACCTCGGCGCCGTCCGGGTCAACCTGGCCATGCTGCAGTTTCGGCGAAAGGCGTTCGACGAGGCGTTCGCGAACGCCGACTGGGTGACGGAGGTGGATCCTCCGAACGCCCTGGGATGGCGGATCCGAGGCCAGATCCACAAGATGCGAGGCCATCTTAAGCAAGCGAAGGCCGACCTGCGCCTCGCGGTGAGCAATAGCCGAAGCAAGGACGCGACGGCGAAGAAGCTCCTCGAGGAAGTCGAAGCGCAGCTCGCGGCCGAAGAAGCCAAGACCACGTCGACCGCCGCTGCCACCAGCGGATGACCGCCGCTAACCGACGAACAGCGCGAGAACCGCAATGATCAAGGCTGCGGTCATGAACAGGCCAAGGGCGATCTTCAGCCCTAACGACATGGAGGGCCCTTGGTCCGCGGCCGTGGTGTCTTTTCGCAGGGCGTAAAAGCTGATGATGGTTCCGGCCTGTTGGAGGTACCGGGCGACCCGCTCGTCACCGGGGCGCTCCTCCTTCAGACGCCGATAGCACCGGATCGCGAAATCCATTTGTTGGTGACGAAGGCACGCCTGGATGAACGCCTGCTGGATGCTGTCGTCATCGAGACGCTCACGGACGGCCAGCCACATCTGTTCGAGGTTGTCGGAGCCGGTGTCCAGCGGCGCCCGCTCTCGGGCCCGTAGCGGTTCCGCCGGCGGCAGGGAGGGGTCGCGGGCTTCGTCGAGATAGCGCCCAAAATGCACGACGTCACCGGGATCCAGGTCGAGACGAAGCACGAGACCTTGGGGATGACTGTCGATCTTTGCGGGCATCTCCGAGCGTCGGCCGTCCATCAGGATGACCTCCACGTCGACGGTCGCGTCGAGGGCGGGCGCGTCCCGAACGTCGAGTTCGAGCTGACCGCCGTAGGCCGCACGGTGAGCAACCCCGCGTACGACCCGACCGTCAGCCCGCGTCAGCAAGACCCGCACTCCGCCGGGGATCTCGTGGACGGCAGCGCTCGGGTCGCCACCGTCGACCGGCGCCGGGTCCACCTCTTCGGTGACGACGGTCAGCCCATAGTCCTCGTCGTGGTCGACCTCGTCGAGATCGAAGCGCGCGCTCTCCAGGGTTCGGATCAACTCGCCGGGCACCAGCGGCTTGGAGATGACCGCACGCACCTGCGGCGGCATCGGGCGATCGTCGGCCGGCAACACGATATCCGCGGTAAGGACGATGGGGCCCGTCCACGGCGCCATCTGCGCGGCCCGGGCAAGCCCTTGGTCGCGGGCCATTTCGTCCGATGGGACGTCGATCAGGGCGACGTCGAAGGTCTGTTGGGCCAGGACGGCCGGCACGCCGGGCAGATCCGTTACCCGACAGGTGTAGCCGACCTCCATGAGACGGGCCGCGATCTGGGCCCCCGCGCGCAGGTCTTCGTCGACCACGAGCACCGAGCACGGCAGTCGAACGTCGATCGCGGACGTCGGCACCCGAGGTGGCGCCGGGCGAGGCGGCGGCGGTGGTGCGGCGGCCACCGTGGGTACGGTCTGAATGTCGCGGGTCGAAACCCCCACCGGTAGGGGGGCGGGCAGCGGCAAACCAATGATCGCGGCGTCGGTGGACCTGAAGTTGAATCTCTCGCTGTTCGCCGACGGCGATGCCGGCTCGGCCGAACCCGACGGGGTTGGCTCGGGGGAAAACGCGCCCTTGAAGGCCCCGTCAAAATCGCTGTCACCGCCCTCCTCCACGTCGATATCGAACGTGGCCTCGCTCGGAGGCTCCAGGACCGGACTCGAGATTGGCGTACGCACCAAGGCCGGTTCGGATCCCGGCCGCGGCGTGTATTCGTCGGTTTCCGGCTTCGGACCCAGCGGTCGAGCCGGCTTGGTCACCGGTAGCGGCGCTCGAGCCCGGGATTCGATTCGCGGCAGCCCAACCGGGCGCGCAAGGTCGATCCGGAGGGTGAGGTCGAGGTTGGACATGTCGCTGGGCGTTGAGAAGTCGATCCCTTCCGACTCGGACGACGCCGGCGGCGGCGCCTCGGGATCAAAGGCGTTGGGGTCGAGCGGCCTCGCGCCCGCGCTGGCGAGCTGAGCGCCCGCGGATTGCGGTTTGTCCGGCGCGCGAGCTGGCGACGACGACGAAGGCGTCCACGGCAATGGCGTCGGGTCGTCCCCCGCATGCTCGGGGACTTCGGCGGGAGCATCCCGCGGCTCGGGGGCCGGCAGGGTCTGGACGGTATCCCCGTCAAGGCCCTCCAGGAGGTCTAGGCTGGGCGCAAAAGTGGGCACTTCCGGCAGCGGCGGTGGACGCGGAACCGAGACCGGCGCCAGAGGATCCGTGGCCCCCCCATCCGGTGTCTTTTGCGCTCCCGGCGGCCCCGAGGCGCCATCAGGCTTGTCCGAGTGTCCCATCCTCAGAAACGTCCGAATTCACGTCGGCCGCGGATAGGATTACTCCACATCCCGGCGGTTCGCGCCAGCTCCGCGATCCGTGCGTCACCTATCATGGAAGACAAAGGACGGAGGACAAAGGATGGACGACAAAGGCGGCTTCCCGTGTTCCCTTGGCAGGCACGGCGAGCTATGCCCGAGCCCACGCCCTCACGATTCTCAGCATGAAGTTCCTCGGCCTGTCGATCATCCTCGCGACCTTCACCGCGCCCGCCGCCTCCGCCGACGTCCCCTTCAAGGGCGGCTATCCGGTGACCAGTCGAGCCCGCATCTATGAGCTTCGAGACGTGAAGCGAGGCGATCGTGGGGTCGGCTATACCGTCTTTTCCGGGTCGAAGGTCGAACCGTTCCAGTTCGAGGTCCTCGGGGTGATGGAGTCGCTCATCGGGCCTTCGCAAGACATCATTCTCGCGCGTCTGTCCGGGAAACGGATCGAGTTCACGGGGGTGATCAGCGGGATGAGCGGCAGCCCGGTGTTCATCGACGGGCGGCTGTTGGGCGCGGTGTCGTACCGGATCGGACAGTTCACCCGGGAGCCGATCGCCGGTATCACCCCGATCCGCTCCATGCTCGCCCTCTATGGCGACGCGGTGGGGCCACGGCCCCGCGTTCCGCCTCCCGCACCACCGACGGTTCTCCGAGCCCCGTGGGGGGCCGACGGCGAGGTCCTCGCCCGTTATCGACCCGCGGTCACCGACGCCCTCGAGCGTTTCGTGAAGCGGTCGACCGAGTGGCCATCGTGGCCGGTTCCCGGCCGGCCCGACACCGGCGCGCTGCGACCCATCGATACGCCGATCTCGGTCGCGGGGCTCGAACCGGCGGCCCTGTCCTCCCTGCGCACCCATCTTTCGCCGGCGGGGTTTCGGGTGGTGGCCGGCGGTGCTCGAGCCGGCCGCGGCGCGCAATTCTCCGTGCGTGATCCGGATGACCGCCGGGTCGAAGCGAACCGGGCCAGCCGCGCGGGGACGGTCGATGCCGCCCCCATCGCGCCCGCAGCCCCGGTGGCCATCGTTCTCATGCGGGGCGCGGTCAATGCGTCCGCCCTGTGCACGGTCACCATGGTGGAACGAGACCGGGTCTACGGCTGCGGGCATGCTTTCTTCGGCAGCGGCCACGTCAACTTCCCGATGGCCACGGCCGCGATCTTCAACACTTTGGCCAGCGAGGCGGGCTCCTTCAAGCAGTCCGCCGCGGCGCGGGAAGTGGGGGCCATCAACCAGGATCGGCTGACTGCGGTCGCCGGCGAGCTCGGGCGAGCTGCGCCCATGGTTCCCGTCCGGGTGACCGTGCGCCGAGGTGACCAGGCGGCGCGGGGCGCCACGGTGACCGACGTCGAGGTCGTCGACAGCGAGCTGTGGACCCCGGTGATGCTGGAAAGCGTGGTCGGCAGCGCGGTCAACCGGCGACTGGGCTTTGAAGCCGGCGGCACGCTCCAAGTGAAGGCCCAAGTGACCGTGGGCGATCAGACCCTCGACCTCGTCGATACCTTCAGCGCCCCGCCTCCCGTCCCGCTCGGAACGTTTGCCGCTCGGCAGGTCTCGAGCGCGGTGGGCCTTTTGCTTCAGAACGCCTTCGCGCGGGCGACGATCCGCGGGGTTCGGGTCGAGGCCATCGTCGACCCCGATGTGGCCATCGCGGAGGTGGTCGGCGCGACCGCGGACCGAACCTGGGTCCGCCCTGGAGACCGTCTCGGGATCTCGGTCGAGCTGCGTCCCTATCGCGGCCAGGTCGAGCGCGTGTCTGTCAACGTACCCATCCCCCGCTCCGCCGGGCCCGGCCCCCTTTCGGTGGTCGTGGGCGGCGGCTTGGAGCTGGACCGACGCGACAATGCCGCGCGGGGCGGCCAGGTCCCGACGAGCCTCGACCAGCTGATCGCGCTGCTCGCGGACCGGCGATCGTCCAAGATGCTCGGGGCCCGGGTCTATCTGCCGGGCAAGGGTCTGCGCGACCGTGCGACGGTCTTACCGGGCCTGCCGCCGTCCGCACGAGTCACGCTGCGGGGCCCGCCCGCCACGACCGTCGACCTCGAACAGGTGCCGGGCCCGGAAGCCCGGCGACCGACGGAGCGGGTCATCGTCGGTAGCGTCGAGCTCACCGTCGAGGTCCGGGAGTGAAACCAGTCATGTCATCGAGTGTTCCCAACGTCCGTGCGCTGGCCCTCCTCGGCGGTCTGAGCGCCGCTTTCGGGCCCCAGACCACACACGCGGAGCCAACCCGCGAACTGTACATCTCCGATCCCGATGAGGTTCGGCAGGGCGACCCCGTCAGCACCACGATCGACGCGGCGGGCCGGATCTCCGCGGGTCCCGCGATCCGCCCTCTCGGCGATGGCGTTGGCCGGGCCATCACCGCCATGGCCCCCGACGGCGACGGATTCCTGGCCGGGACGGCCGGCGGGGGTCTCCTGCGGATCGATCGGGCCGGAAAGGCGCGGTCGCTGATGAAGGCCGCCGACAAAGTAGTCACCGCGGTGCTGGCCCAAGGAGACCGGCGACTGGCGTCGGTGGCGCCGAAGGCCGAGCTGTTCCGGGTCGACGGCGATAAACCCAAGTCACTGGTGAAGCTCAAGGCCAAGTACGTGTGGGCCATGGCCCCTGCGGGCCGGCGGACGCTGCTGGCGACCGGCGAGCCGGGCCAGGTCGTGGCCCTCGACGACAAGAACCGGACCACGGTGTGGTTCGACTCCGATGAGTCCCATCTGCGGGCGCTGATCCGTCATCCGCAGCGCGGATGGATCGTGGGCGGAGGCCAAAAGGGCATCGTCTATCAGCTCGTCGGCAACAAGAAGGCGCGGGCCCTATACGACTCCGACTTCGAGGAAGTGACCGGCTTTGCTTTCGACCCGAAGCGGGGGGACCTGTACGCAGCCTTCGTCAGCGCGGACAAGACCGGAAAGCCGCTCGCCGAGCGGTGGATCGGCCCGACCAAGGGCGAGAAAACAAAACCAGATCTGTCGCCGTTCAAGGGCAGCGAGGTCATTCGCATTCGCCCCTCGGGCCAAGTCGAAGTCCTGTGGCGCAGCAACACCGAAGGCGCGATGGCCCTGCGGTTCGCGGATGATCGGCTCTACTTCTCCACGGGCACCGCCGCTGACGGCCGAGCGAGGATCTACGCCGTCGATGTGGCCCAGCGAGACGCGCTGATTCTGTGGGCGCGCCTCGAACCGCCGCTTGCGCCGACGATGATCCCCGGTGGCAAGGGCGCACTGGTGGTGGGGACCGCGCCCACGGGGCGGATCTTTCAGGTCGGCCCCGGACGCCAGCGAGAGGCAACCTATCTATCGGTGGAGCAGGATCTCGCTCGCACCGCCCGCGTCGGTCAGGTGTGGTTCGACGCCGACGTCCCGCCGGGCGCTCGGGTCGCGGTATCGATCCGAACCGGCAACACCAAGAAGCCGGACGACACCTGGTCGCCGTGGAGCGCGGCGGTCACCGCCCGCGACGGCGGCGCAGTGCAGGTTCCCGACGCGCGATACGTCCAGCTTCGGGCCGTGCTTCGGCAGGGCAAGGGCGGCAGCCCCATCGTCAAGTCGATGCACGCGTCGATCGTTCGCCACAACTCGGCGCCGAAGATCCGCGACGTATTCACCCTCCGTCGCGGGGTCCACCTCACCGCCCTGCCCGTCGAGCAAGCGAACAGCAAGACCCTCAGCCTCAACGCGCGGGCCCTCAAAGAGCTGCGCAGCCCCCCGAAACGCCAGCGTCAAACTCGGGTTCGGCAGCGGACGACGGCAGGGATGATGACCATCGCGTGGCGGGTCACGGACGCCGACGGCGACGATCTCATCTATCGAGTGGAGATGCGGCGCTACGACGGCACGCCGTCGAAGTGGGTCTCGGTCGCCGACGACGCCACCGAAGACGGCTTCTACAGCTTCGACAGCCGCGCGTATCCCGACGGTCGTTACCAGTTTCGGGTTACGGCGAGCGATCGGCCCAGCAACGCGCCTCGCGACGCCCTGTTCGACCGCCATGTCTCGGAACCGATCCTGATCGACAACCGGGCCCCGAAGCTGTCCGGGGCTCGAGTCACCCGCCTCTCCAACGGGCGGCTTCGGGTGGTGGCGACCGCCCAGGATGCCCACTCTCGGCTCGAGCGATCCCAGGTGTCGATCAACGGTGGGCCGTGGTTGATGCTGCCCGCCGCCGACGGCCTGCTCGACAGCAAAAGCGAACGCCTGCAGGTGATACTGGCCAACGACGAGTGGACCCCTCACGACGGCGCGGTGACCGCGGTTCGAATTCGGGTCGCCGATGAGGCCGGCAACGCGACCTCCGGCTCCGCGGCCCTGGCCCCCCGCGGCTAGCCTGGATACCGAAGCTTCGCGGACCAAATCCTTCGGGCCGCGGGCGCAACGGCCGCGCTGATTGGCGAAGGCGCCAACCGATACACCCGCGGACAGAAGCGACAGCGGTTCACCGAAGCACGAGGCG
>JANQQN010000093.1 GCA_028289325.1 Myxococcota bacterium | reverse complement strand
CATTCATTTGATCATCGCCTCTCGCGTGGGCCATGGGGCCGCGGCCATGGCGACCGGCGCCATCGCTCGGCGCGAGCGGCACTCGCCTCGATCCCTTGTCCGACGCAACGAATTCTCGTCGCGCCCACGACGCCGGTGTCCGCCGCGAAGACCATCGGTCGATCGTCCGGTGGTGATCGCCGGCGGCACCGGAGAGGTTCGGGACGCCAGACATGCGGACCTTTTTTGACATCGCCACTGCGTGGGCGCTCGGTCTTGGGCCATGGATCACCGTGGGCTGCGCGGACGAAGCGACCACCCTCCTTCGGGCCCCGTGTACCGATGACGCGGCCTGCGACGCCGGCTCCGTGTGCCGAGCCGGCGACTGCGTTCCCGCCGAGTCGTTGGCCTGCGGCGCGGGCGAGGTGCCGATCCTTCAGCCGGATCCGCCCCGCCTCGACTTCGGCGTCGCCACCGGCGGCGCGGTCGACCGGACGCTCCGCCTACGAAACATCGGCGACTGTACCTTGGTTCTCTTTCACGCCGATCTCGTCACCGCCGACGCGTTTCGCTGCTCGTCGTGTCGACCCGATTCGTTTCCCGTCGAAGTATTCCCCCTTCGAACCCATGCCCTCGCGCTCTCGTTCCAGCCCCGCCGCTTCCTCGACGGGTCCAACGGCGGCGATGTCCATACCGGGACGCTGCTCGTCACGTCCGACGACCGCGACTATCCCGAGCTCCGGGTACCCCTTCGAGGACGGTTCGAAGGCACGCCGCAGGCCGCGACCTCCCCGGCGTCGGTGGATTTCGACTACGTTCCCGTGGGCAGAACGGCGACCCGAACCATCGAGGTTCGCAACCGTGGCTCGGGGACGGCGTCGCTGCAGGTTCGGCGGATCGAAGTCTTGACTTCGACCCCGTCCGCATTCTCGTGGTCGGCGCCCATAAACGAGGGCCCGGTCGACCTGCGCCCCATCGTCGCCGGCGACGACGAACGTCTGACGGTCGAGGTCGCGTATCACCCGAAAGAGCGCGAACAACACCACGCCGACCTGCTCATCACCACCAATTCGGCGACCCCGCCCGGCGAGGGGGGCGAGCATTCGGTTCGAATCCCGCTTCGCGGCGCATCGACGACGCCGGCTCGAATCTCGGTGTCACCGGGCCGTATCGACCTCGGGCCCGTGGCCGTCGGCGACACGGTCGGACGCCCGATCACCCTGGTCAACGAAGGCGGTACCCCGCTCCAGATCCGGCCCCGCTGGGGCGGCGCGCGTCCCAACACCGACCTGTTCACCTCGCGCGCGCGCCTGCCGCCCATTCTCCCCGGTGATTACGACGAGCTGATGGTGTTGGTCACCGCCACCGCGCCGGGGCCGATCCAGGGGCTGCTGGTGCTCGAAACCAACGTCCCGGCGACGCCAACCCTCAGTGTCGGCGTGGCCGCCGAGGGCCGGGTGACGGTCGGGGCTCAGGTCATCAAGATCGACATGACCTTCGACAACGGCGATGACGGAGCCTTCGACGACGACTTCCGGAACGTCGATCTGATCCTCGAGAATCCCTACGGCCTCGTCGTCCACAAGGCCGACCCTCAGCCCACCCACTGGAACGAGTTCGGCCGACCGACGTGGCTCGCCTTTGGCGCCAAAGAAGAACCGGAACGGATCGTCCTTGCCGACTTTTCCCGCGACGGCACCTACCGGGTCCAACTGGCCTACGTTGAGGACTGCTCGTCGGTCCCATCGGGGTTGGTCGCAGCTGTCCTGGGCATCTCGGTGGAGGCGCTGATCAGCTACCTCACCGGCGGAAACACCTTGGGCATCACCGGCGGCCAACTCTCGGACGTCGTGGAATCGCTATGCCTGGCCCGTTCGTCGTCGGCGGCAACGGTCACCGTCTTCGTCAATGGCGACGTCGTCACCGAGGTGCCGGTGGTGCTGGGCGCCAAGAACGACGCCGTGTACGCGGCGGACATCATCGTCGCCGGTGGCCAGGTCTCGGTGGTCCCATGAGCCGGTGGCCGATCATCTTCCTCTGCGCCGGGTGGACCGCGTGTGGCGACCCGACGGCTCCCATCTCGCTCGAAGATCTCGACCCGCCGGGTCTGGTCCCGGATCCGTCGTGGCTGGCCTTCCCCTGCATCGGTGGATCATGTGACGAGGTCCGAACGACGACCATCGCGGTCCGCGGCCGACGCGCGATCGCCGTCCGGCGTATCGGCCTCGCGAATCCCGACCGGATGGACTTCGCGGTCACCAGCGACCGATCGCCGCCCTTCGTATTGACCATCGACGAGACGTTGGCGATCGACGTTCAGCATCGTCCGAACGGCGACCCCACCCCCGACGACGCTGAGCTACTGATCACCTACACCGACGCCGACCCCGATGGGTCGGACCCCGAGCGCATCGACCCGGGGGTCGTCGCCGTGCCTCTCGTTCGCCGCCGGATCGGAGAGGCCCTACTCACCGTCTCCCCCGCCGAGCTCAACTTCGGCCTCGTCCCTTTGGGGTCCGAGCGGTCCTTACCGCTGACCATCCGCAACGAAGGCTTCGGCAACGGCGGTCTTTGGCTCGATGCCACGGCCACCGGCCGGTTCGAAGACCTGACCATCGAGCGCCGGCCGCCCGGCGCGCTGTTCCCTAGCGAAGCGTGGGACCTGTCCGTTGTCTTTCGGCCGACAGAAGAGCGGGTGTTCCGCGGCGTCCTCTCCCTTCGCGCCGTCGGTACCGAAACCGCGGTGATGGTACCCGTCGTCGGAACCTCGCGCCCTCGAGCCACCCTCGTGGTCACGCCCGCGGGCCCCATCGACCTGGGAGAGCTGGCTGTCGGTCAGCGAGCGCAAACCATACTGACGGTGAGCAACGAGGGCGGGACCCCGCTCACCGTGCAGCAGACGTGGATCGAACCGGGCACCGATGACGTCTCGGTGCGCGGACCAGGGGTCGATGCCCCGGCGCGCATCGCGCCGCTGGGCTCGGCGGAGATCACGGTCGCGCTGACCGCCAGCCGACCGGGACCGGCCCAGTTCGCCCTCCACCTGGTGACCGACGCGGACGAACACGGGGTGTGGACGACCCCCGTCCGCGCGCTGGTGGTGAGACCACAGCTGGAGATCACGCCCTCGACCGTCGACTTCGGCCTCGTTCCCCGGGGGTGGACCGTCACCCGACCCTTGGAAATCCGAAACGCCGGGTTCGGAGAACTCGTCGTCAACGACGTATCGACAACCATCGGCTCGAGCTCGCTGTTCACCTTGGCCCAACGCCCGCGCTTTCCCGTCACCCTTCGCCACCGCGAGCGGGTCGGCCTGGAATTGGTCTTTCGCGCCGAAGCGGAAGCGGTCTTCCGGGCCGCGATCACGATCAGTGCGCAGGGGGCTGACACCGAGGTTCCGCTACGCTCCGAAGGCACGTCGTGCGAGCGGGGCTGCCCCGTCGCCAACGGAACCCCCCGCTGCGCCAGCGGGCGGTGCGCGATCGCCGAATGCGACCCCGACTATTACGATACGGACCAGCGAGCGTCGAACGGCTGCGAGTGTGCGAGCGTGGCCCCGGATCCCGGTCCGTTCTGCGCCGAGGCCCAGTACATCGGTCGCCTCGACGACGATGGCTCGAGCGCGACGTGGGTCGGGCAGATCGCCACCGCCGACGACCGCGACCTGGTTCGATTCTTCGCGTACGACGACAGCGGCTTCTTCACCGACGCGTGGCGAGTCGAGGTCCGCCTCGAAAGCGCGGATCCCGGGATCCGATTCTGCATCTTCCGTCACGGAACCGGCGCCCATCTGAACGCTTGCTTCTTCGTCACCGAGTCTTGCCCCGAAGACCGGGTGTATCGACGAGACGGTCGCTTCGGCCGCGATGACTCGGCCGACTACGTCGTTCGCGTGTTTCGGACGCCCGGCGCCGACGCGACCTGCACCCCGTACACGCTCTACGTCCGAAACGGTTAGCTCATCTAGCCCTTGGCCTCGTCGGGCAATGGTCCGATGTAGCGGGCACGAGGGCGCAACAGGGCTCGGGTGGTGCGTTGCTCGAAGACGTGGGCGACCCATCCCGCCGTGCGCCCCACGCAGAAGATCGAAGAGGCCTCTTCGGCCCCGAGACCGACGGCGTAGGCCAACGCAAGCAGCCCCGCGTCGACGTTCATGGGGTGGGGGCCGAGCGCGTGCACGACCTCCTGAATCGCGAGCAGAGTCCGCAGCGGCGCCCGCGCGCGGGTCGTAAGCCGCACCGCCCAGTCCACGAGCGGTGCGGTCCGCGGGTCGCCGTCAGGGTAGACCGGGTGGGGCGCGAAGCCCGGGATCATCTCGCCGGCGTCGAGCCGGGCCCGAACGACGGCTCGGGCTCGACTCGGCCGGCCCACCTCCTGCACGAACCGGGCGATGGCTTGCGGCGCCCCGCCATGGCGGGGCCCGCTGAACGCGTACAGCGCGGCACCGCTGCAGGCGTACAGATCTGCCCCCCCGGAGGCGGCAACCCGCGCCGAAAACGTGGACACGTTGAGCTCGTGATCCGCCACCAAGCACAGCGCGGCGTCGATCGCCGGCGCCGCCGACGGCTTGAGCCCGAGCCGAGCGGCGATCGTCTGGGCGATGGTTGTCGGCCGGTCCGAAGCGCCGGGGGACGGACCCACGCTGGCCGCCATGGCTCGAATCAGACGTGTGGCGCGCTCCGGCTCGGCGCCTCCCCGATGTTCGGCGGCGCTGCGGTCGTCGGCCGCGAGCCGAGGGACGAGCGCGGCCAGCCGCCACAATACGGGGCCTTGTCGTCGCTGCCGGGAGAGCAAGACCACTTTCGGCCACGGCCACGGCGAATCGGGGACTGGGGTGGCCCACAGCAGGCGGGCCACGGATTCGAAAGACGCGCCCGAAGCGACGAGCTCGATCGCGTCGTGTCCGCGATACAGCAGACGGTCCGGGCCGGCGGCGGTGATCGCGGTGTCGAGGACCGGATCGCCGAAGCGCAGGGCAGCGGCGGCCACCGCGCGATGACCGCGCCGCGACTCCGCCTTGGTGGCCACCCGCTCGACGTCGTCCGCGACGTACAGCCGTTCCCGCCGCTGCTCGCCCACCACGCTGCGGATCCAGCCCCGGCTCACATACGTGTAGAGCGTCGACGGCTTCACGCCAAGCCGCACGCAGGCCTGGCGAGACGACATCAGGCCTGCCGGCGGACGCCGAGGGGCGGCGTTAGGTCGATTGTCGAATCGAGATGGACGACGAGCCACGACCTCTGCACTGTATCGAACAGCTCGTCGATCGAAACATCGACCCCAAAAAACAAGGAGGACTCATGCCCGACTTTGGTCGCACGGCATCCGACTACGCGCGTCACCGCGTCGGATTTCCGCCCGAGCTGTTCAACCGACTCACCTCTATGCAGGTGGTTCAACCCGGTCTTCGCGCCCTCGATCTGGGGACCGGAACCGGCACCTTGGCCCGAGGGCTCGCCCACCGCGGCCTTACGGTGACCGCGGTCGATATCTCCGCTGCCCTGCTCGCACAGGCCGTTCGGCTCGCGAAGGAAGAGGGGGTCGAGGTGGCATTCATCGAGGCCCCTGCGGAGCAGACGGGGCTCGATGATCACGCCTTCGAGCTTCTGACGGCCGGACAGTGTTGGCACTGGTTCGACCGCAGCGTTGCCATTGAAGAGTGTCGCCGGCTCCTCGGCCCCACCGGACACCTGGTCATCACTCACCTGGACTGGCTGCCCGCGCCCGGCAACATCGTCGAGCTCACCGAGCAAACCATCGTGGATTTCGGAGGGCGATTCTCCCCCCGTCTTCAGGCCGGAATTCACGGGTTGTATCCGGCGTGGACCCAAGACGCCCGACAGGCGGGGTTCACGGCCATCGAAACCTTCTCCTTCGACATCGACCTGGTCTATCCGAAGGCCGCATGGCGAGGTCGTGTCCGTGCCAGCGGGCCGGTGGGCGGCACATTCGACCCGGCGACGGTAGAGCGGTTCGACGCGCTGTTCGCGAAACGGCTCAGCGCGTGGCCGGAGCCCCTCGAGGTCCCTCACCGGGTGTGGGCCATGGTGGCCAAGGCGCCCCGATCGTGAGCGATCGGAAGCGAAGCCATGTCGCCAACGTCGCGGAGGTCGAGCCGACCCGCGTCGAAGCAGAGCCCCGCTTTTGCGCCGACCGGCGTTCGCTGAGCCGAGCGGCGGGAGGACGACACATCGGCGCCAGCCACTACCGGGTGCCCCCGGGCAAGACCGCCTGGCCTGCGCACTTTCACGCGGCCAATGAAGAGGCGATCTTCGTCCTCCATGGGCAAGGTACCTTGCGGCTCGGTGACGAGCGGATCTCGGTCCGGACCGGAGATTGGATCGCGCTGCCCGCCGAGCCTCGGGCGCATCAGCTCATCAACGACGGGACCGAAGACCTCGTGTACCTGTGCGTGTCGACCCAGACGCCCACCGACGTCTGTGTGTATCCGGATTCCAATAAGATCGGGGTCTTCGGGGGCGCCGCGCCCGGTGGCGACGCTCAGCGGCGATTCGTGTCCGGATACTTCAGGGCGGGCTCGACCGTCCCGTACTACGATGGCGAGACGTAACGCGATCGGCCGGGGTATCAGCGCTGGGTCGCGCGGCGAAGCATCGGACGGAGCTCGTCGACCTGGGTCTGGTATCTCTGTTCGACCGTTCGCACGAGCTCGGGCGAAGCTCGATCTGGGTGTCCGCCGACGAACGGGGGTCGAGGATCGTACTCGAGCCCCAGCTGCACCGCCTGCGCGTACCCTTCGTCGACCATTTCCGCCGCTACCCGGAGCGCGAAGTCGAGGCCTGCGGTTACGCCCCCGCCGGTGATCAGTCGGCCGTCGACCACCACTCGACCCGGCTCGTGGACCGCACCTACGTCCGGGAGCAAGCTGGTGTACGCCCAGTGGGTGGTGGCCCGGCGGCCCTCGAGGAGACCGGCCGCGCCGAGCACCAACGCCCCTGTGCACACCGAGGTCACGTATCGGGCCCCTTCCGCCTGCCGGGCCACGAAGTCGATGAGCTCGGTATCGACGACGGCGTCCTGAACGCCGAACCCGCCGGGCACGCACAGTAGGTCGGCCTGCGGGCAGTTATCGAAGGTCTTCGACGGCGTGATGCCGAACCCACACCCGCTGTCGATCGGGGTCAGAGCCCGCGCCACGACATCGACGGTCGCCCCCGGGAGTCGACTGAAGACCTGGGCCGGCGCCGTGAAGTCGAGCTGGGTCACGCCAGGAAAGACCACGAAGACGACGTGCATCGGGCGACACCCTCGCAGTCCGGCTCATTCAAGACAAGCGGCCGAGATCCCTTAGCCGCGGTCAGCTGGCGCCGACGTACGCATCGACCTCGATCTCGATCATCGCATCCGGCTCGATGAGACCCTTGATCTCGATCATCGATGTGGCGGGGTGTTCGTCCCCAAAGAAGTCGGCGTGGGCGCGCCCGTACGTCTCCCAATGGCTGATGTCGGTGACGAACAATCGGGTCCGTACGATCGAACGGCGGCTGGCGCCCAGCTTTTCAAGCGCGCGCTCGATGATCATCAAGCAGCGCTCCGCTTGCCGGTACGGATCATTGGGCGCGAAGACCCGCCCTTGCTCGTCGATGGCGACGGTGCCGGTGACGTGGATGTGAGGGCCGGCCTTGATCGCCCGACAATAGCCAACCTTCGGTTCCCAAGGGGCGCCCGAATATACTCGCTGAAAGGGAGATCGCTCCTGCGTCATCGCGGCCAACGTACCACGCCGGTCGGATCGGGAAGGCCGTTGACTGAACCAGCCGTCGACGCAACACCATTAAGAGTGACCTGGGTCGCGAACGTCCGCGCGGACATAGTGGCTGGTCTGACCGTGACGTTGGTCGGCCTGCCCCAGTGTCTCGCTTACGCGCTGATGTCGGGCCTCCCCCCGGCTTACGGTCTGTCGACCGCGGCCGTCGCCGGATTCGTCGCCGCCGTAGCGGGTAAGAGCCCCCACGTCGTCACCGGCCCGACAAATACCACCGGCCTCCTGGTCCTCGCCGCCTTGGCCCCGTTTCTCGGGGAATCCGGGCTCCTGACCGAAGACAACTTGCCCGCCTTGGCCACCCTGACCCTGATGGCCGGTCTCGTCCGGATCCTGGCCGCGCTGTTCGGTGGCGACCGGCTGCTTCGCTATCTTCCCGAGTCCGTTCTCGCCGGTTTCACCGCCGGCGCCGGAGTGCTCATCGGCATCATGCAGCTCGACGAAGCGTTGGGCATGCGGCCGTTTTCGGGGGGCGGCCTATGGTCGCAGGTCACCGGCTTCTCGGCGCGGCTGTCGGGCGGCGAGTACCCCGGTTTGCCGAGCGTGGCCGCCACCACGATAACCATCGCCGCCATCGCCCTCGGCCGGCGGTTCGCGCCGCGATGGCCCGTCGCCCTGATGATGATCCTGCTTGCCGCGGTCTTCGCGTGGCAAGTGAACGCGGGGCTACCGCTGGTGCAAGACCGCGCGGCCCTGCCGTCGGGATGGCCCCCCGGGGCCCTGCCCAGTCTGGATCCCCGTCTATGGATGCAGTTTGCCCTGCCTTCGCTGGCCATCGTTTTGCTCGGAAGCCTCGAGTTGACCGTCTCCGCCCGCGTCGACGGATGCCGACCCGACATGAGACGAGAGATCGCGGCGCAAGGGGCGGCGAACATCGCCGGCGCGTTCGCCAGCGGCTTTCCGGCTTCGGCGAGCCTGACCCGCTCCGTGCTCCTTCGGCTCGGCGGCGCACAAACGCGCTTCGCCGCCGCCTTCGCCGCCCTGAGCCTGATCCCCATCCTCCTGTACGGCGGACCGATCGTCGGTTTCGTCCCCCAGTCGGCCCTGGCCGGGGTCCTGCTGATCACCGCCGCCTCGATGATCAACCGCGCCCGGCTGGCCAGGATCTGGTCGGCGAGCCGCGTATCCCGAACCCTGCTCCTGGTGACCTTCGTTTCAACCCTCCTACTGCCCCTCGAAGTGGCGATCCTGATCGGCTGCGGGCTGGGGCTGGCCATTCATTTGGGGGTCAGCGCCGACCCTCGACTCAACTGGTTGACCCCCGACCTCGGCCACCTGCGGGCGCTGGCCCCCGATGAACAGCCAAAACGGGTCGTGGTGGAGGTCAGCGGCACGCTGTACTACGCCGCCGCGCCCGTATTCTTCGAACGCCTCGAACGCGACCTGCCGCCGTCGACCCGAGCCTTGGTCGTCGACGTCTCCCACGCCCATCAGCTGCGCTTCTCCGCCCTCGAGGGATTCGAGCAACTGAACGACATCCTCGCGCGCCGGGGGATCCGATTCGCCCTCGCCGGGGTGTCACCGGAGTTCGAGCGCGTGCTGCGCCGGGCCGGCAGTCGGCTCGACTTCACCCCGCTGTCGTCGGTCCCCAGCGAGAGCGCAAAAGCGGCGCTCACGATCGTCGACCCGTCGTGGCGGTGACCGCGGCCTGCCCCTTATGCGATCTTGGCTCGTCGACCGAGTACCGAGCCCGGTCGTCCGCGAGCTCGCGCCATGAAGTCCTTCGTATGCGAACATCTCCATCAGCCCGGGGGATGGCTATCCCCGGGAACCCTGGTCATCGACGACGAAGGCCGGATCGCCGAGGTCCATCCCGCCGCGCCTCGAGGCCCCGCCGTTCGGCTGCCGGGATTCACCATCCCCGGCATGGCCAACGTGCACTCGCACGCCTTTCAGCGAGCGTTGAGCGGGTTGACCGGGGCCCCGGCCGCCACCGAGGACTCCTTTTGGACGTGGCGAACCGCCATGTACCGATTGGCGAGCGCGCTCGGACCGGACGACCTGTGCGCCATCGCCGCCCAGGTGTACGTGGAGATGCTGGAGGCCGGCTTCACCGCCGTGGGCGAGTTCCATTACCTGCACCACCAACCGGACGGGCGCCCCTACGATGACCCCGCCGAGATGAGCGCGGCGGTGCTCGAAGGGGCCCGGGTCGCGCGAATGCCCATCACGCTGCTGCCCGTCGCGTACTTCTGCGGCGACTTCGGCCAGCCGGCCCACGACCAGCAGCGTCGGTTCGTCTTCTCCCGCGACGATCGCTTCTTGGCCTACTGGCACGGGCTTCGTCCGCGCATCGCGCGCGGACTCGAAGCTCGGCTAGGCGTCGCCCCCCACAGTCTACGCGCGGTCCCGCCGGCTTCGCTGCGCACGGTGGTCGGCGAGGTCCGGGGCGCGGATCCGACGGCGCCGATTCATATCCACATCGCCGAGCAGCCGCGCGAGGTCGAACGATGCCGGACCCACCTGGGCGCCCGCCCCGTGGCATGGCTGCTCGATCATGTTCCGGTCGACGGGGACTGGACCCTGATTCACGCCACCCACGTCGACCCCGCGGAGGTGACCGGAATCATCGCTTCCGGAGCGACGGTGGGGCTGTGCCCAACGACCGAAGCCGACCTCGGTGACGGCCTCTTTCCCGCCGAGGCCTTCGTGGCCGGCGGCGGGCGGTGGGGCATCGGTACCGACGCCAACGTGCGAACCGAGGTCGCGATGGAGCTGGCGCTGTTGGAGTGGGGACAGCGCCTGCGCACCGGGCGCCGCAATGTATTGAGTCGCCCCGGACCATCAGGGGCGGTTCCATCCCTCGGGCGCGGCCTGTTCGACGACGCCGCGGCCGGAGGCGCAGCCGCGCTCCGGCAGCCCATGGGTCAGCTCACCACCGGCCAGCGCGGCGACTTCGTGGTGCTCGACCCCCATCATGACCGCTTGGTTGGCCACCCGCCCACCAGCGCCCTCGACGCGTGGATCTTCTCGGGACCAACCACGGCGATCACCGAGGTATGGGTGGCCGGCGAGCCGGTGGTCCGCGATGGCGCGCATGTCGCCCGGGTTTCGGTCCGCGCGGCCTTCGACCGCGCCATGGCCCGCCTCATCGACCATCGCTGATCGCCCGCCCCCTGGGTCAGTGTAGTTGTCGCCTCTTCCTGAACTTCGAGTTGGGGGCGGAAGGATGCGGCGGTGTACTCGCCAAAGTTCAAGGAGAAGATGTTACAGCGGATGCTGGAGGGCGCCGTCGTGGCGCAGCTGGACGAGGCGGCGGGGTCTGGCGGCGACGCTACACCGGTGGCGGCGTGATAGTCTCGCAGGGCTGATGGCTGACGACGTGGCCGAGACCTTCAAAGTGAAGAAGTAAGCGCGAGCTTACGGCGTTGGACAAGGCGCGGCTGCTCGCGGAGGCAAGCCAGATCGAGGAGCAGGAGCTCGGCGCATGGCTTCGAGCGCGCGAGCGGGCCATCGAGGAGATTCGCTCACGGAACCAGCTCGGCTGCGTCGATCCCGTCAGCCCGCTCCGGCCAAGGAATGACCTCCCCTGGTCCATAGGTCTGTTTGCTACTGTAGCTGCCATCGGCGTTGGGACCGCGATGGACCTCAACCTTGCCTTCGTCCGGGTTGACGAGCCAGTACTCGCGAACGCCGGCGCGGGCATAAACCGCCGCCTTCTCGCGATCCTCCCGAACTGTCGTAACGCTCACCTCCATCACGAGCACAACGTCAGCGCCGGTTGGGTGAGGCGCTTGCTTGCTGGGCGCTCCACGGACGAGCGCGAGATCGGGTTCGGGTTGATCGTAGTCCGTCGCGCGAAGGGGGCTATGGTCACGCACGTGGAATCCAGGGCCATATGCCGCCTCGATGAGGTGACGCAGCCAGACGGTGAGGGAGGCATGGACGGGGCCCCGAGCGTTCATGGCGAGGAGCTCGCCGTCGATCAGTTCGACCCGAGCGTCGGCGAGCCGCCCGGTTGCGATGAGGGCGTCGTAATCGTCGACCGTGAGCCGGTGACGCGTTCGGAGCACCGCAGTCATCAGGTGTAGGCTAGCATGTCCGAAACGCGCTTGTCCCGGCCTCGAAGACCGGAGGCAATGGGGTTCGTCTGGGGGTGGGCAGAGGACGTGTTCTGCGTTGTCGTGTATACTCCGACAACAGTTCGACCGCCGGTCCTCGACCGCCATGGCCCGCCTCATCGGCGAGCTCTGACACCTCCTACTCGGCCATCGAGCGGGTCAGGCCGTCGATGGCCTCGACGAACACGGGGTCGTACCGCGTGCCCGATGCCTGTCGAAGCTCAGCGATCGCGTCGGCGACCCGGTGTCCGCTCCGCCACGGTCGGGGCGTGGTCAGCGCGTCGAACGCGTTGGCGACGGCGACGATGCGGGCGTAGACGTGAAGATCGGTCCGCTGACCGTTCTCGAGCGCATAGGGCCGCTGGTGCTCGTACGCCACCACCAGCCGTCGCAACGTCGCTTCCCCGAACCGACTCGAAGCGAGCAGGTTCTGGACCGCCCGCACCGTCGCCAGCTGCAGCGCGTATCGCTCCTCTCGGGTCAGGGGTCCGGGGCGCTCGGTCATCTCGGGAGGCAGCAACGCGAACGGCACCTTGGCCAGCACCGCGCTCGTCCCCAGGTCGAGCAGCTCGGTCTTCGAGAGCTTGAGCCCGGTCCCGAGGAGAATGGAATAGGCCGCGGTCGCCGCGGCGTGGACGGGGGCGTAACCGCCGAGCACGCGGTGCAGCTCGGCGGCCTGCTCCCGACGTCCGGCCAGCACCCACGCCAGATGGTCGGGCGACGAGCACGCGACGTCGACCAGGTCCATGACCGGACGGCTCAGCGCGATGGCGAAGCTGAACGGGTCTCGGCCTTCGCAAATGAAGTTGACGAACCCCGCGTACGCGACCGCGGTCCGAGCGAGGGCGCCACGTCCGAATCGGACGCCGTACGCTCGAATCAGTGCCTGTTCCTCGGGACCGGGAACCCGAAGATCGAGGGTCTCCAGGCCGTAGGGTCGAAGCTCCTCCAGGGTCGCGCGAACGCGGGCGGCATCCGAAGCTTGCCGCAGGGGCTGCCCGAACCGGAGCACCCAGTGACGGAGGATCTCCGCCGTCGGGGGCATCGACCACCGCAAACCGCCGACCGCGCGCTGCCGCCACCGAGCCTGCATGTATCCGATCGCCTCCGCGGTTCGAGGGTCCGCGGTGAGCAGACGACCACCGACCCAGCCGGTGTCTTCAGCGAGCCGAATCTCCAGCGGAAAGCCCGTGCGATTTCCCAGCTCGTGCAACGCGACCTGCCATCCAGCCAACGCGTCGATGAACGGGCGCCCTTGAGAGCCGTGTCGCTCCACCGCCTGCAGGACCGCGAGACCGTGCAACAACGCCTGGCGGGCCTGCTCGCGGTGTGATTCGGGCAGCAACGGAACGTCAATCACTCTTGCCGCCCCCTGCCGGCAGACCGACGATCCCGCGGGCTAGCCGGCGCGGCCCCTCGGACCTCGGCTCCGAAGGCCGCGCCGCGGCCGGACGTTTCATCGTCGCGGGCCGAGGACTGATATCTGCCTGGGGCGGCGGCTCGAGATGGAGGCTCTCTCCGTAGTACCCGTCGATCGCCTTTTGACAGGTCGATTTGACCTGGGGATTGCGGGACTGCAGCCCGAGTTGAAGCGCCTTGACCGCCGATGAATCCGGGATCCCTCCCAGAACCTGGGCCGCCTTGACCTGGATGGGCACCGTCTTGACCCCGAGCCGGAGCCGATGCCCTTCGTTGAGCACGTGGGACAGCTGCGGTACCGCGCGCGGCCCGAGGATCCTCGCGAAGGTCACCATCGCGAGCCCGAGCTCGGCTTCGCTGGCGGCCTCCATCCGACCGAGCTTGAAGTACGTCTGAATGCGATCGAGGAGCGCTTGGCGAGGTCGACCGCCAATGGCGTCGATCGCGGACATGCGGACCTGCGGATCCTCGTCGTCGAGACGCTGCAGCAGCACCGCTTCCGCGTTATCGCCGTCGCGACGACGAAGCAGCTTCGTCGCCGGCGCCCGGACCGCTGGGTCGCGATGCTCGAGGCCGTGCCACCACACCACGTCGGCCTCGGCCGAGCGCCGCAGCTCGGCCCGAGCCACCAGGTCGATCATCATCGCGGGATTCTGCTTCGGCAGCTGTCGCAGCGTTTCTTCCGGGTCGCGCTCGACGGCGGACACCAGCAGCTCGGCGACCTGGTGCCGGGCGACGTCGCTGCGCAGCTGCCCGGCGAGCTTCCATAGGCTCGCGTCGGCGTGGGGACCGAGCCGAGCGAGGTATCGCATCGCCGCCTGCAGCCGCGCGGGTTCGGTGGTCTGTCCGATGATGGTCATCACCGGCCGCATCACGTCTTCGCTGCCCAACCATCGCCGAACCCCCTCGAACATCCGACGCACGTTGGGAGAGGCGGTTCGGTGTCCGTAGTCGTCCATCCGGTCCAGAAGCGACTGGGCGTCGGCGAAGTGACCGTGACCGACAACCGCCCGCAGCAACTCGGTCAGCAGCCGCCAGGCCGGCGTGTCGGACTTGGGTTCCGCCTCGGCCCCGAGCGCACCGAGCAGGAGGATGCTGGCCCGCGCCATCAGCGGTCCGAGGTCGTCATGGCTGGCGAGCTGCCGGCGACGCTCCCCGAGGTCGGCTTCCAACGCATCGATCCACGGCAGCAGAGGGGGCGGCGCCCAGCCGGCGAGGGTCTCCGCGACCGGCTCCGAAGCGCCGGCGAGGTCGGTGACCTGAAGTACCAGCTGCCGGTATTGGTCGTGTTCGGCGCTCAGCCCTCGAGGCGTCGGCGAGATAGGGTCGAACGGGTCGCGGACCCCGTATCGGAAGTTCGGCGCGTCGAGGCACCACAGGCGCACCGCAACCTCACCGGTGACCTCGGTCGCCGTCACCGTCGACAACACCGCCGCGAGGCGTTGAAGCTCCTCGGCTTCGATGCCCCGGTAGAAGGTCAGGTGTTCGAGGCCCTCTCGAGCGAGGCTGACGACGAGCCCCCCGTCGATATCTTCCTCCTCGTACACCACCTCCGAAGACCACCACAGGGTCGTCTCGCGCACCCACAGCATCAGCGCGGGCTGCTGCCCAAGGAGCTCATCGAGGGCGGCCTGGGTCTGATAGACGTAGTCCGCCTGCACCGTACTCTCCGACGGATACATCCTCGCCCCGACCACGGATCGCGAGAACGCCTTCCAGAATCGTTCGATGGCTCGGGCCCACGGTGAGCGATGGACGGAAGACGACGGACGACCGGGAGACGTCGTTGGCCAACCGTGGGTCGATGATGCGGGCGAAGGCGCGCGGCTCGCACCCGGGAAGGTCCCCCCCAGCGGGGCCCGAGCAAAGGGCGCGCCGTGCGACGAGGCGGGAAGCGGCGCCCCGTGAGGCGACGACGGAAACGGGCCCCCGCCCGAATCGCCGTCCGACAACCCGATCGGTGTCCGCCGGCCATGAAAAGGAAACGGCGACGGCGTCACAAAACCTGCGGGGGCCGCCACCGGAGGAAGAGAGGTCACGAAAGGCCCTTGTCCTCCCCCTGAGCTGACCGACGGGTCTGGGTGCGGGGCGTAGCGGGGAACACGCATCGGGCCCGCCAGAAGCGGCACCCCGTGGGCAGGGGTCAACAACGGCGGGGGACCGCTCGCCACCGAAGACGATGCGGCGGGGTCTCGCTCGGTGGCTTTATCGACGTTTTGCTGGTCGCTTCGATCGGGACGAGAAGCGGGTCCGAGCGGCGCTGGTCCTCCCTTGCGACCATCATCGTCGCCGAAACGCCCGGACATACGTGCACAATGAGAGCCCGCCAAGGTGCGGTCAAGTCGCTGGTCGTGTGTCGGACGCCGGTCCGATCATCGGGTACGGCCGCCCGAGCGGAGCGATCGGGTGGCGAGTCGATGTGATCCGGACACCACTGCGTCTCACTTTGCCTCACGGCGAGGGGACCGCCTCGAAACAGCACCGGTGGCGCGACCTAGAGCCGGTCGGGCTCTCGGTCGCCAACAAAACACCGAGACAGATCGATGTCACCTTTGATGGACGTGAGCGTGAAGGAAGACAACCTCGAGTCCACCGATACCCTCGTCGATGCCCTCTTCGCGGGCCCGCCGCACCGGTTCATTCCCGGGCGCGACGATCTCGCCAAACGGTTGGTCAACGCCGGACGCGAGGCGGACGCAGCTGAGGTCAAGAAGCTGAGCAAGCCGCCGGTTTCGGTATGGCTGGTCAACCAATGGGCGCGACGTCAGCCCGCGCTGCTCGACCGACTCCTCACGGCCCTCGATCACCAGCGGCAAGGCGAGCACGGCGCCGTCGATCACGAACAGGTGCTACAGGCTCGCAGCAGCGAACGGGCGATCGTGGAGGCCTTCGAGGCCGTGGGCGCAGACATTCTGTCTGAAGCGGGCGTGCTGACCTCCAGGGCCACCGTCGACCGAGCGATGAAGACGCTCCGCATGGCCGCCGCCTACCCCGCGACGCGAACCGCGCTCACCGCGGGACGACTCACCGAAGAGCTGGGCGAGACGAGTCTCAGCGGCACCCTGGCTCGCCCCTCGACCGACCTCGTGACCGCGCCCGTCACCGCCGAAGATCACGGCCCGCCCAGGGCGTCGCCCCCGACCACCGCCGCGAAGACCGTGGGCCCTGAATCCGAGAAAACCCTGACACTAGACACCGTGGATACGCCTCGGTTCGTGGGGGGGCCATTGGCCGCCGAGCCGACACGGAAGACCGGCGTCGGGGCCAGCCCATCTTCGGCCGGTCAGGCATCGAAACGAAGCCCGCCGCCGATTCCAACGGACGATGACCCGTCGATGGTCCGCGCCCTGCGGCGCGACGAGGTCGCCGCGTTGGCCGTCCAGCTCGCTGACATCGAAGCGGAAGCGTCGATCCGCGCCGAGAGCCTCGCGGACGCTGAACGTCAACTAGAGTCGATCCGCGTTCGCCTCGACGAGGCCCGCGAGGTCGTGTTCAGGCGTCGTCGCCGCCGGTGACGACGCGGTCGGTCAACCTCCGGTCGCGTCCGCACACCGAGGCGCGCTGTCGAGGAGCAGGTAGAGTTGCGTTAAGCCACCGCACGGTCCGATGACGAACCGGGATGCGCGAATCAAAGCCCGCCGGCGGAAGCGCCGGTTCGCCGCAACTTTCCCTGCCGACCACGCTTCACGTTGAACGCCCGCGTCGATCGATCGCCTAAAGCCGACAAATCGTTCGCGCCACGTCCATGGGACGAATGAGCTTTTTGTGATATGCCCAGGCCCGCCGTGAGACCGCGCGCGTTTCAAGTCGGGCTGGTGGCGTTCGTGGCCACCGTCGGCTGCTACCCCCAGAGTCAACTCAGCACCACGCCGCTGTACATCGGCGTGCGCGACCTTCCGTACGATGTGGGCCCCTATCTCGTGCAGGTCGAGCCAGGGACGGTCGCGGTGATGATCGAACACGCGCTCACCCGGCCGCCCACCGTGAGCTGGTCGCGCCCGGCGGGGGGCGATGACGCCAAGGGTCCGGTGAAGACGGTCACCGCGGTCGAAGAAGACGGGGTATGGGTCGCCGCGATGACCGAGCTCCCGATCGGTCCCCCGCTCCAGTATCGGGTTCGATCCGAGCTGGGCGCCCACGGTCCGTTCGATTTTCGGGCCGGGCGGCCTCGCGGCGAGAAGTTTCGATTCGCCGCCTTCGGCGACACTCGCTCCGGACACAAGGTCCACCGAAGCCTCATCGAAGCGATGGCTCGAGAAGACATCGACTTCTTGCTCCACAGCGGCGACATCGTCTACACCGGCGGTGTCCTCGACGAGTGGCACACCTTCTTCGAGATCGAATCGCCGGTCATTCGCCGGGTGCCGATCTTCGCCGCCGTCGGCAATCACGACGTCTCCTTGCGCGGGCACTTTCGGCGCTACTTCCTGATGTCTCGGATCAACGCGGGCAACCGGTACTACAGCCAAGACTGGGGATCGGTTCGGGTGCTGCTCATGGACTCCTCGGCCGAGGGTCGCAAAGGTTCGGCTCAGTACCGATACCTCGCAGCGAAGATGAAGGAAGCGGCCGATCAGAATCTCGTGACCCTGTTGGTGCTCCACCATCCGCCTTACTCGGCCGGCGCCCACGGCTCCGATCTCGAGATGCGAGAGATCGTCGGCGACCTGGGCCCGAAGTACGGCCTGGAGGTGGTGCTGGCCGGACACGATCACAACTACGAGCGAACGAAACGCATCGACGGAGTGACCTACCTGGTGTCCGCTTCGGGAGGGGCCCCGATCCGGCGGATGACGCCCAGTTGGTTCAGCGAGCGTGTCCGGACCGAGCCTCACTTCGTGATCTTCGACGTCGACCGAAATAGCCTCGTGGGCCGAGCCGTCAATCTCGCCGGTGAAACCTTCGATTCGTTCGTCGTGCCTCCCAACCCGGCTCGGGGCCCCTATTGAGACCGACGCCCTTCGCCATCGGCGCGGTCCTCGTGATCGCGATGGCGGATGTGCCACGGCTCGCTGACGCCCAACCGGCGACCGCCGACGGTACACCGTCCGCCGGGCGCACCGAAGCGCCGGACGTTCCCCCGACGAGCTCGAGCACCCAGGCCTCCGCGCTCGACCGCTGGACGACCGACGTGCGGTCGGAAACCGACCCCGGTCTGGAGCTATCGTACCTGGCGCTTCGACTGCCTCAGTACCTGCTGGAGCTCGCGTTCGTCCCGTTAATGCCGGTGGCGACGGTGTTCGAGCGCTACAAACTGCTCGACCGATTCCTGGACCTGGTCACCAACGAAGAAGGGACCGCCGCCCTCCTCCCGCTGATCGATCCGTTCAACAACTCGGGCTTAGGCGCGGGGGCGGTGTTCCTGTACAACGAGCCGTTCGGAAGCCAAGACCGATTCATCGCCCTCGGCCAGATCTACCCGAACCGAGACCGAGTGTTCTCGGTGAGCTTCGCGCGTCGATTCCCGACCCTCAGCGGCCGCCGGGTTTCTTTGTCCGCGTCTTACGAGGTCGACCACGACGCCCGATACTTCGGGCTGGGGGGGGATCGGTCGGTCAGCGCCCTGCAGGAGCTCCGCACCGACGCGGTCAACGCGGAGTTTGGCATCACCCTGATCAACCCCAATCGTCTCCCGGAGTACTTTATCGAGATCGCCGCCGCCTATCGTCGCCGCAAGCTCGGAACGGGCGACGGAAGCCGAGGCCCCGGCCTCACTCCGCAAAGTGGCCTGCCGCTTCCTGCGGGCTTTCGAGACGCCCTCGATTATCCCGAACTCACCCTCAGCACGGAGTACGACTCCCGCGACTCGTTCGGCGTCACCTCCAAAGGTATCTTCGCGCGGCTGAGGCTGACCGCGAGCCGCGATCTCAACGGTGCCCATACCAGTGGATTTCGAACGGAAGGCGTCTTCGCGGCGTTCATCCCCGTCTTGCCGCGGTTCCGGACGCTGTTCATCAAGATCGGGGCCAGCGGAACCGTCCCTCTCCCCATCGCGTCCGACGAACAGGTACCCTTGCATCTCATGGCCAACCTCGGTGGCTCGACGAACCTGCGGGGCTACGTCAACGATCGCTTCGTGGACCGGCTCGGGTGGTGGGGCACGATCGAGTACCGGTATCGTTTCTTCGAGTACGCTGACGAAGGCATCGGAATGTCCGCCGCCTTGTTCGGCGACATCGGGCGGGTGGGACGGCGACTCGACGACCTCATCAAGTCGCCGCTGCCGTGGTCGGTGGGGATCGGTCTTCGGCTCGAACAGAACTTCATCCTCGCCGGCCGAATCCAGGTCGCCTATTCACCGGAAGGCATCGAGTTCAGCGTCGGTTTCGGGGAGGTGCTGTGAGGCTCGCTGGGCCGCTAGGCATGCTCCTCGTGGTCGGGGGCTGCGCGCCCGCGACGTGGCAGACCGCCCCTCACGATCGGCTGTTTCAACGAGTACCGGCCCCGATACCCCACTCTGCCCCCGCACCCACGGAGGCTTTCGATGGCTGGTATGCGCTGGACAACGCGGTGGTCCGGCCGCTTGCGGTCAACGTCAATCCGGGACACTACGTCGAGCGGCTGATCGGTGGACCACCGCCTCTGGACATCAATCACTTCGGCCAGGTGCTGGACTCGCCGTGGTTCACCAACCGGATCGGTCGAGGAACGCTGACCCCCGAGGCCCTGATCGCCGGCCCCACCGCCCGCGGAGGGCCTGCACCGGGCCCGTTCGTGGTGATCGGCGGGAAGGTCGAAGGTGCTACCCCGGGCCTGATCATCGTCGATAGTGCTGGCGCCGAGTTCATCGTGAAGTTCGACCCTCCAGCGTTCCCCGATCTGGCATCGGGCGCGGAGATCGTCTCCACCAAGATCCTATGGGCCGCGGGTTACAACGTGCCCGAAAACTACGTGCTCACGTTCGACCTGCGCCGACTCCAGCTCGACCCGGCGGCGATGACCTCCGGCAAGTTCGGGAGCAAGATCCCGTTGAGCCCAAAGCGCCTGGATGACCTGCTGGCCCTGGTCAATCCGTACCCTGACGGCTCGATTCGCGCCCTGTTTTCGCGGCGGATCTCGGGCCGCCTGCTCGGCCCGTTCTCTTACCGCGGGCAGCGGGCCGATGATCCCAATGATCGAGTGCCCCATGAGCGTCGCCGCAGCCTTCGCGGGTTATGGGCGTTCAGCGCGTGGTTGAACAATACCGATACCCGCCGGGCCAACACCATGGACGTCTTTCGCGAACGCCCGGGCCAACCCGGACTCGGCCACATCGTGCACTACGTGCTGGACTTCGGCGACGCGCTCGGCGCGGCCGGGACGAAGCCCAAGTTTCCCGGCCAGGGGTACGAATCGCGCCTCGCCTGGTCGCTGATCGCGGTCAACTTCCTGTCCGCAGGCCTCGCTTACCGTTATTGGCTACCTCTGCAGCGCTCCCCGTTTCGCTCGGTCGGCCTGTACGAAGCCCAGGTCTTCGATCCCGCTCGGTGGCGTCCGAACCTACCGAACCCCGCCTTTGACGAAGCCGGTCCTCTCGACACCTACTGGGCGGCAAGCATCATCGCCCAATTTCGGCCCGAACACCTGCAGGCGATCGTCGACGCGGCCCGGTACACGGAGCCGGGGGCGAAAGAGTGGGTGTTACGGGTCTTGCTCGCCCGGCAGTACAAGCTCTTGACCCACGCATTCGCGCGCGTCTTGCCGCTCGACACGCCGACGACAAAGGGCCTGACCCTAGAAATGACGGACCTCGCGGTGCAAGCTAACCTGCTGCTGGTCCCTAAAGAAGTCAGGTACCGATGGCGGGCGATGACCCTGGACGGCACGGTCCTCGACGAAGGCGAAAGCGCCACCCCGCGCGCGGATCTGACCGGCGCCGTGGGCGCGTTTCGAGGCGCCGACCCTGCGCGCCCCTTCTTGACCGTGGAGTGGACACGGGAAGACGACGAGACGTCGTTACCCCCGCTTCGCGTTCATCTGCGGGTGGTCGCCGAGGGCTTGATTCCGGTCGCGATCGACCGGCCTACGACTTGACGCATCACAGGCGTCGGGCGCTCGTTATCACGACGTTCTCGACCGGCGCGTCCTTCCGAAATGGCCCTTTGGCGCCGGTCTTCGCGGCCCGGATCTTGTCGACGACGTCCATCCCGGACACGACGCGACCGAACACGGTGTACCCCCAGCCGCGAGAGTCCTTCGAACGGTGGTTCAGAAACATATTGTCTTTCACGTTGATGAAGAACTGGGCGGTGGCGCTGTGGGGGTCGCCGGTTCGGGCCATGGCTACGGTGCCGCGGAGGTTCTTGAGCCCGTTGTCTGCCTCGTTTCCGATCGGATCACGGGTCTTTTTCCGCTGCATGTCTTCGGTAAATCCGCCCCCCTGGATCATGAAGTTCTGGATCACCCGGTGGAAGATGGTCCCGTCGTAGTGCTTCGCGTCCACGTACTTCAGGAAGTTCTCGACCGACTGCGGCGCCTTGCCCGCGTCGAGTTCGAGAACGATGGCCCCCACGGAGGTCGTGAGCTCCACCTTGGGTTTGTTCGCCGGCGTCGCCTTCGGATTGGCCACCGAGACGGCGGGCAGCGTGACCGCGGCGACACACACGGTGATATTGAGCATGCTTCGCATGCGGTCCGTTTAGCACAGCGCCCTAGACGTCGACCACAGTTGCGAGGCTATCATCGTAGCGCCATGACCGTCCGTAGGCAGCACCCGCGCTTCGTGACGAGCCAACGGGTCGAGCTTCAGGCCGGCAACCGCAACGCCCTTCGTGCGTTATGGATGGCGGACATCTCCAAGGGCGGCTTGTTCGTGGAGACCGACGACCCGCCCCCACTTCGACAACCGGTGAGCGTGACCCTCTCGACGGAGGACGGCGAGCTCACTTTGTCGGCCGAAGTCGTCCACATCCTCGATACCGCCGCCGCGGCGGGGGGCGGCGGCAAGCCCGGGGTCGGGCTGCAGTTCGTCGACCTCGACGCCCAGACTCGGCGGCGGATCGAAGCGTACGTCGAGGGGCTATCGGAGGCCCTCGACGTCGCCGCGACGGCGCCGGCCGCCCGGACCGGCGCCGACAGTCACGCGGTGTTGGAAGTCATCAAACGCGTGCTCCAGGGCTTCGAGCAAGAGGATCTCTACGGCGCGATCGGCGTTCCGCCTCTGGCGTCCAACGAGGAGATCGAGGTCCGGCTTCGCAAGATCGGCCGACTTCTCGAAGGGTCCACGGAGACCCTGACCGCCGCTCAAGCCTCTCGCGCCGCGCACGTTCGTGGCCTCGTCCGGCGGCTGGGCGCGCTGCTCCTTCATCCGGACCGACGGCTGGACTACGACCTTCGGCACGGCCACCTGTTCCCGCGGGAGCGGCTGGCGATCGCTGACGATACGGAGCGGGAGCGTCTTCGGCGCGTGTGGCACCGAAACCAGCCGCAGGCGCTGGCTCTGGCCGAGAAACACGTCAGCCTCGCCGTTCGTTACGAGGGGGTCATGAAGTACAAAGAAGCGGTCGAGGCGGCGAACGAAGCGCTGAAACACGACCCGTTCAACCACGAGCTCTGGAAGGCGTTGGACACCTGGCAAGAACGTTTGAATCTGGCGGAACAACGGATCGAGGACGCCGGCTCCGAATAGGCCCTCGCTGAGCGCTACGAGGCTTTGTCCTCGACGTCGTCGGCCTCCAACTCGATCCGAGCTTCGACCCGATTGCCGTTGTCGCTGTAGACGAGGTCGCAGCTGAGCTGCTGGGCCAAAGAGATGCCCATCCCGTGGGTGCGTGGGCCCTCCTGGCCCCACCGCCGGCGATTCTTGACGTCGAATCCGGGCCCGGAATCCTCGACACGCAGCACCAGCTGGGTCCGCGCATCGTCGCGAAGCTCGACGTCGCACTTCACGGACCCGCTGCGCAGACGCTCGAGCGCAGACGCCCGCATCTCGTAGTACCGTTCGAAGCCGTCGCTGCCTTGCTTCACCGCCGAGTCCAGCCCGAGAACCCCGTGGTCGACCGCGTTATTGAACAACTCGACCAAGACGGTCATCGCGCTCGGGTTCGCTTTGAGGACCGGCAGTTCGGAGCACACGCTCTGCAGGAGCCGGGTCGGCTCCAAGGTGGCCATCGTTCGTGCGCCGAGCCGCAGCGACAGGCACAGGTCCGGCGGCTGCTTCTCGGGGGTCGTGGCGGTCGGGATTCTGACGTCCCGGCAGTGGCGGATCTCGACGTAGGTGAGATCGTCGGACATGGGTCGGCCCTCTCTGAATTCGAGGTGGCGCTCGGTCAGCGTCTCGAAGGCGCGATCGTCGGATGCCGCCCCTTCGAGCACGCTGAGAAGCCGCGCTTCGCCGAACTCTTCATCGTCGGGGTTCATCGCCTCCGTCAGCCCGTCCGAGTGTAAGAAGACCCGGTCGTCGTCCTCGAGCAAGATGGGTGATGGCTGCTCGAAGGCCATCGCGTCGACAATGCCCAGCGGAACGTGCGACGAACGGATCCGCTCCTTGATCCGGCCGTCGGCGCCATAGACGAAGACCGGCGGCATCCCCGCATTCCACGCGCTCAGCACCGCCGCCGCCGGATCCAGCTCGACCACGCACAACGCGAGAAACAGTTCCGGCGGCAGCAGCGCCTTGAGCTGCTGATTCGCGGCCTGAAAGAAGCGATGGACCGCTTCGCCGCGCTTGGTCATCGCTCGAAAGATGAACGCCACCGGCTGACTACCGATCGCCGCCGCGAGCCCGTGGCCCGAAAAATCGGCCAGCATGACCCGAATTCTCCCGCTCGGCGTCGACTCGGCCATGAGCAGGTCGCCGTTGAAGATGTCCGCCGGCGTGGTGTGGGATTTGATGAACGGGGCCTGGAGAAGGTCGCTGTGGTTGATGCCGGCCATGACCCGCTCCGCGACCAGCAGGTCTTGTTGCTCTCGTTCGCGCATCTCCTGCAGCAAGGTCTTCTGCAAGGAGAGACTGTTGAACAGGCGCTGCGTTCTCAGCGCCGCGTGGATTCGACTGTAGAGAATCTCGCGAACGTAGGGCTTGGACAGGAAGTCATCGGCGCCGGCCTGAAGCCCCTCGGTGATGTCTTCGGGGCCATTGAGGGCTGACAGCATCAAGATGGGGACGTACCGCTCCCGCAGCTCGGCCTTCATGCGGCGAGCGACCTCATAGCCGTCGATTCCGGGCATCATGACGTCGAGGAGCACGACGTCGGGGAGACGCTGTTCGTACTGGCGAAGCGCCTCTTCGCCGTCTTGAGCGAGCCGCGTCGTATAGCCCTCGGCCTCCAGGAACCGCTTGAGGAGTCGCCGATTTACCCGGTCATCATCGACGATGAGAATGTCGACGGCCATGGATTCAGTCGGTGATCGCAAACAGACTGCTGAAGTTCGCGATCTCGAGGACCTTCTTGACGTCCGGGCTCGCTCCCACGATCTGGACATCCGGAACTTGCTCTTTGAGCAGAAGCATCATGCCCAAGGCCGACGAGTCGACGTAGGTCGTCCCCCTCATGTTCAGAACACAGGACCGACTCGGACCCATGGATTTGCAAAGATCGCGAAACTCCCGGTTCGAGGTGAAATCGAAACGTCCGTTGATCTCGATCTGAGGTGTACCCGACGGCGAGTTCTTGAGCTGAAGCGGCATGGTGGTGATCCTTTCGTGATCCTCGCCGAGATCTATCGTCCACCGGCGGCGGCCTTTGAAGTCGGGCTCGGATCCTGAGCGACCTTCTCGATCATCGTCGCGCTGATGTGGTGCAGAGCAAGGACTTCGCACGCGGCCTCCATCTTGACCGCCTCGCCAGGCATGCCCCACACCACACTGGTCGCTTCATCTTGCGCGATGGTGTGGGCGCCACAGTTCCGCAGCTCCAGCAGACCGCGAGCGCCGTCGTCCCCCATTCCGGTCAGGATCACCCCCACCGCGTTACGGCCCGCACTCTGAGCAACCGATCGAAAGAGGACATCGACCGACGGCCGATGTCGATTGACCGCGGGTCCGGTGCTCAACTTGCTGACGTAACGGGCTCCGTCACGCGCCAAGATCAGATGTGCATCGCCGGGGGCCACGTACGCGTGACCGGCCATCAACACCTCGCCGTCGACGGCCTCCGAGACCCGAATGCGGCAGATTTCGTCCAGCCGCTTCGCGAACGACTTGCTGAACATGGGGGGGATGTGTTGCGCGATGACGATGATCGGCGAGTCGGCGTCCAGTGGCTCCAACACATCCTTGATCGCCTCCGTTCCTCCCGTGGACGCGCCGATGGCCAGGATTCGGTCGGTGGTCATGAACGGCCGAACCGGGGCCGGACCCCGAGGAAGGACCACGTCCGCGCCGTGCTTGGGGGCCACCTTGGGGACTTCGCTGGCTCTTTTGACCCGTGCCCGAGCCGCGACCTTGACCTTGCTGATGAGCGAATCGGCCTGACTCTCGAGCCCCTCTCGTTGACCGATCTTCGGCTTGGTCACGAAGTCTACGGCCCCGATCTCGAGGGCCTGAAGAGTGACATCCGCGCCGCGTTCAGTCAGCGAAGACACCATCACCACCGGCATCGGACGCAGCCTCATGATGTTCCGGAGGAACGTCAGCCCGTCCATCCTCGGCATCTCGACATCGAGGGTTATGACGTCGGGATTGAGGGCACGTATCTTCTCCCGAGCGATCAGCGGGTCCGCCGCGGTGGCTACGACCTCGATACCGCGATCGCTGTTCAAGATTTCGGTCAACACTCGGCGCATCAACGCCGAGTCATCGACGACGACGACTCTGATCTTGCCCATCGTAACTCCTAGAATAGCTCGACGCCTCCGGACCGACGGCGCTCGACATTGGCCTCCAGATGCGCGCGTTCGGACCGATCGATAGATTCCATTCGAACGCTCGGGAGCTTCTTGACCCGCAGCCGACCCGACCTCGGAAAGTACTGAACCCGACGGGGAGAGGCACCCCCGACGTCTTGACCGATGACCGAGATCCCTTCCGTGCTCAGATATCGAAGTACGAAGTGAATGTTGCCTTGGCCGATACCGGCCTCCGAGTCGTACATCTTACCGCCGCCGACGATCTTGGCCTCCAACTCACTTCGTAGAGCGCCTCGCTTGAGGAGCTCGTTGACCAGGCACTCCATGGCGAACGTGCCGTACCGGGCTTCGCTTCCCGTCGCGGTCCCCCCATTATCGCCGGCCGGGAGCATGAAGTGATTCATACCGCCGAGGAACAGGCGAGGGACACGAATGCACGCGGAAATGCACGACCCCAGGACCGTGCTCAAGACTTCGTCGTGAGGGGTCACGTAGAACTCACCGGGCAAGATACGCGCGCAGTAAGTCCCGAGAACCGGCTCCCAGCTCCGACTGATGCCTTCGAAACCGTCGAGGGCCG
Organism: Myxococcota bacterium; assembly: GCA_028289325.1. Taxonomy (GTDB): domain Bacteria; phylum Myxococcota; class Kuafuiibacteriia; order Kuafuiibacteriales; family Kuafuiibacteriaceae; genus JANQQN01. Next base: position 27,164 of record JANQQN010000093.1, on the reverse strand, counting down.
GCGGTATCTCTATCCCTGGGCGACTCATCCGTCTCCGATCTTTCGGTACATCGTGCGGCCGATCGGCTCGAACGTGGCGTCGCCCAGCATCGACTCCGAGTGTCCCATGAACAGATAACCGCCGTGGGCGAGGAGCTTGGCGAACCGGCTCCAGAGCGTCGCTTGCGTCGGACGATCGAAGTAGATGACCACGTTTCGACAGAATATGACGTCGAACGGTCCTCGCAGCGGCCACGTCTCCATCAGATTCAGGTGTTTGAAGGAAATCATCTGTTGGAGCTCGGGCATCATTCGAATTTGGCCTTCGTTGGCGCCTCTACCCCGGCGCACGAAGCGACGGAGACGGTCGTCGCCGATCGCTTCGGCGGCCTCGATCCCGTAGACCCCCGACCGACCGACCTGCAGCACTTTGGTATCGAGATCCGTGGCCAGAATTTTGGTATCCCAACCCGCATTGTCCGGAATGACCTCCTTCGCCACCATCGCGATGCTGTACGGCTCCATGCCCTTCGAGCAGCCCGCCGACCAGATCCGAACCCGGCGGCGGCCAGCGTTGCGGGCCATCGCTTCCGGAAGCGCTGTATCCCGGAGGAACTCGAAATGATGATTCTCTCGAAAGAAAGACGTCACGTTGGTGGTGATCGCGTTGACGAACTCTTCCAGCTCCTCGGAGTCGGCGCGATCGAGGAGCGCGAAGTAGCCGTCGAAGTCCGCCAGGCCCAGACTCCGGACCCGAGACGACAGTCGATTGTGAACCAGGTTGCGCTTGGTGTCGTTTAACGTGATGCCCGTGCGGTCCTTGACGTGTTTGCACACCCATCCGAATTGCTGGTCTGAAAGCTGAAACTCACGCCCGGGATTCATTTTAGCCCCACGCCGTAGACAACTACGGACTCATCCTTCTGATCGGCGCGCGAAGCGGGGATTCAAGCGTGTTCGAAACGAGCGTTCGATCGCCGTCAGCCGGATGAGGACGCCTGGTCGGCGAGCTCTCCCGAGTTGAGAAGCTCGTCGACATCGACCACGATCAGCATCTTGTCTCCGACCGCCGCCAACCCCATCACGAACTCGGCGTCGATACTGCTCAATCCCGGCGGAGCCCGCATCTGGCGGGAAGAGACGACATGGACGTCGGATACGGCGTCGACCACCACGCCCATGGTCCGCTGGCGCAGGGGGCTGACGACCTTCAGAATAATGACCACCGTGGTGGGGCCATAGGGCCGAGCGGGCATGCCGAGACGGAGCCGTAGATCGACGATCGGCACGATGGTTCCGCGCAGATTGATGACGCCGCGGATGAAGTCGGGCGTGTTGGGGATCGGCGTCGCTTGCTCCCACCCTCGAATCTCCTGCACTCGAAGAATGTCGACCCCGTACTCCTCAGGTCCCAACATGAAGGTCAGAACCTGACGACTGGTATCTGGGGCGGCCGCGGCGCCGGAAGCTGGGGTGTCCGACGAGCCGCTCGAGGTTGGCGTGGTTTCCATGCGAGCTCCTATGACCATGCGAGGTGTTCTTCGCTGGCGCCCTTACTCTTGAACGCACGGCGACTCGCGAAGTTGATGAGGCCGGCGGTATCCAGGATCAGCGCCACCGTCCCGTCGCCCAGGATCGTCGCCCCCGAAATGCCTTGAACCTGACGGAAGTTCGATTCGAGGCTCTTGATGACGACCTGCTGCTGGTCCAGGAGGTCATCGACCAGGATGCCCGCACGTTGACCCGCGCCCTCCATGACCATCAGCAAGCCGTCGGCGAGCTGGGTCTGCGCATCCTTGATCCCGAACAGATCGTACAGACGAACGATGGGAATGTACTCGTCGCGCAGTCGATATACCTCCGCCCGTCCGGCCACCGCGCTGACCAGCTTGGTGTCCATTTCGAGCGTCTCGACGATCGATACCAAGGGCACGATGAAGGTCTGCTTTCCCACCCGAACGAGCTGGCCGTCGAGAATAGCGAGGGTCAGCGGCAGTCGAATCGTGAACGTCGTTCCGATGCCCAGCGAGCTGGTCACTTCGATGTGACCCCCGAGCTCGCGAATGTTCCGGCGCACGACGTCCAGCCCAACGCCCCGCCCCGACACGTCGCTGACCTGGTCCGCCGTCGAAAAGCCGGCATGGAAGATCAGATCGAGAATGCGCTCGGTCGGCGGTTTGTCCTGGGCGTCGATCAGTCCGCGTTCCACGCCGCGCTGGTAGATCTTCTGCTCGTTGAGCCCCCGACCGTCGTCGCGGACCTCGATGACGATGCTTCCTCCCTGATGGTAGGCGTTGATCTCCAGGTGGCCTTCGGGGGATTTGCCGGCTTCCCGGCGGACATCGGGGCTCTCCAAGCCGTGGTCGAGCGCGTTGCGGACGAGATGCACCAGCGGATCGCCGATCTTCTCCATCACCGTCTTATCGAGCTCGGTGCCTTCACCGCTCAAGGTCAGCTTGACCTGCTTGTCCAGCCGTTGACTGAGGTCCCGGACCATCCGCGGGAATCGGCTAAACACGAACCGGATCGGCAGCATCCGGATCCGCATCACCGACTCCTGCAGCTGCCGAGTATTCCGCTCCAGCTCGCTGAGGCCGTCCCGAAGCCGTTCGAGCTTGGTCATATCGAACGTTTTTTCGATCTGCCCCAGCATGGACTGCGTGATCACCAGCTCGCCGACGAGATTGATGAGCGCGTCGATCTTCTCGATCCCCACCCGAATCGACCCTGCGTCCGGGCTCTTGGGCCCCGTGGACGCCGCTGAGGGCTTGGGCCCGGCGGGCCTGTCCTGCGCCGACGCCGGAGTCGAGGCGGCGGCGACCGGGGTCGGCGCAGGCGCGGAAATCGGCGCGGGATGCGAAGTCGGCGCCGGCGCGGCGGCGCTCTCGATCGGCTCACGCTCGATCTCGATCCGAGCCTCATCTTCGACCCAGCCGAACACATCCTCCACCACCTCCAGGGGGGCCTCCGTCTCGAGCTCGATCTGAAACGACAGATAGAACGACTCGGCCTCGAGCCCATCGAGCCGAGGTAACGCGTCGAGGCCAGCAACGACCCGCACGGGCCCGAGCGTTCCCAGTTCCCGCAGGATCAGTACGGGGTCGTTGCCCGTCCGCATGAGGTCGCGGCCGGGTTCGAACCGGATCTTGAAGCGGCATAGCTGCCCCGGCGTCGACGAGGAAGGCGCTTCGGCGGCCTTACCCGCCGAAGCGGTCGTCGGCCCCAAGAGCGCCTCCAGCTCGGCCTGAACCTCGGCCGTGAGCCCCTCTTCGGTCGGCTCGTCGTTCATGGCCCCCACCAGCAGAACCCGAAGATGGTCGACCGAATGCAGAAGGACCGAGATCGTTTCGCTGTCGATCGGGTGGGTGCTGCTCCGCATCCGGTCGAGCAGGGTTTCGATGCAGTGGGTGAAGTCGATCAGGTCCGAGAATCCGAACGTTCCGCTGCCGCCCTTGATCGAGTGCGCGGCGCGAAAGATGCTGTTGATCAACTCGGGATCGCGTACGCCTTCATCGAGACGAAGAAGACCGGTCTCCATGATCGCGAGCCCATCCTCCGCCTCTTCGAAAAACACGGCTCGCAGCTGTTCGATCATTTCGCGATTGTCGGTCATGGCTCACTCCTCGCCTGCCCGAAAGTGCAGATGATCGGCGATGGCCAGCCGATTCGCCGCCTCTTCGAGGCTCGCGGCCCGACCGACCCACGACCAGGAGCGCCCCTCGGACGCCAGCATTCGAACGAACGCCAACAGGAGCTGAAGGCCAGCACCATCGACTCGACACACGTCCGATACGTCGACGGCGACCGGACCGGCCTTAGGCAAACCCAGGAGCTGGTCTTTAAACGCCTGAGCGTGCGCGATATCCATCTCGCGGGGACAAACGAGGGTCGTCGTATCCATGTTTGCGCGTGGCCCTTCGTCAGCTGATCACTTTGGTGATCGTGCTCAGGAGCTGGGGGGGATCGAAAGGCTTGACGAGCCAACCCGTGGCCCCCGCCGACTTCGCTTCCTTTTTGCGGTCCGCGCTGATTTCGGTGGTCAGCATCAAGATTGGCACGAACTTGTAGCCCGGTAACTCCCGGAGCCGACGGACCAGAGTGATCCCGTCCATGTTGGGCATATTGACGTCGGCGAGGACGAGCTGGACCTTCTGCCGGCGGGCGATGGACAGCGCCTCGACGCCATCGCAGGCCGGCGTAACGGTGTGACCGGCCGACCGGAGCGTGGTTTCGACCAGCGCTCGCATCGAAGGAGAGTCATCTACGGCGAGGATTTCGGCCATCTCATCTCCCCAATCGGCCTCGGCCTAACGGGTTTGAGCCGGAACTCGAGCCTCAAGATGAGTTCGAGGCCGCCGAATGCACCGAGTCGGAGGCCTGCTTGCGCCAAACGCGGTGATCGGCGGCCGTCGTAGGAACGGGACAGCATGACGAGCGAAGACTCTCACCCAAACAAAGGGCCCGACGTCGGGCTAACGTCATCGCTGCGTGGCCGGGCCAACGACGATGAGGCCGCGAGCCTGCTCGTCGAGCTCGGCCAGATCCAGACTGCCGAATGCCAAGACATCTGCCAGGAGCTCGACCGGGCCAAAGGCTTACTTCAAGACGCGTCCACCGAGCTCATGCACAGCTTCCACAAGCTGAGCGACGATACCATCGCCCAGCAGGACCGAGTGCAGGCCCTGCTCACCAGCATGTCCGGCGCCGCCGCCGAACAGGGCGGTGAAGGTCTGAACGTCAGCGCGTTCGTGGCCCAGACGGCCGCGGTCCTTCAGCGCTTCACCGAGGTCCTGGTCCACTTCAGCAAGCAGTCGATCACCATCTCGTACAAGATCGACGACATGGTCGACCACATGGACCGGATCTTCGACCTCGTCTCCCAGGTCGACTCCATCGCCGAAGAAACGAATATCCTGGCCATCAACGCCGCTTTGGAGGCCGCCCGAGCCGGCGAGGCCGGTAAGGGGTTCAAGGTCGTGGCGTCGGAGGTCCGCATGTTGTCGCGGGACACCAAGGCCCTCAACGAGGAGATCGGCAGCCAGGTCGACGCGGCGCGAACGGTCATCGGCGACGTGCGAGAAGCGGCACGCCAGATCGCGTCGCAAGACATGAGCTTGGCCCTCAACGCCAAAGGCGGGGTCGACGACATGCTCGGACAGCTGGAGGGCATGGACCGCGAGGTCTCGAAGACCCTCGACGAGCTCGGTGAATTCACCAACCGCGTTGGCCGCAGCACCGACGCCGCCATTCGCTCGATGCAGTTCGAAGACATGGTCACCCAGATCCTGGAGCACGTGAAAGAGAAAGCGCAGGGTCTGCGGGAAGTGTTGCCCAGGGCCCGCGACAATGCGACCGCCGCCGCGGCGCGACGCTCGAAGGAGCCGTACATGCGTCTGGTGAGGGAGGCCCTTCGCGAGGCTTCCGTGGAGACCGCGCACCGAGCCGTCGAGCAGGAGTCGATGGACGCGGGGGATATCGAGCTGTTCTGAGTCGAAGCAAGCTGCGCGACGGAGGCCGCCGAACGCGCAGCTTGAAAGGCTATGCGCCTTCGGGCTTGGGGAAGGGGTCGAGAAGACCTTTTCGGTCCCGGGAGCCGCGCGATTCCTTCTCTTTGTCTTTGTTCGCGCGGTGCTCCTCCGGCGTCGCCAGGTGACGGCGCTCGGGCTTCTCTCGTGTGATGTCGAGGCCGTCCATGAGCATATCGACCTCTTTGCCGTCGAGCGCTTCGTACTCGAGCAACGTTTCCGAGATGCGGTCGAGCTTGTCGCGGTTATCCGTCAGCAAGGTCTTGGCGCGGTCGTACTGCCCCTGCACGATCGTTCGGACCTCCTGGTCGATCTCGATCGCGGTCTGCTCGGAGTAGTCGCGGGTCGTGGTCATGTCGCGCCCGAGGAAAACCTCGCCTTCCTTCTGACCGAACGCCACCGGGCCCATCTTCTCGCTCATGCCCCACTCGCACACCATCTTGCGGGCGAGCTCAGTCGCACGCTCGATGTCGTTGCCGGCGCCGGTGGTGTACTTGCCGAAGCACACGTCTTCCGCCGCCCGGCCGCCCATGAGCACCGCGATGTCCGAGAGCACTCGCTCTCGATCCATCGAGTATCGGTCTTCGGTCGGCAGCTGCATGGTCAAACCCAACGCGCGGCCGCGAGGAATGATCGTGACCTTGTGGACGGGATCGGTCCCGGGAATCAGGCGCGCCACCAGCGCGTGACCGGCCTCGTGGACGGCGGTGTTGCGCTGCTCTTGCTTGTTCATGACCACCGTCTTGCGCTCGCCGCCCATGAGGACCTTGTCTTTGGCCTTCTCGAAGTCCTCCATGGTGACCTTGTCTCGGTTGGCGTGCGCTGCGAGCAGCGCGGCCTCGTTGACCAGGTTTTCGAGGTCCGCCCCCGAGAAGCCGGGTGTGCCCCGGGCGATGATCTCGAGGTCGACGCCTTCGTCGAGCGGGGTCCGCTTGGCGTGAACGCTCAGGATGCCCTCACGGCCCCGAACGTCGGGGCGAGGCACCACGATGCGACGATCGAACCGGCCGGGCCGCAGCAGCGCAGGGTCCAGCACGTCGGGCCGGTTGGTGGCCGCGATGAGAATGACCCCTTCGTTCGACTCGAAGCCGTCCATCTCCACCAGAAGCTGATTGAGGGTCTGCTCGCGCTCGTCGTGACCGCCGCCCAAGCCGGCCCCGCGGTGGCGGCCGACGGCGTCGATCTCGTCGATGAAGATGATGCAAGGGGCGTTCTTCTTGCCTTGCTCGAACAGGTCTCGCACCCGGCTGGCCCCCACGCCGACGAACATCTCGACGAAGTCGGAGCCGGAGATCGAGAAGAACGGCACCGACGCTTCCCCTGCGATCGCGCGGGCGATGAGCGTCTTACCGGTACCGGGGGGGCCCATCAGGAGCACGCCCTTCGGGATGCGCCCGCCGAGTCGGGTGAACTTCTTCGGATCCCGAAGGAACTCGATGATCTCCTGGACGTCTTCTTTGGCCTCTTCGACCCCTGCGACGTCGGCGAAGGTGATCTTGTTCTGGTTCTCGTTCATGAGCTTGGCTTTCGATTTGCCGAAGCTCATCGCCTTGCCTCCGCCGCTTTGCAGCTGGCGCATGAAGAAGAAGAAGATCACCACCAGGAAGATCATGGGGAGCCAGGTGAGCAGCACGTTGTGCCACAGCCCGGGCTCCGCCTTGGGTTCGATCTTGTACTGGACCTTCTTGTCTTCCAGGGCCGTTTCGACGGATTCGGACAGCACGCCGGTGGTCCGGAATGCTCGGCCGTCGTTGAACTCGCCCTCGAAGACGCCAGCCGTTCCTTGACCGGTGAGGCTGATCTCGACTTCTTTGACGCTTCCTTCTTGGACCAGACGCCTGAACTTGGAGAATTCGATGTTTTCTCGGTCGCTGGGTCCTTTGTTGATGATCTGGAAGATCGCCCACAACATCAGGAGCAGCAGCACCCAAAGGGCTAGGGTCTTGTGGCTCTGCCTCATGCCTTTTCCTGTCTTCGGATCCGCGCTGTACGGGCCACGAGATCCTTAGGTCTCACCTTCTACGGCACCGTCTAGAGTGGCCTGGCTTTCACCCGCCTGCAACTCGTGATCCTGTCCAATCGAGAACCACCAGACCTCGCGGGTCGTTCCCGAGATGGGGGCCAAAGCGGACCGAGCTATGCCCGGCACCCACAGCACCCGATCGTTGGGGTCGACCACCACCGGGACGACCGGCCGGTCGTGAACGGGAACTCCCCGTTCCCGCAGAAGATCGCGAAGTTTTCGATGCCCGATCATGCCGAACGGCTGAATCCGGTCCCCGGGTCGGATCAGCCGAATCCGGGGTGAACCGACGCGATCTGCATCGAAGGCCACCGTATCTGGCTTAGTGGGCACCGCGCCGCCGTGCCAGGGGTGCCGCTCCATTTTCAGCCACATTCGCCCCTCCCCCCACGGGTAAAGCATTCGGGGAGGGGCTGCAGCCGGAGATACGTCCGGCGCCGGCACCCGGTCCGGCCCCGACTGGAGGGCCGTCGCGAGGGCAGCGAGGCGCGACCGCATCCCGGGCCGGTACCGGCGCTCGAGCAAAGGCAGGAGCTCCTTACGCACTCGATTCCGCAGGTATCGAGGCTCCCGATTGGTCGGGTCTTCCCGGAAAGGCAAGCGATGGCGGCGAACGTACTCGACCAGCTGGATACGCGTTACCGTCAGAAGCGGACGGACAATACGGCCTCTGGACTCAGGTATACCCGACAGCGACCCGAGACTGGCACTTCGAAGCAATCCCATCAGCACCGTCTCCGCCTGATCGTCCTCGGTGTGCGCGGTCAGCAGCAGCGAGGCCCCGCTCGCCGCTCGCTGTCGCTCCAGCGCCGCGTACCGTGCTTCGCGAAGTCGAGCTTCGTCGTCGGGGCCGGGTGGGAGCCGGTCCACCCGGGCCTCGGCCCCCAAAGCCAACGCGAATCCACGCACCGCCTCCGCATCGGCGCCGGAGTCCTGGCGCACCGCGTGGTCCACGTGGCCGAGCACGACCCGACGGCCACCGAGCAACGCCACCGCCGCATGGGCGAGAGCGACGCTGTCGAGGCCGCCGGAGCAGGCAACGAGGACCGTTTCGTCGCCGCCCCGCCGCACGCCGTAGCGGCCCAACACCCGCTCTAGAGCCGACAGGAGCACGTCTCAGGACGCTGAACGCACCGAGAGCGCCGGTCAAGCCGACGACGCCTTGACGACGGCGCCGCCGTCTCGCCACCGTGACGCTATGACCGAGGTCGATGTCATCCGGCCCCCAACGGGCGTCACCCTGAGCTGCAAGGGTTGGATCCAGGAAGCCGCATTCAGGATGATTCAGCACAATCTGGCCCCCGATGTCGCCGAGCGCCCCGAAGATCTGGTCGTGTACGGCGGTACGGGCAAGGCGGCCCGGGACTGGCCGAGCTTTCACCGCATCCTGTCGAGCCTGAGGTCGCTCGAGAGCGACGAGACCCTGCTCGTGCAGTCCGGCAAGCCGGTCGGCGTTTTCCGCTCCCACGAAGATGCGCCGAGGGTGCTGATCGCGAACAGCAATCTGGTCGGGCGGTGGGCGACGTGGGCCCATTTTCGCGAGCTCGAGGCTCGCGGTCTCATGATGTACGGCCAAATGACCGCCGGTTCATGGATCTACATCGGCACGCAAGGAATCTTGCAAGGAACCTACGAGACCTTCGCCGCCGCGGGCCGAGCCCACTTCGGAACCGACGATCTGCGGGGCCGGCTGGTTCTGTCGGCCGGGCTAGGTGGGATGGGCGGCGCCCAACCTCTCGCCGCGACAATGCTGGGCGCGGCGTTCTTAGGCATCGAGGTCGACCCGGCACGGATCCAGCGTCGACTCGAGACCCGTTATCTCGACGAGGTCGCTGACGACCTGGATGACGGCCTGCGGCGAATCGAACGAGCGCAGCGAGACCGCCGCCCGCTGTCGGTGGCGGTGTGCGCCAACGCGGCCGACGTCTATCCGGAGCTGGTGCGACGGGGCGTCGTCCCGGATCTCGTGACCGACCAGACCAGCGCCCACGACCCGTTGCACGGATACGTACCCCGGGGCGTGACGTTGACCGCGGCCGCCGAGCTCCGCGCCCGCAACCCCGACGCGTACGTCGTGGCGTCGAAGACGTCGATGGCCGCCCACGTGGAAGCGATGGTCGCCCTCGGCGACCGGGGCAGCCATGTCTTCGACTACGGAAACAACATTCGCGCCTTCGCCCAGGAAGGCGGATTCGCGGACGCGTTCCGCATCGAAGGCTTCGTTCCCCGGTACATCCGCCCGTTGTTTTGCGAAGGGTCAGGACCGTTTCGGTGGGTCGCGCTGTCCGGTGACCCCCAAGACATTCGAACGACCGAAGACGCCGTCCTCGCCGCCGTCCCTGACCGCCCCCACCTTCGTCGATGGATCGAGCTCGCCCGGGCGAAAGTCTCCTTTCAAGGCCTACCGTCTCGAATCTGCTGGCTGGGCATGGGGGAGCGGGCCCGGGTCGGGCTCGCGTTCAACGAGCTCGTTCGCACGGGCCGGGTGCGGGCACCGATCGTCATCGGCCGTGACCACCTCGACTGCGGCAGCGTCGCGTCTCCTAATCGGGAGACCGAGGGCATGAAAGACGGTTCGGACGCGGTTGCGGACTGGCCGATCCTGAACGCGCTGATCAACGCGGTCAACGGCGCGTCGTGGGTCTCCTTTCACCATGGAGGGGGGGTCGGCATCGGCTACTCGCTGCACGCGGGCATGGTCATCGTCGCGGATGGATCCGATGCGGCGGGCCGACGACTGCAGCGAGTGCTGACCAGCGACCCCGGAATGGGCGTAGTCCGCCACCTGGACGCCGGCTACGACGACGCCCGCGCTTGCGCGGAGCGCCACGGGCTGAAGATCCCCGGCGGTGGCTGAACGGCTACGAGCGGTCGTAACGCGTGGGCGGCGTAGAGTCGAAAGTCGAGAGTCGAGAGTCGAAAGGACTCGCTAGCCCGCCACATTCGCGGTGAGCCAGGCGACGAGATCCCGCAGCGCCCGTGCCTCGATGCGGCGGCTTCGGTCCCGGTACCGGGCCGGCGTCGACGCGCGGGTCTCGGCCTTTAACAGGTGGTCGGCGTACTCGTAGACGAACAGCTTGGCCCGGTCACCGCGAGGGCCGTTGATCGCGCGAACCACCGCCCGCGCGTCGTCTCGCCACGAGACCTCGAAGTCTTTCATGCCCTGCAGGACCGCCACCGGCTTCTTCACCGCTCGCGCGACCTCCACCAGCGGAGGCAGGGTCAGCAAGCGACGGCGTTCGTCGTCGACCGCCCGCTGCAGCAACGGAGGCACCGTGGTGACGGATCGACGAGCGGCCGGGGCCGCGTTCAGCAGACGGGTGAGCTGTTGGCGATGTTCGGCCGCCGAGCCGCCGTAGGCGGCGGTCCACTGCTCGGCCAAAACCAGCACCGGCTCGCGGGCCGGCGGCGCGATCATCACCAGCCCTCGCACCTGCGGGTCATGCGCAACAGCGACCGCATCGTAGGCCCCGAAGCCGTGACCGATGGCGAAGATCGACTCGGACCGGACCTCGGGCTGTTGGCCCAGGTACTCGACCACCGCCCTCGCGTCCGCGACCACGCGCCGCACGTCGACCTCGGGACGCGGCACCGAAGACGTCGAACGGCCCACCCCTCGGTCATCGAGACGTAAGACCACGAAACCTTCGTCGGCCAGTCGATCGAGGATCTGCCAGGTACCGGCGTCGATGCCGCCACTGAAACCATGTCGGTTGTGAGGTCCGAGGTCGCTGAAGAAAACCACCGCCGGCGAGCCGGAACTCGCCGCCTGTACCGGAACCGACAAGACCCCGGCGAGAACTCCGTCCTCCACGTCGATCCGAACCTGTCGGTCGAAGAATTGGGCCCCCGTGGGCCGGCGGTACACGAGGGGCTCGGGCGCCTGCAGCAGCTCGGGCGCACTCCCCGGGTCGGCGAGCTGCTCGTACACCAAGCCACTTTTGAGCCGCAGGCGGGCGATCCGGCCCCGGCCGTCGAGCCGCGCTTCGCCCAGAGGCATCCGGACCACCCGGATTCGCTGGCGATCGACGAAGACCTGGACCGGCCACGACTGAACGTGGACCGGGTCTTCCGCCCTTACCGCTACCCGCGCGCTCTCTCCGGCCTCGAGGCCGGACCGCTCGACGAGCAGCGCCAACAGCGCGGGGTCGTCGGGGTGGACAGGAAGCGCTCGAGGGTTCGGGTTGGGACTGCTTCCGGTGGACAGCGGTCCGACCTGCACCACCGAATCCGCGTCGTAGGTAAACGTCTTCAGCCCGTCTTCGGAGGACAGCAGTTTGAGGCGGCGAAGTGCATAATCAGGCCCGAGCTCCGTCGCCCGCTCGACGGTGCGAGTCGGCACCAGCCGCTCGAGGTCGAGCGCCGGCTTGCCGTACACCGCCCGGCTGACGATCGTGCGGAGCCCGTCTTGCTCCACGAACCGGCAGTGCAGTCGCCCCACGACCCGGCCGTCGGCATTCTTGACCACGTATCCGACCGCAGCCCCGGCCTCGAACAAGCCCTCGGCCCGGGCCGCTCGCTGCAGGGCCGACGGCTCGGATACGGCGGTCGCTGGTGCGCCACAGCCGACGGAGGTCAGGAGGATGGTCCAGGCAAAACTGGCCGCCCCCCTCGCCCCCAATACAGCGACACCGGGCCCCCTAACCGCCGGCGAGATCGGGGCCATCGCCGTCAGCGCTCCACGACGAGTGCAATGCCTTCTCCGCCGCCGATGCAGAGGGAGGCCAAGCCTCGTCGGGCATCACGTCGCTTCATCGCGTGGAGCAAGGTGGTCAGGATGCGGGCCCCGGAGGCGCCGATCGGATGGCCGAGGGCTACCGCGCCGCCGTGGACGTTCACCTTCTTGCGGTCGAGCTTGAGGAGCTGTTCGTTGGCTATCGACACGACCGCGAAGGCTTCGTTGACCTCCCACAGGTCGATGTCATCCACTGTCAGCGTCATTCGATCGAGGACCTTGCCGATCGCCTTCGCGGGAGCCGTCGTGAACCATTCGGGGGCCTGAGCCGCACTTCCGTGTCCGGTGATCGTGGCCAGGGGGGTGAGCCCGTTCGCGTCGGCGAACGCTCGGGACGCGAGCACCAGCATCGCCGCGCCATCGTTGAGCGAAGATGCGTTGGCAGCGGTCACGGAACCATCCTTTTGAAACGAAGGCTTGAGCCGCGGGAACTTGTCCGGATTGCCGCGCCCAGGCTCCTCGTCGGCGTCGACCAACACCGGGTCGCCTTTGCGCTGCGGAACCGGGACGGGGACGATCTCGTCTCGGAAGTAGCCTGTGGCCTGGGCGTCGAGGGCACGACGGTAACTCTCGACCGAGAACTCGTCTTGCGCGCTGCGAGGAATGTTCATCTCTTTCGCGCATAGCTCGGCCGCGTTGCCCATGTGGAAGTCGTTGTACACGTCCCACAGGCCGTCCCGGATCATGCCGTCGACGAGGGTCCGGTCCCCGAACTTGAGGCCGCCCCGGGCGCCTTCGACGTAGAACGGGACGTTCGACATCGACTCCATGCCGCCCGCGAGAGCGACCTGGACATCGCCGGCCGCGATGCCCTGCGCGGCCACCGCCACCGCCTTCAGACCGGAGCCGCAAACCTTGTTCACGGTCGTGCACGGAACGTCGGTCGGACACCCGGCCTGGAGCGCGACCTGCCGAGCCGGCGCTTGGCCGAGGTTGGCCGGCAGCACACACCCGGCGTAGACCTCCTCGACTTGCTCGGGCTTGACCCCCGCCGCTTCGAGAGCCGCCTTCGCGGCGATGGCCCCGAGTTCGGTCGCCTTGAGGCTGCTGAGGCTCCCCTGGAACGAGCCGATGGGGGTTCGTTGGGCCGACAGAATCACGACGTCTTGGGCGCTCATGCAAAGACGATCCAGCGGCCGAGCGGTCGTGTCAACGAGATTGCCCGGACCTCACTCCAGCCCTAAGGTGGCCACCCTTGCGGACACGATCACATATCGATCGATGTACTCCAGGATCGACGTCCGGAGCTTTTCCGGCAGGAGCAGTACCACCGCCGGTAAGCGACGAGCGACGACCTCCCAGATGACGATCGCGTCGAGAAAACCATCCTCGATGGCCGACAACAGGACCCGCTCATCAGGGCCTACCTTGCCCGCGCGGTCGTTACGGATGGCGATCGAGGCTGCCTGATTGATCAGGCACTCCCGGTACATCGCGAGCCGCAGCGGATCCTCGGACGCCGGGCCCCGTCGGCTACACGCGTCCTCGTACGCCCAACACGCAAGACACGTCGCGAGCGCGAGCCAGCGCAGGCCGCGCTGCTTGTCGATCTGAAGACGAACCCGACCCTCGGGGTCTCGAGCGATCCGGATGCGGGGGGACAGCCGACCATCCCGGATCCGCTGCTGCAATGGGGCCAGCGCCATCGCGAGGCCGCGCTTCACGGTGTCACTCGACCGGTTGAGCATGAAGGCCCGCACCAAGGCCCGCTTGGCCATCGCCGGTTGTCCGAGCTCCACGTATGTCTGGCCCAAGAACAAGTACGCTTGGTAATCGAGCGGGTTGAGCTCGAGGGCTCGCAAGAAGGATTGCTCGGCCTGTCGGTACTGGCCGAGGTAGAAGTGCGTGTTGCCGAGATAGGTGTGGGCCTTGAAGTACTCCGGCGCTTGGGCCACCGCTTCCGTGTACATCGAAAGGGCGGCTCGGAAGTCTTTGCCCGCGAGCGCGAGATCGCCGTCGCGAAACAGCGGCGCGACGTGACTCGGGGGCCGCGAGCTCTTGAGCCGACGACGGCCGCCAGGATCCATGATCACCTCGAAGAACGGGTCGACGGGGCGACGAGGCAGACCACCTTCCACGACCACCGATGTGATGTCTGTCGCCTGAACGTCGGCCCCGGAGTCGAGGTCGTACATGATCTGGCTGCGCTCCAAGATACCGAGGATCTGATCCGGCCTCAGCGGTATATCCAGCGCCGCGGTCTTGGAGACCGTGGTCGCCGCGGACTTCTCCGCCAGCGCTGTCGACCCCCTCGACCCGGATGGTGCCGCGCACGCGACCGCTGAGATTGCCCCGAGGGCCAACAAACTTCGTTCCACGGATCGTCAAGTCGCCATGACTCGGTCCTCTTCCCGGGCCACGACGATCAGTCACAAAGGCACGTTTGCGGTGGACGAAGATAGAACGTCGCCTCATCGCTGACCACGATCGGGCGAGGCTTCCCGTCACGCACGTCACCCGACGCGCAATCCAACCTCACCAACACCTCATACTCCCCACGGTGTAGTGACGTCTCGTAGACGGCGATTTTGCGAGGCGAATTGATGCGCAGGCTTTTTAGCCGGGCGCCATTTCGCTGGATTTCCATCTTCGCGGCCGAGACACAGTCGGGCACGGGCATCTCGAATCGCACCTGCGGCCTCGATATCCGCGGGTACACCCACTGCACGGCGACGAACGCCGCCCCGGCGAGGAACACTAAAGACCAAGTTCTGCGGTCCACCGCGCCTCGCTCACGCTCCCGATTTGGGCGGCTCGTTCGACGCGGGCGGGGTCGGGATGCTGGACGAGTCCTCAATCTTCTTTTCGACGTCGACCTCGGGGATCACCGCGCCCCCCTCTGGATTTCGCTTGAAGCGAACGCTGACCTTCATGTCCATTTGAACCGCGGTCAGCACCTTCACGACCTCGGAGGAGATATCGGTCGCACGGAGGAAATCGCCGAGTTCCTTGGCCGCGACCTTCACCAGCTCTCGCCGCCCCCGATCGCCCTGCTGAAGAAGATACGCGATGGCTTCCTTTGGAATGGCACCGGTATCTTTGACGGACTCGAAAGTATTCTCGATCGCTCGGCGCAATAGGTCGGGAACGGAATTGCGGTCTTTGCGAGCGCGCCGGCGCTCGTCATCATACGGGGCGAATAGGTCGTCGTGGTCGTCGTGCATCTCCGACATTCGTTCCTCTCGGCGGGCGCCGCTCTCCATCATGCACGGCGGTTCACTCCACGTCGAGCACTCGCCATCGTTTCGCTTCCCAGCGGAAGCGGACGCGACGCGCCCCCTGGTACTCGAGCGTGGCCCGATTCCCCCGCACGATGGCCATTTTCGGACGGAGGGGCCCGATCCGAGTCTGCGCCACGGCCACCCGGTCCCGGATCCGGTCCAGGTGCGCGGCGAGCGCGGCGTCGGTCGCGAACGTCGCCCGACTCCCCTCGGGGAGCACGGACCGCACCGCATCCAAATCTGAGGCCGCCACGCCCTCGAAGAGGGTGAGCAGAGCGTATTCCGGCGTGGCGGCGTCGGGAACCCACAGGGTACCCCCGTCGATCCGCCACTGGCCGTTCATCTGCACGAGCGTGACCGTAGCCCCCGAGGCGAGGGTCACCTCGGCGATGACCCGTACCGCCTCCACCGGGCTCTGCAGCCGTTCGCTCGCCGCCGCCCACAGGGCGGGATGCGCCTCCTTGAACGCGCGCAGCGCGCGGGGGTTCGACAGGGTGGGCTGCCGACCGCTGTGCTGAGCCGCGACCCGTCCTAGATCCGACGACCGTAAGGCCTCACGGTACGTCTGAAGCGCACGTTGCGGCGAGGAGCCCACGCATGCGAACAGCCCCCCCGCCGCAATCGAAATTGCCACCTGGCGCCGAGCGCCGGTCACTTTGGACCTTCTTGGGCACGCACGTCCGCCTCGAAGGTCACCTTGCCCCCGACGACCGTCAGCTCGGCCCGGCCGACGAACCGATGTCCGATCAGCGGCGTATTGGCGGATCGCGAGAAGCTCGACGCTCGAGTGACCGTCCACGGGTAATCGAGGTCGATGACCGTTACATCGGCCGGCCCTCCCTCTCGAATCCGGCCCAGCTCGGGCTGCCCAAGGATCTGGGCCGGGCCGCGAGTGAGGGTCGCGACCGCCCGCTCCAACGTCAGCTTGCCTTGCCGAACCAAGCTCAGCGACGTGGCCAACGTGGTCTCCAAAGTGATGGCCCCCGCCGCCGCTCGATCGAACTCATGGTTCTTCTCGAGCTCCATCTGCGGCGTGTGGTCGCTGGCCACGCAGTCGATCGTACCGTCGGACAGGCCCGCGATCACCGCCGCCACGTCGCTCGGCGGGCGCAAAGGCGGGAACACCTTGGCCTGGGTATCGTAACCGAGGACCGATTCATCGGACAGCAGCAGGTGCAGCGGGCTGACCTCGGCCGTAACGCGAATGCCTCGCCGCTTCGCCTCCCGGATGAGCTCGACCGCGGCCGCCGTCGATACGTGGCCGATGTGAAGCCGGCATCGGGTCAGCTCCGCGATCGCGATGTCTCGCGCCACCCCGACCACTTCCGCCGCCCCCGGCACTCCGGCCAGACCCAGGCGCTCGGAAACCAAGCCCTCGTGCATCACGCCGCCGAGGGAGAGGGTCTCGTCTTCGGCGTGCGTGAACACCGGGGTCCCGAGATCCCCCGCCAGCTCGAGCGCGTATCGCAGCAGCTGACTGTCCTTGACCGCGCGATCGGCGTCGGTGAACGCGACGCAGCCGGCCTCTTTGAGGGCCGCCATCTCCGCGAGCCGTTTGCCCTCGCGGCCCACCGAAAGCGCGCCGGCGGGATGAACTCTCGTCGAGCCGGCAGCCCGGGCCCGAGCCAAGATCAGCTCGACGACCTCCGGACGATCGATGGTCGGGTTGGTGGTGGGCATGGCGACGATGCTCGTGAATCCGCCCGCCGCCGCCGCCTTGGCCGCGGTCTCCACCGTCTCTCGCCGGGTGAAGCCCGGCTCGCAGACGTGGCACCTCAAATCGACGAGACCGGGAACCAGGATCCGGCCTCGTCCTTCGATAATCCGGTCCCCGGGCGAGTCTTCGGGCGCATCGAGGCTCACCACTCGCCCTCCGCTCAACACCACGGTCCGATGGGGGGCGTCGATGCCCGCCCCGGGGTCGAAGACCCGGATCCCTTTGAGGACGAGCCGCTTCACGCCGCGCCTTCCGCCCACGGACCTTGACCCGTGGCCCGCTGAAGGACCGCCATCCGACAGGCGATACCGTTACGAACCTGGTGTGCGACGACGGAGGTCGGACCGTCGGCGACCTCGGGATCGATCTCGATGCCGCGATTCATCGGCCCGGGATGCATGACGAACGCGCCCGGTTTCATCCGCCGCGACCGGGCCAGAGTCAGCCCGTAGGTTCGGGTGTAGTCACGCAGCGAGGGAAACGGTGGCGGGCCCGACAGACGTTCGAACTGCACTCTGAGCATCATCACCGCGTCGGCGACCTCGATGATCTCATCGGGGTCGCGACCGATGGTCCCCCCGAGGTGCTCGAGCGACTTGGGAACGAGAGACCGAGGTCCTCCCACCAGCACGGTGGCCCCAAGCTTCCTAAGCAGGAACAGGTTCGAGCGCGCGACCCGGCTGTGCGCGATGTCTCCGATGATGGCGATGGTTCGGCCCTCCAGGGTCTCGAGGCGGTCGAGGAGGGTGAGGGCATCGAGCAGGGCCTGCGTGGGGTGTTCGTGCGCCCCGTCGCCGGCGTTCACGATCGCGGTCTGCTCGCCGACGGATTCGGCGGCTCGCGCGAGGATATGGGCCGTACCCGGACTCTGGTGTCGGCTCACGATGACCGAAGGATCCATCGAAGCGAGGGTTCGGCCGGTGTCCCAAACGCTCTCGCCTTTGGTGACGCTACTGGAGTTCGAATCGATGGTCGTACAGCTCGCGCCCAGCTTGTGGGCGGCAATCTCGAAGGAGATCCGGGTTCGCGTGCTCGCTTCGTAGAACAGCGTGATCACCGATTTGCCGGCGAGCTCGTTCGACGCACCGAAATCCGGCCGCGACCGGAGCTCACGGGCACAGTCCAGAATCCGTAGGATCTCTTGGGCGGACAGAGACTCGATGCCGAGAAGGTGACGGTCAGCGTATCGCAGGGTCACCGATCGCACGCTCACTTCGAGTTCCGCGGCCCGTTCGCGGCCGGCGAGGGCGCCGGTTCAGACGGCGCCATCAGCGACCCGCCGGGCACCGTCACGCAGGTACAGTACTTCTTGTACTTCACGGTGGTCAGAGGCTGGTCGACCGTCCGGTCGAAGGTCAGCTCGATCGACTTGCCGAGGAACGGAATCGGATACGTATCGGTGTATCGAAAATCGATCTCGCAGTGTTTACCGCGCCGGGCGAAGAACGAATTGTCTTCGATGCCCATCCCCTGCACTTCCGCGAGCGCGTATCGAACGCGGCGAAAGCGAAAATTGTCTTCGGAGATGCGTAGCCGCGTACGCCGTGCATCCTTGATCAATCCCGCCATGACCCGCTCATCGTCGAAGTCTTTGTATGCGGCATTGCACGCGCTCTTCATGATCCCGGTCATCTGAAAGATCGGCCACAGGATCGGGATCCACCAATACAGAAGATAACCGATCACCAAGAGGCCAACCGCCATGGTCACGGTCACGGAGTTGATCCGCTTCGGCTTCTTCATCATGTAGATGTTCATGGGTGACTTGGGCCGCTGGGACCCTAGCAGCACTCGTTGGACCTCGCCAGCTTCATGAACAGCCGCTGACCCGAGAGCACGCGCGGACGTCGCCCGCTCGTCGTCGGACCGCGATCGCGGCGTAGAAAAGTGTCGGGAGGAGAACCGCGGCGCGAGCGGGAAAGAACGCCACTACCGCGCCGTCGCCAGGCGTCAGCGGGCCATCGCTTTTTGTAGGGTTGAGCCGAGCTCGGCGGGCGTCGGCGAAATGACCACTCCGGCCGCCTCCATGGCCGCGATCTTATCCGCGGCGGTGCCTTTGCCGCCCGAGATGATCGCGCCTGCGTGGCCCATTCGCTTGCCCGGGGGGGCGGTGGTGCCGGCGATGAAGCCGGCCACCGGCTTCTTGAACTCCGCCTTGATGTATTCCGCCGCCGCCTCCTCGGCCGTGCCGCCGATCTCCCCGATCATGATCACGCCGTGGGTGTCGGCGTCCGCGTTGTACGCTTCGAGAACATCGATGAAGTTGGTACCGTTCACCGGGTCACCACCGATGCCCACGCAGGTCGACTGACCGATGCCCAACGCCGACAGCTGGCCGACCGCCTCGTAGGTGAGGGTGCCGGAGCGCGACACGACACCGATGTTTCCGGGCTTGTGAATGTGGCCGGGCATGATCCCGATCTTGCACTCGCCGGGGGTGATCACGCCCGGGCAGTTGGGCCCGACCAAGCGACACTCGGGATTCGTCTCGAGGACCCGATTGACCTCGATCATGTCGACCACCGGGATGCCCTCGGTGATGACCACGATCAGCTCGAGCTTGGCCGCGACCGCCTCCAGAATCGCGTCCGCGCAGAACTTCGGTGGAACATAGACCACCGTGGCCTGGGCTCCGGTCGCTTCTTTGGCCTGAAGAACGGTGTCGAAAACCGGGACCCGATCTTCGAACTTCATTCCCCCCTTACTGGGCGTCACCCCGCCGACGATCTGGGTGCCGTAGGCCAGCATCTGCTGGGCGTGAAACGAACCCGCGGAGCCAGTGATGCCCTGAACCAGGACCTTGGTGTCTTTATTGACGAAGATGGACACGCTGGACCTCCTCAGTTTCCTTGTGCCGCGGCGACGACTTTTTTGGCCGCGTCGAGCATGTCATCGGCCGAGATGAGCGCCAGCCCCGACTCGTTGAGCATCTTCTTGCCGAGCTCGACGTTGGTTCCTTCCAGGCGAACGACAACCGGGACGTTGAGCTCGATCTCCTTCGCGGCCTGAATCACGCCCTCGGCGATCACGTCGCACTTCATGATGCCGCCGAAGATATTGACCAAGACGGCCTTCACCTCAGGGTCGCGCAAGATGATGGAGAAAGCCGCCTTGACCTTCTCCGCGTTGGCGCCGCCGCCGACGTCGAGGAAGTTCGCGGGCTGGCCTCCGCAGTGCTTGATGATGTCCATGGTGGCCATCGCCAGGCCCGCGCCGTTGACCATGCAGCCCACGTTGCCTTCGAGCGCGATGTAGCTGAGGTCGTAGACCTTCGCTTCGATCTCCTTCGGATCCTCCTCATCGAGGTCGCGGAAGCTGACGACATCCGCCTGGCGGAACAGTGCGTTGTCGTCGAAGTTCATCTTCGCATCGAGGGCGAGCAGGTCGCCGTCTTTGGTGATGATCAGCGGATTGATCTCCACGATCGAGGCGTCGGTGGCGATGAACGCTTTGTACAGCGCCATGCACATCTTGGTCGCCTTGCCGACCAGTTTCGGCTCCAGCCCCATCCCGAACCATACATCCCGCACCTGGTAGGCCATGAGGCCGACCGCAGGGTCGATGGACGCACGCTGAATCTTCTCGGGGGTCGCGGCCGCAACCTCCTCGATCTCCGTTCCGCCCTCGCTGGACGCCATCAGCGTGACCCGCTTGGTGTCGCGGTCGAGGGTCAGGCCAACGTACAGTTCCTTGTCGATGGCCACACCCTGTTCGACCAGCAGGCGCTTCACCGACTGGCCCTCGGGCCCCGTCTGGTGGGTCACCAGGTTCATACCCAGGATTTGACCGGCCCAGTGCTGAACCTCGTCGAGGGTCCGGCACACCTTGACGCCGCCGCCTTTGCCGCGGCCGCCGGCGTGAATCTGGGCTTTCACGACCACCGGCAACGTATCCAGGTCTTTGCCGATCTTTACGGCTTCTTCGACGGTAGTCGCGACCTTCCCTTCGGGAGTAGGCACGCCGAACCGACGGAGCAGCTCTTTCGCTTGATACTCGTGGATCTTCATGAGGATTGCGCTCCGAACGAGCCGCCGCGTCCGTCCCCCGAGCCGGCGACCCCGGGGGTCTTCCTACGTCGAGCGGTGTAGTGGGGCAATAAGCGCAATAACCATCACGACGATTTGAGGCAAACCGATCGGTACTGAGCGGCCGCGCCTCCAGCCCCCAAAGGTCCACGGTTCGTGTTATCGACGGCGCTCGTGGAGCACGAATTCTGGCGCGAGCTGTGGTCGGACGGTCGAGTGGACTTCCATCAGCCCACCGGTCACCCTCGCCTCTCGGACCTCGTGGCCGATCTCCCCATCGGTCGGGCGCTGGTGCCGCTCGCGGGCAAGTCGGTCGACATCGTCGCGCTGCGCCATCGGGGCTACGAAGTGGTCGCGGTGGAGTTGGTGGAGCAGGCCCTGCGCGCGTTCGCCGAGGAACAACCCGCGCTCGGACTCGCCCCCCACCACGGCCAGCTGGGCTTTGAGCTGCGAGGGGATGGGGTGCGCTTTATGGCCGCCGACTTCTTTGAGGTCGATGAGTCGGAGGTCGGACGTTTCGACTTGGTGTACGACCGGGCGGCGTTGATCGCGCTGCCGCCCAGCCGCCGACCGGCGTACGTCGACCACCTGCGCCGACTTCTACGTCCGGACGGTCGGGTCGCCGCGCTGACTGTGGAGTACGACGAGACGGAGATGGACGGACCGCCCTTTTCGGTGTCGCCAGCGGCGGTCAGCGCGCTGTACGACGGCGCCCTGATCGAAAGCCCGGACGACGGGCGCGAGCTCCCGGTTCCCCCGAGGCTCGCCGAACGCGGACTGACCCACCTCGTCGAGCACGCATTTCGCATCTGTCACGCGGCGCAGTGAAGCGCGGTCGACTCAGAAGAACAGCCGCGACAGCGCGACGGCCATGACCATGCCCGTCATATCCGCGGCCAAACAAGCGAACACCGTGTGGCGGGTGACCCGAACGCCGACCGCGCCGAAGTACACCGCGAGAACGTAGAACGTGGTTTCGGTCGAGCCAGACATCACGCTGACCGTGAACCCAATGAACGAATCCGGCCCGTACGTCTTCATCGTTTCCAGCACCACGGCCAACGCTCCGCTCCCCGACAGCGGTCGGATAAGGGCCATCGGCAGCAGCTCCGGCGGGAACCCGAGCGGTTTCGTGACCACACCGATCGCGTCCACCAACAGGTCCATGGCCCCCGACGCGCGAAACATCCCGATCGCCACGAGAATGGCCACCAAGAACGGGATGATCATGATCGCGACCTGAAAGCCCTGTTTGGCCCCCGCGACCACCGACTCGTACACGCGGACCTGACTCGCGAAGCCGACCATCAAGAACAGGACCATCAAGATGGGCAGGATCCAGTCCGCGGACACCGTCTTGACGATATCTAGGGTCGTGGCGCCGGTCGCGGCTTGGCTCTGGACGTGGAGGGCCAACGCCACGATGAGGGTGGCAGCGGTCGCGGCGGCGAACAGTCCACGCGCGCGCGACCATCGGCCGGATATCTCCGCGACCTCCTGCGCCTTGTCGAGGCCCGAGATATCGGGCGCGGCGGGGGAGGCCTCGGCGTCGGCCGGCGTTTCGACGCGGTCCACCGCGAACATCGGCAGCTGCTGCAGCAACCGGCACACTAGAAAACCCACGATGGTGGAGCACATCGTGGCCAAGATGGACGGAAAGAAGATGCCGGTCGGATTCTCGGCGCCTTGCGCGGCACGGACGGCGATCGCCCCCGTCGGCAACACCGCCACCCCCGACGTGTTGATGGCCAAGAACAAGCACATCGCGTTGGTGGCGATGCCGGGCCGTTGATTCAGCTTGTTGAGCTCCAGCATCGCCTTGATGCCGAACGGGGTCGCGGCGTTGGTCAGCCCGATCATGTTCGCGACGATGTTGAGGAGAATGGCGCCGAGCGCGGGGTGACCGTCCGGAATGTCGGGGAAGACGAACCGCATGACGGGGCGCATGAATCGCGCGATGACTTTCATCAGCCCCGCGTCCTGCAGGACCTGGGCAAGCCCCAACCAGAGCGCCATCTGGCCCACGAGGCTGATGGCGAGGTCCACCGCAACCTTCGCGCTGTCGATCGACGCTTTGGTGACGTCGGCCATCGAGCCGGCGAAGGCGCCGTAGACCGTGGCGATCAGAATGAGGGCAAAGAAGATTCCATTCAGCACGACGAGCTACCGGCCTCGGACTGCCTCCGTGGCTCGGGGCAGGCCTAACACTTCGTGGCGCGAGCTGGAACGACCGGTCAGGAAGTGGGGGTGTTTGCGCTCCGGGCCTTTCGGGAAACGTGATATGCCCGCGGCATGATCCGGGTAACGCTGATTCGCGGTGACGGCATCGGGCCGGAGATCACCGACGCTGCGGTGGCGATGGTCGAAGCCACCGGGGCGCCGATCGAGTGGGACGAGCAACCGGCAGGGGCGTCGGCGATCGCCGTGCACAGCACGCCGTTTCCGAAGGTTACGCTCGACTCCATCCGACAGACGCGAGTGGCGCTGAAGGCCCCATTGACCACCCCGGTCGGCGGCGGCTACCGAAGCGTGAACGTCGGCATGCGGCAGGAACTCGACCTGTACGCCAACATCCGCCCGGTGCGGACCTTCGACGGGCTACCGAACCGGTATCAGGGCGTCGACCTCGTCGTGGTCCGCGAAAACACGCAGGGCCTGTACTCCGGCATCGAACACTTCATCGACCCCAAAAAAGACGCTGCGCAGGCAATCTCGTTCATCTCTCGCTTCGCGTCGGAGCGGGTCATTCGTTACGCATTCGAGTACGCGAAGCGAAACCATCGAAAGAAGGTCACCCTCGTCCACAAGGCGAACATCCTGAAGCTGACCACCGGGCTGTTTCTCGAGGTGGGCCGGGAAGTCGCCAAGCAGTACCCTGAGATCACGTTCGAGGATCGGATCGTCGACGCGATGGCCATGAACCTGGTGATCCGCCCGGAAACGTTCGACGTTCTGGTCACCACCAATCTCTTCGGCGATATCCTTTCCGACCTCACCGCGGGCCTCATCGGCGGCCTCGGGCTCGCGCCGGGCGCGAATCACGGCGACGATGTGACGGTCTACGAAGCGATCCACGGCACAGCCCCTGACATCGCCGGCCGTGGGGTGGCCAATCCCACCGCCCTCACCCTCTCCGCGTGCATGATGCTTCGCGACATTGGCCACCCGGACAAGGCTGACCGGCTCGAGGACGCCGTGCGAGCGGTGATCCAGGCGCGGGAGACGGTCACCCCGGACCTCGGAGGCTCGGCATCCACCCACGACTTCGCGCAAGCGGTCATCGCACGCCTATAACACCGCCAGCGCTGAGGCTCCGACATGCCTGCCTGACTATTCACGATATGGTCATCAGGCTGTTGTAACGAGTCGCAACGTTCCGGCAACGTCGTCGCCCGACGACGCAAGCGGTCATCCGAGTAAACCGGCCTGAAACAGTGGCTCGGGATGATGCGACCTCTTGGTACGAGACGTGCTCCGGGTCCACGGTACCCGATGTCTACGTCGTTCGAATCCCAACCCAACACCCGGAACGCCGATGGGAACACGGTCGCCGTCCCGATCGAATTCTTCGACCGGATCATCGAGCGACTCGACCGAATGGAGCGGTCGCTGACCCGGCTGGATGCCGTCGAGGCGCGGCTCGACCGGCTCGCGGGCCCCGTCGACCAGGCCCCGAAGCTGGTGGCCGCGATGACGGATACCGTCGACGGCTGGACCCGGGCCGCGCAACTGCGCGGGGTCGATGTCGACGCCGCGCTGGCGACGGGGGGCAGGCTCTTGGAGCGCGTCGCGGCGCCGGACACCCTGGCTCGACTGGAGCGCATCGTAGAGCGGCTAGACGCGGTGGAATCGTCGTTGGACATGGCCAGCCAGCTGCCGGGCATGGCCGCGATGACCGCAGACATCATCGATGGCTGGATCCGCCAGGCCCAGCGGCGAGGACTGGATCTCGACGCGACCTTGAAGGCGCTCTTGCCGGCCCTGACCGCGCTCGCTGACCCCCACGTGGTCAAGGCGCTCGAGGCCTTGGCCCACCGCGCGCCCGAGCTCGCCGAGCTGGTCGATACCGGCCCGAAGCTGGTCGCCGCCGCCGTCGACGCCTTCGATGGGGTGATGGCCAGAATGGCCGCGAAAGGCACGGACATCCAATCCGTGAGCGAGAGCCTGACCGTGGCGCTTTCGAAGCTCGCGGAGCTGTTGAACTCCCCCCAGTACAAGGCCCTGATGAACTCCGGGGTCCTCGATCCGAGCACCTTGGACATGGTCGGCAAGGCGGGCTCCGCCCTCGTCCACGCGCGAATGGAGGCCTGCGTAGAAACCGGGATGTTCGGCGCGCTCCGCGCGACCTCCGACAAAGACATCCAGCGGGCGATCGGCTTCGCCATCAAGTTCGCCCACGCCTTCGGCCAGGAGCTGGCCCAACCCGACAATCTCAAACACCTGGCCGCTCAGGGCCAATCGGCGCCCCGACTATCCGCCCCCTGAGCCCGACCAACATCGGCATCGACCGTACGACGCAAGGAGAACGTTATGACTCAGCACCACCACATCGTCATCATCGGAGGCGGTTCCGGCGGCCTCACCGTGGCCGCACATCTTCGCGAGCGCGACAACCCGCCCGAGGTCACGGTCATCGAGCCTTCGGCCAAGCACTACTACCAGCCGATCTGGACCCTCGTCGGGGGCGGGGTCTTTCCAAAAGAAGTATCGGAGCGCAACCAAAAAGACTTCATCCCTGACGGCGTGAACTGGATCCAGGACAAGGTCGCGTCGTTCGACCCCGACCATCACCGGGTCACCCTCGCCTCCGGCGACAGCATCACCTACGACTTCCTGGTGGTCGCGGGCGGAATCCAGATCGACTGGAACAAGATTCCGGGCCTGGCCGAGAACATCGGCACGCACGGCATCTGCAGCAACTACAGCTACGATACCGTCGGTTACACCTGGGAGTGCATCCGGAGCTTCCGCGGCGGCAACGCGGTGTTCACCCAGCCCAACACGCCCATCAAGTGCGGCGGCGCCCCGCAGAAGATCATGTATCTCGCCGAAGATCACTTCCGCCGGACGGGCATCCGCGACCGGGCGAACGTCATGTTCTTTCCGCCCTCCGACAAGATGTTCGCGGTGGCCAAGTACAACGCGACCCTCACCGGCATCTGTGCCGACCGAGATATCGACGTTCATTTCAAGCGCAACCTGCTCGAGCTACACGCGGACAAGAAAGAGGCAGTGTTCCAGAAGCTGGATGGGGAAGGCACGGAGACCATCAACTACGACATGATCCACGTGACGCCCCCCATGAGCGCACCGGACTTCATCAAGAGCAGCCCCCTCGCCAATGAAGGCGGCTGGGTCGATGTCGACAAGGACACACTCCAGCACGTCCGCTTCCCGAACGTGTTCGCCCTCGGTGATTGCTCCTCCCTACCGACGTCGAAGACCGGCGCGGCGATCCGAAAGCAGGCCCCCGTGCTCGTCGACAACCTGATGGCGTCGCGACAGGGCCAGGCCTTCACGTCGGCCTACGACGGCTATACCTCCTGTCCGCTGGTCACCGGCTACGGAAAGCTGGTGCTGGCGGAGTTCGACTACGCGGGTCAGCCCCAGGAGAGCTTCCCGTTCGACCAGAGCCAGGAGCGCTACAGTATGTACGCGCTGAAGGCCTACGGTTTGCCGGAGATCTACTGGCACGGGATGCTTCGCGGTCGCGTTTGAGGGGGCCCTTCGGGCTCACAGTGGGTGCCGGCGCGTCGCGTGGGTGCGTACGAACACGGCCGGGCGCAGCGGCGTCCGTACCGCCGGGGGACCGGCGCATCGGGGCCTTTGGTCTCCGGTCGACGGCCGCACGCTGCGGATGGGGGCCCCGGTCTGCTTCTAACTTCAAAAGCACGGCGTCGGGCCCCACAACTCCCCCGGAGGCACGGACCCCGCTGCCC
>JANQQN010000499.1 GCA_028289325.1 Myxococcota bacterium | reverse complement strand
TGCGGTCACGTTGGCCGCGGGGGCGATGGCCACCGGGCTCCAGGCGCTGGCCGGCCCTCGCTCGCTGTTCGTCGCCGCCCAGTGGTCGTTGGGCCAACTCCCGCAAATCGGCTATCGGGGCGTCCTGTGGCTGTTGGGGCCGACCGGGGTCACGGTGGTCGCGGTGCTGAGGCTGATCGGACCGCTGCGTGCGCTGGCCCGCGGGCCGGCGGTCGCCGCCAGTCAAGGCGTCCCCGTCCGTTGGGTGCAGGGCCTGGCGTTAACCGTCGGGGCCCTCGGGGTCGGCGCGGTGGTCGCTTGGTGCGGACCGATCCCGTTTGTGGGCCTCATCGTGCCGCACCTGGTTCGGGGGTGGCTGGGCCCCGGCGCCGCCGGTCTCCTGACGGGGTCGACGGTGTTCGGGGCGGCGTTCGTGGTCGCTGCGGACGGCGTGGGGCGTGCATTGGGCTGGTCGACCTTGCCGGTGGGTGTGGTCACCGCGGGGCTTGGGGCCCCCGCGCTCATCGCCGTCCTGCTGCGGCGCCGACGCGCCTCGCCGTTGGGATGAGCCGCGGTGCATGCTAGAGAGGTACTGAGGTGGCGCACCTTACGCTGATGGTGCAGGGTCGAGAGGTCCGCAGGTTTGTTCTGAATCCGACGGTCACGACCATCGGGCGGGCCCAGGACAACGACATCGTCATCAACAACCTCGCGCTCTCTCGGCGCCACGCGGAGGTCCACTTTCGTCAGGGTCGGTACGAGGTCCAAGACATCGGCAGCCAAAATGGCGTGTTCATCAACGCCGAGCGCATCCGAGGGACGCGGCTGCTCGACCCCGACGACATGATCACCCTCGGCACGTATCAGTTCGTCTTCTGCGACGAGCCGAGCCGAGATCCCGACGTGACGGGGGCGCGGGCTCGTCGCGAAGCTGCGCTTCGGGAGAGCGACGACCTCGCGAGCTCCGCCAATGATCTGGGCGCCGACGAGCCGATGCCTTTGCTCGTCCTGAAATACAATGACGTCGAGCTGCAGCGCTTCGTGCTGCGGGACGAGCCGTGCCTTATCGGCCGAGGCAAAGACTGCGACATCCAGATCGCGGAGCGTCGCCTGTCGCGCCGTCATTGCCGGGTTCGCGCGGAGGGGGTCCGGGTGATCCTCGAAGACCTCGGCAGCCAAAACGGCACGTTCGTCAACCGGCGCCGGATTCCTGAACGCCGCGAGCTGCAGCACGGCGACCTGCTGAACTTCGCCGAGTACTCGATCCACTTCCTCGCCAGCGCCGCCGACTACGACGGCCCGGATGGCGAGTTCGCGCACAGCGCGCCGGCCGGCGAATCGAGCATCGAGCGCGAGGCCACGGATTTTGCGGAGGCGTTTCGGTCGAGCCCGCGGCCATCGGTGCTGCCCGCGGGCGGGGATGAGGGCCGGGTTCGACCGAGCGCGGAATCGGCGCCCATTGCACCATCGCGGCGAGACGAGCCCGCCGAGCCCTTGGTCGAGCGGCCGTCCCGCAACCGAGAGCGCCGGATTCGCCAGCCCGAGCCGGCGCTGGTCGCGGAGTCGGCGCGGTCCGACCGGCCATCGAAGCGAGGACGCGCTGAGCCGCCGACGACCTATCGGCCGAACCGCGAGGTCGACGTGGCCCACCGGGTCGACGTGCGCCCTGTGCCGCTCTCCGACGGCGCGGCCCCAGGCTCGCCGGAGTCGGAGCTCGCCGACGTCGACGATCATCGCGCCGATGTACGTCCGGATCGGCGGCTCGACGACTGGTACGACCAGCGCGAAGACTCGGACGTCTACCACGAAGAGCCGTCGGTTCTTTTGGAGCGCTCGAAGTCCTCGATGTCGCAGTTGCTCAGCACGATGATGGTGGACAAGCGCGAGCTGGAACGGAATCTCGCCGTCCGAGCCAAAGAACGACGATTTACCATCGAGGTGTCGGCCCACGGCCGCATCGGCTACGCCGGCCCCCTCAAGCAGCCGGTCACCATTTTGGGGCGGGACGACGAGGCGGATATCAAGCTCACCGGCCGTTACGTCGCGGGCCGACACAGCCTCCTCGTCCGGGTCCGCGACTCGCTGCTCCTGGTTCGGCTCGGTTCGTCGTCCGCGGCGCGGGTGAATGGCCTCCCCAAGCTCCAAGCGTTTCTGAAATCGGGCGACGTCATTCAGATCGACGAGACGACGATCCGGGTCTCCGAAGAGTGACCTGCGTCAGTCTGACCCTGAGCCGAGGATCTGATCGGCGAGCTTTTCGAGCTCGGGCACGGCGTGTTCCACCTCCACCGCCAACTCGGCCCCCTGAAACGCCACGCCCTGCCCTGCGGGAAGCGTACGGTGGGCGCGGCCACTCTCGATCAGCTGACCGAACAACGCGTCGAGGCCGTCGACCAGGACCGCCCACGGCTCGACGCCGTCGGGGGTCGACTGAAGCGTGAGGCGAAGGGTGTAGCGATGGCGCGGTCCGCGCAGGACGGCCTCGAGACCGGGCGCGGCTTCGTCCACCTTCACCCGAAGCCGTTCGTCGTCGGCGATCGGCCATCGTTCGGTGAGGAGGCCGGCGATAGCGTCGCCGTCGGGAACGTCGGTGGCGTCGTCGTGCTCGGTCATGGTCCCTCTCCTTTTGCGCCTTCTCGGTCCCTTTAGGCCGAGATTCAAGGCGAGACGCGAGCCAGCTCTCGCCCGAGACGCGTCTCGAACGTACGACCGGACAGCCGGTCCACGATCTTGAGCGCAGCGCGGGCCCACATTCGGTCCGCTTTCGTTTCCGCCTCGACGAACGCGTCATCGGCCGCGCCCGAAGGCGTTTTGTCGATCCGCACCCGAACCCGATGGGCGAGGGCCCGGGTCAGCGCGTCGGTGAGATACCCCCGCCCGTCGCCGAACT
>JANQQN010000495.1 GCA_028289325.1 Myxococcota bacterium | reverse complement strand
CGTTCGGCGGGCGCGGACCGTTCGGCGGGCGCGGACCGTTCGGCGGGCGCGGTCGGCGCGTCGCCGCGGTCGGTCCGACGGGCGGCGGCCGGTGGCGGGTGTCGCGAGTCATCGCCTTGCTCGTCGCCGCTGCCCGAGAGGCTATCGAACGCTTCGAGCCACGCCGTCAGCTCCTGGGGCGGAAGGCTGAACCGCGTTCGTTTGCCTCTTCGTCCGAGCATGAGTCGGCCCAGCCCCGCGTCGTCGATCCGCCGCGCAACGCTGAGCACGGTCTGTTTAACCGCGTGGTTGGGTCGGCGGTTCTTTCCGAGCGCGTAGCCGTGGGCCCAATCATCGATCAGGACTTCGTGACTGGGATGATCGCGAGTCTGGGGTCGATTGGCGCGGATGGTGCGCGCGAGCGCGCCGACGAGCGCCGGCGCGTCGGGCGTCCGGTCGAGGACGCTCGTCAGCGTTGCCACAAGGTCGGTCGGGTTTCGGGATGAGGGACGCACGGCGTTCGGTCGCCGTGGATACAACGAGGCGCCCCGAGGTAGTCAACCACGCCCGGCGTTTGACGCGCGAGGACGGGCCAGGCAGCGTCCGGTGGCTCGATGTTGGACCTGTCCACCCTGAACCGCGAGCAGCTGGAGGCGGTGGTGACGACCGAAGGCCCGGTGCTCGTGCTCGCGGGCGCCGGCAGCGGTAAGACCCGCGTCATCACCTACCGTCTCGCCAACCTCATCCAGCGCGGCGTATCGGCCCGTAACGTGCTGTGCGTGACGTTCACCAACAAAGCGGCGTTCGAGATGCGGGAGCGCGCGCGAAGCCTGGTCGGGCGTTCGCTTCGCGGCGTGACCATCAGTACGTTTCACGCCCTCGGGGCACAGATTCTGCGTCTGTTCCCCCAGCGCGTGGGCCTCCGACCGGGATTCACGATCACCGATTCCGGCGAGCAGATCGGCACCCTTCGCCGCATCCTGCGTTCGCTTCGCATCGATGACCGGAAGTTCGATGCCAAGCGCATCATGGCCGTGGTCGGCGCCGCCAAGAACGCGGGTTTCGACGCCGAGCGCTTTCGGGCCGCACAAGGCGTTCTTCCTAGCCCCATCCCCGCCCTGGAGCTGAAGGACGACGCCCTCGCATCGGACTATCTCGTCGCGGCCATCGAGGCCTACGCGCACTACGAGTCGGCCCTCAAGACCCAGAATGTGGTGGATTTTGATGACCTGCTCCTGCTGACCGTGCGGCTGATCAAAGACGACGAGGAGGTGCGGACCCGTCTTCGGCGCCGCTGGAGATACATCCAGGTCGACGAGTATCAAGACACCAACGGGGCGCAGCTCGAGCTGGTGAAGGAGGTCGCCGGTCCGACCCGCAATCTGTGTGTCGTCGGCGACGACGACCAGTCGATCTACGGGTGGCGAGGCGCGGACATCGCGAACATCCTGGGCTTCGAGCGCCACTTCCCGGGGGCTCGCATCGTGATGCTCGAGACCAACTACCGCTCGACGGGACACATTCTCCACGTCGCCAACGCGATCATCGAGCAGAATCCCGGTCGATACGACAAGACCCTGCGCCCCGCGGCCGAGGAGGGGCAAGCGGTCCGGGTGGTGGCGGTTGAAGACGAGGATGAAGAGGCCGAACAGGTCGCGAACACCGCCCTCAATCTGATCGCGGGGGGCACGCGGCCCAACGAGGTCGCGGTGCTGTATCGCTCCAACGTGCAGTCTCGTCCGATCGAGCTGGCGATGCGGACCGCTCACGTTCCGTATCGGGTGGTCGGGGGCATGGATCTGTTCGACAAGAAAGAGGTCAAGGACTGGCTGTCGTATCTGCGCTTGCTCAACAATCCGCACGACGAGCAGGCGTTGCGGCGGATCATCAACTTTCCGCCTCGAGGCATCGGAGACGTCACCATCAAGAGACTGGATGACTTCGCGAGGCAGCGAGACCTGACCGTCTGCGACGTTCTCGAGCGCGCCGACGAGG
Source organism: Myxococcota bacterium (assembly GCA_028289325.1). Classification (GTDB taxonomy): domain Bacteria; phylum Myxococcota; class Kuafuiibacteriia; order Kuafuiibacteriales; family Kuafuiibacteriaceae; genus JANQQN01. The sequence goes on along the minus strand of JANQQN010000495.1, from coordinate 8,589 downwards.
TGTCGGAGCTCAGTCCGAAGGCGGCCGACGCCGTCGCGGGTTTCGCGGCCACCATGGCCGCGCACCGCAAGAAGCTCAACCGGGTCAAGCCCAGCACCGTCGCCCGCCGATTGCTGGAGGCCGTGAAGCTCGAGGAGGTGCTGTTCGCTTCGTCGGACAACGGTCAGGTCGCGATGCGCCGAGTGGACAACGTTCGGGACATCGTCAAGCAGATCGAACGATACGAGCAGCGCCTGAAGCGTCGGGCCCAGCGCGCGGATGATGAACGGCGCGCCACCGAGCTGCTGGCCTTGCGCGACGAGGGCCCCAGCGTGACCGAGGCCGACGACCCGGACGACGATTGGGGCGAGCTGGACGACATTCCGGGCGCGAGCTTGGCCGGATTTTTGTCGGATCTCGCGCTCAGCGGCTGGGACGACGATGGAGGCAACAAAGACGACCGTAACGAGTCGGTCGTGCTGTCGACGATCCACGCCGCCAAGGGGCTCGAGTGGCCACACGTATTTCTCGTCGGCCTGGAGGAAGAGCTGTTGCCGCACCGCAGGGTGATGGATGGTGACGGCGCGCTCGAAGAAGAGCGGCGACTGGCGTACGTCGCGGTGACCCGTGCCCGCCGTCACCTGACCCTCAGCTACGCGCTGAATCGCACCCGTTTTGGCAGGATCGTGCCGCGGACGCGGTCTCGGTTCGTCGAGGGGCTGCCGGAGGCGTCGGTGCGATTCGAGGGCCGAATTCAGGTCGAACGCACGGAAGCCGAAAAAGAGGCCATCGCCCGCGACTGGCGTGCGAAGATCCGAGCGCAGTTGGGGATCACGGAATGAACAGAGCGAAGGGCGGCGATTCGACAATCGAGGACAGCGGTCAGGGGGGCCGAGGAAGGGCGGGGGCGGCGATCGGCCTCTCGCTGGTCATGGGCCTTGCTTCTCCGGTCTTCGCCAACACCGCCGTCGAAGACGCGGCAGCGCCGGACGACGGCATCCAGGTGTACACCGTCGACCTGCGCCGAGCGATTTTGGCCACCCCCAAGGGGCGAAAGATCAAATCGAAGATCGACCGCCGTCGGCGCGCCCAGGAGCGGAAGATCCGGGCGCTGGAAGAGAAGCTCAGCCGGCGGAAGAAGACCCTGACCCAAGCCCAGTTCTCCACCCGGTTTCTCGAGATCCAGGAGCGCATCGATGCCGTCCAGTCCAAGCTCGACGCCCAACAGGACCGAATGCTTGCGCCCCTCCTCGAGCGGTTTCGCGGTCTCATCGAAGCCGCGACCTACGGGACGACGGTGGTTCTCGACACCTCCGTCGCGTCTCCCCTGAGCCCCAAAGCGGCGTGCGATCGCACCGTCCAGCTCATCCGGGCGTACCTCGATGGCGAAGACCGGCCGTCGATGGGCCGTCGCGACCCCGCCTGCCAGACTCGAGGCATGCTGCTGTTGCGCCTGGATCAGGTGCTGAACGGCCTGCCCGAGACGCGAGCGACGCGGGAGGGGCTCGATGCCCTGCGCGATAAGCGCCAGGCGGACATCGAACGGCAGCGCCGAGAGATGGCCGAACTCCAAGCGCGAGCCCAATCCGACGCCGCGCTTGCTCCGGAGGTGAAAGCACGACGATTGCAGCTTGAACGAAGCTTTCAGACCTATCAGGCGGAGATTCGCCAGGCGGAGAGCGAGGCTCGCGACAAGCTCATGGAGCGGGTCCGACACGGGCTGGCCCACGCGCCCGCCGGCCGTAAAGAGCTGATTTTCGTAGAGTACTTCGGCCGCCGGCCGGACCTCGCTCGCTCCTGCGAGGTCAGCGAGTGGGCAGGCCGGTGGGTCCGCCATCGATCCGGCTGGAGCACCCTGGCCAGTTCTTGTCCTCTGGCCCGGTGACTCAGGTCCGAAACCCCGGGGGCTCAGCCAACATGACCCGGTCCCGACCCTTGCCCTTGGCGGCGTACAGGGCCCGGTCCGCGCGCGTGATGGCCCCTTCCGACGACTCGCTCAAGCTCACCATCGCCACCCCGATCGAGGCCGTGATTTGCAGGCTCGCTTGCTCGTAGCGGATGACCAGGATCCGCAGCTCCTCCAGAAATCGCTCGGCGAGCCGCTTGGCGTCGGCAAGGCTGGTGTTGGGCAGAACGACGCAGAACTCTTCCCCGCCGTAGCGGGCCAGAAAATCGCTCTTGCGGGGAAACGCACGCACCAGGGCGTCGCCGAACGACCGCAGGACCGCGTCGCCAGCCGGGTGGCCGTGGTTGTCGTTGATCTTCTTGAAGTGGTCGATGTCGACCATCAGCAAGCTGACCGGCTCCTGCGACAGCGCGGCCATGGTCACCAATCGAGGTAGGGTCTCGTCGAGGGCGCCCCGGTTATGAAGACCGGTCAAGGCGTCCATGTTGTTGAGCGACTTCACCTCGACCAGGCTCGATTCGAGGGTCTTCATGCGGGTGCCGAGCGCCGCGAGCTGCTGGGTGTGGCGCTCCTGTCGGGCGGCGATGTTGTCGGAAACGATCCTCACCGTCTCCGAGGCTGCGTTGCGGATGGCGTTGACGTCATCGCTCTCCAGCACCACCTCGAGGCGGCTGAGCTGAGCCTGCATCACTCGGTCGTCCCGCGCGTACCCGCTGGCGGCTTCTCGAAGATGGGTGACGACGTCCCAGACCGCGCCTTTGAGCCCGGACAGCGTCTGGGTCACGAACGACGCCTCGTTCTTTCGATGGACCTTGAGCTCCTTCAGCAGATCCGCGTAGTGGCGGCGGGTCTCGGGCGCCGAACCGTCCGCGTCACCGAAAGACTTCTTGCGAACGGAGGGCGGCGGGCTTCCGGTCAACACGTGGCGAGCCCACGCCTCGCACCGCTCGCCGAAGCTGGTGGCGTCGATCTGATCGATGTCGAACGCGTTCTCTCCCCACACCCGCAGCAACCGCGCCATCGCATCGAGGTGGCCGGCGTCGGTCGGGACAGGGGAGCGCTTGGCCCGCGGGCGGGGGCTCGAAAAGAGGGCCATTGGGGCCATGAGTCGGCCGCCCATCCGGCAATTTTAGGGGGCCGGATCCCGATCGGCGACGGTGAGCAGCAGGTCACCACCGTTCGTACGAAATTGATCCGTCAGGCGGATGGTGACCCATACGCGCCCATGGCTTCGCCCATGGTGTGTACGGCGCGGATCTTGTCGGTGAAGGGCGCCCAATCGTCGCGCTCGGCGATCCCGGCCCACAGGTCCTCGATCTCGTCGATAAGCAGGGTACAGGGGGTGTCTTGCTCGAAGTATGGATGATCGACGGGCCGGCGGGGGCCGTACGATTCGAGGGCACGCCGTACGGGCAGGAAACCGTCTTCGGCGTAGAGGTCCGCCGCGGGTCCGGTATCGGCGCGGTCGGCCCGACCCGGGCCGCCGTACCAGTCGAAGAAGAACTGGTCGTAGCCAACCGGCGATGCCTCGAGGAAGGTGAAGATGGCCTCTGCCAAGGCCACGTCGTGTTCCTCGCCCCTAGGTTCGACGCCCAGCCGCAGCAGGAACCTCTCCAGGAACGCCGCCGCGAAGCGGTGTTGGAACTCGTTCAACGGCTCGGCCAGCGAAACCTCGGACTCGATGTTCTGCAGGGCTTCGGCGAGCTGGGCGAGGTTCCACAGGATCGCGTGAGGCTGCCGCCCAAAGGCGTACAACCCGCTGTGGTCGAAGTAGGCGGCGACGAACTTCGAATCGTACCGAGGGAGGAAGCGATAGGGGCCGTAGTCGAAGCACTCGCCGGTGATGTTCATGTTGTCGGTGTTCAGCACGCCGTGCACGAAACCGACGGCCATGATGCTGGCCGCCATCTCCGCCGAGCGGGTGACGACCTCGTCCATGAACCCGACCAGGGCGCCGTCAGGGTGCTCGGCGGCCCGCGGAAGATAGTGCTCGATCGCGTAATCGACCAGCCTTCGTAGATGGTCGAGCTCCCGGTGAAAGGCTAGTCGTTGGAAGGTGCCGAAACGGATATGGCTGTGGCTCAGGCGCACGAGCACCGACGACCGGGTGGGCGATGGCTCGTCGTGTCGCATCAGCGCCTCTCCGGTCTCCATGAGGCTGAAGGTCTTGCTGGTGTCGACGGACAGCGCTTCGAGCATCTCCGTGGCCAAGACCTCCCGGACCCCGCCTTTGAGGGTCAGTCGGCCGTCGCCTCCGCGCGAGTACGGTGTCTGACCGCTCCCCTTCGTTCCCAGGTCGAGCAGGCGACCGGCTTCATCCCGAACCTGTGCGAAGAGGAAACCGCGACCGTCCCCGAGGTCGGGATTGTAGGTCAGGAACTGGTGACCGTGGTACCGCAGAGCCAGAGGCTGACGCAGGTTGTCGGCGAGCGGGGCGAAGCCAACGAAGTGGCGGGCCCATTCCCCGTCGTCGAGCGTTTCGAGCCCTACCCGATGCGCCCATCGATCGTTTCGAAACCGGGGCATCTGGCGGGGAAACTCGGCCGCAGTCACGGGATCCGCGAACCCCTCGCCGAGGTCGAGGAATCGGGGCGCAGGTCGGTAGTGTTCTGACACGGGCATGCGTAGCTCTCCCGCTATGAACACGAATCCCGGTGCATCTAAAGATGCGCGGATCCGAAAGATGCGGCGCCGTGAATTCCGGTGGGGGTGAAGTGGGCGCAGATCGTTATGCGCACCGGGGGCAAAAATGCGCTGGGCCCTGGTGACGGTTCTGCTCGGGGCGGTGGTGGCCGCGGCGCTGGTGGTCAGCCGAGAGGCTGAACCGCCACCTCGCGAAGCCGGACCCCAGGACGACATATCGGTGGCGCTGGGGCGGGTTCAGTCGAATCCCCGCGACCCGGCGGCGTGGATGGCGCTCGGTGATGCCCAGGCCGCCATCGACGCCTTGGCGGCGGCGGAGCACGCGTACCGAACCGCGGATGAGGTCGGCGCCCCGCAGGGCCTCGCGGCGGCTCGCCTGGGGTTTCTTCTGTACCAGCAAGGCCAGGATACGGAGGCCCGCCGATGGCTCGAAGCGGCGCGCGAGCAGGGGGCGGCCGTGCCGCTGCTGGAGGAAACCCTCCAGTCTTTGACCAGGCCGCCGGTCGCCCTCGACGCCGGGGTTCGACCATCCGCGCCTGCCCGGGCGCTCCGCCCGCCGCTGGCCGCCGACGCCGGTGTCGATGAGCTGGACGCCGCAGTCGCGACCTTACCGCCGCCAGCGGCGGTCGCGGAGCTGGAAACAGGGGGATGCGAGATCCCGGTCGAACGAAGCCGGACCGGCTCGCTCATGGTGGATGTGGGGCTGAACGGGCTTAACACCCGTCTGATCTTGGATACCGGCGCGACGATGACCGTGCTGAATCGCTCGGCCGCCGAAGAGGTGGGGGCGGCCTCACGGCCGGGACGCCTCATCGCGATGACCGCCAACGGCACCACCGAAATGGCGTTGGGGCTGGTCGACGACGTGGTCATCGGCGGCCGGAGCGTGGGTGGGGTCCGGGTCGCGGTCTGTGACGAGTGTATCGGCGCCCGCGCCGATGGACTGCTCGGCGTCGACCTGCAGGCGGCGTTCGACCTGCAGCTCGACGTGGCGGGACCGCGCCTGTGGTTTCGAGACTGCGAGTGACCGTCATTCGACCGCGGACGGGGTCAGCGCGCCGCTGCGGCGAAGCGACTCCCAGTGGAGGGCGGCGATCACCAGCGCATGCTGGATCCGTCCGCCGACGACCCACTGTGCGTGTTGCGCGAACGGCACGGTCGCCACCCGGATTCGCTCGTTTCCATCGAAGCAGGGCTCCCCTTCCTTTCGGCAGCCGAGGGCGACGAACGTCGTGCATCGGTTCGATTGAATGGCGGGGTTGGGCTGAACGACGCCGAGCCGGTACCATGACTTCGCGACGTATCCGGTCTCCTCGCGGAGCTCCCGCTGCGCGGCTTGGCCGGCGTCTTCGCCGGGGTCGATCATTCCCCCCGGAATCTCCCATGTCTTCTGTAGGGCCCCTTGTCGCCACTGCTCGATCAGCACGAGCTCGTCGACCTCGGTGAGCGCGACGACGTTCACCCAGTCGGGCGCGTGGATGACGAAGAAGTCGCCCTCTTTGGCCGATTCGGGATGATCTTCGACCATGTGTCGGCGCTCGACGGAGAAGACCGGACAGCGCATGACCTCCTCGCGCGCGGTTGATCGCCAAGACGGGATCGTATCCTCGATGCTCACCCCGGTAGGGGTAGCGGAACCGCGGCGGGATGAGAAGGCGGGTCTCTAGGTGACCTGCTGTTCGAAGGCGACGAACGCGGTCTGGCAGGTGTTCTTCAGCTCTGCGTCAAACGGGATCCCCAGCTCTTCGCACGCCGGCGCCAACGCGGCCGGGACGGGCGCGTCGGGATTCAGGATCGTCCCGCCGATCATGTCGGCGACGGCGATCGCGTTGGTCAAGGTTCGCGCGGACTCCGGCACCGCGGCCAAAGGATCGCCGGCCACGACTCGGCTCGGGGCGTCGTGGTAGCGGACCGAGGCCACGAGAACGTCCTCGAATCCCCACTCTTCGATGACGAGCGCGCTGAAGCCGGCGTGGAACCGATCGCTGATTTCAGCGAGCAGGGTCGGGTTCACCGCTTGGCGACCCCGACTTCGGCGATTCAGGTCGCCGGCGATACTCAGCATCCAGATTCGGCCGATGTCGTGCAGCAGCCCGCCCATGAACGCGTGACCTTCGACGATCCGGGCTCGGCGGGCCAGCACCTGCCCCGTGACCGCGGACGCCAGCGCGTGGCGATGGAGATCGTGCGCCTGCGCCTGGTACCCCGAAGCGCGGAACAGCTTCGTCTTGGCGACGATGGCCATCACGATCATGCTCGTCTGCCGCAGTCCGATGCGAACCACCGCGTCGTCCACGGTCCGGACGCGGTCGGTCCGCGCGTACATCGGTGAGTTCGCGATCCCCACGAACCGTCCCGCGATCGCAGGATCACGGGTTATCGCGGAGGCGAGGTCGGGTACGTCGCAATCGGGGGACGCGATGAGCTTTTGAATCCGCAGCACGTCCTCGGGCATCGCGGGCGGTTCGACCCCGTTGCCGTCGAACGCGTCGACCAGCATCAAGCCGAAGGACTGGTCGCCAGGATCGTCCAGGCCGTCGACGAACGCTTGCACATCTCCCTTCAGGTGGTGGGCGAGGAGGCCAGAAAACGCGACATCGGTGGCCGGCTGAGAGGTCGGCTCCTTTTGCGTCGGCGTGGGATCATCGGCCTCCGTCGCGAGATCGAGCTCGCTGAGTTGGTTCGACAGCCATCGAAGTAACCCCACGCCCTCGATCGTTCGACCGGCCCATGGACAGCTATACCGTCGACCCGCCGGACCGACTTGCGCCTGTTCCGACGTGAGGCGAATGTCTCGGCCATGCGATGTCCGGTGTGTGGCGCGGTGCACGAAGAGCGCCCGCTGAAGTGCCCAACGACGGGGCTCGCGATTCCCGCTACCCTCGAAGCGCTCCTGACCCTCCGCCGGTTGGGGCCGGTGGAGGTCCTGCGGGTCGGGCTCGCGGTGTGCGACCGGTGGCGGACATACGGCGTTTCGCTGGCGGACGTCCGGCCCCGGAGTATCGTCATGGGCTACGACGGCGATATCGGCTTTTCGACCGCTCGCGCCGGCGGGAACGATTCGGAGTCTTTGGGCCTGCGTACCTTGGGGGGTGTTCTTCACCGCTGCCTGGATGGTTCGCGGCTCGACGTGGCGCCGGTGGCCGCTTTTCTGGAGGGCCTGTCGACGGTGTCCGACGTCTCCTTGGGCCGGGTGCGGGTGGACTTTCAGCGCCACCTCGACGCCCTGACCGAGGGCGACGGCGTGTCATGGTCGGATGACGACGTGAACCCTCCCGACGGAATGCCCACCGTGGCCATGAATGCGCCCGACGTCACGCCGCTGGGACCCGAGGATCGAGCCCGGGGGGGCATCGGTCCCGCCGATGCCCCGACCGCCGACCCGTATGCCGATACGTATGTCCGGCCCCGGTCGGAGATCCTTCCTGACGGTCGGACAGACCCCACCGTCACGCTGTCGTCGATCAAGGTGCGCGACGACTCGATGCCCTCCGTCCGGGCCGGCGTTCCTGGTCCCGGCGCCGACCCGCTGCCAAGCGAGGTTCGGCCTCGGCCGTCGCCGCCGCCGGCGCAGGGACGATCGACGGGGCAGGTGTTGCTCGTGGCGGGGGCGGTGGCCGCGGTGGCGGTGGTCGCGGCCGCGGTCATGCTGGGCATGTAGGCGAGCTCGTGGTTCTGCCAAGCGTCCGGCGGCATATCGCCTGCCCGCCGACAAGGGTTCGGCTGTTGCGCCGTCAGGCCAGCGCGATCATGGCGACGGCCAGGTCTACGGTGAACGGCCGGCCAATGGCGACGAGCCCGATGCGCCGGATCCGCGCGGGATCGAAGGGCGCGTCAACGCGGTGAGGATGGAACTGGTCGATGGGCAGCTCGACCCAGGTCCAAGTTCTCGGCGACACGAACGGCTGGCGATAGGATTGCCACGGCCGATGGATGTCCGGTGTCTTCAGGTGGCAGCCGTAGGTTTCGTTGTTGCCCAGGACCAGCAGGCGAACGCTCGAAAAGTCAGAGGCGTCGACATCGACGTCGGCGGCCATCTGCACGAAGCCGCCGCCGTTGTC
>JANQQN010000487.1 GCA_028289325.1 Myxococcota bacterium | reverse complement strand
GTTACCTGGCGACCCGACGATCGGTCTGCCTAGCGGCACCGCCGCTGGCGCGATGGCGTTCCTGGATCGCGCGTGTCGGCACCGCGGGTTGCGGGCGGTGCGGGCCGACGTCCTGAAACTGTGCCGGGACCTCAACCTTCGTTCTCGACGGCACCACCGGCGACCGTACGCGGAGCTGCCAGCGGAGACTCGAGACACGCTGTTGGCGACGGTGGCTTCGGACCCCCGAGGTTCGGGCCGATATCGTCCGCAACGCGCGTTGCAGACGACGCTTCGCATCGCCCTCGAAGGGTACCTCGGTCACCCTCAACACGGCGGCAACAAGGACGGCGCGGTGTGGACCGCGCTCAGGATTCCGATGCCGAGAAGCGTCGGGGGAGGGCATTCGCATTGACCGAGCGATTCGACGCCATCGTCGTCGGTTCCGGGGCCGGCGGTGCCCCTGTGGCCTACACCTTGGCCCTTGCGGGGGCCAAGGTCTTGGTATTGGAGAAGGGGCCCCGCTACGGACGCGAAGACTTCACGCGCGACGAGATCATCAGCTGCCGCCGCGACTTCTTCGTCCCGTTTCCCGACGACGACCCCCACACCATCCGCCGGCGCCCCGAGGCCCCCGCCGCCAAGACCAACGCTGCCTGGACCTCTCGCTGCGTCGGCGGGGGCACGGTGCACATGAGCGGATTCTTCTTCCGCCTTCACCCCGAAGATTTCCGCCTCGCCTCGACGTTCGCGCCTCCCGACAGCACGGTCATCGACTGGCCGATCGAGTATCAAGACCTCGCCCCTTATTACGACCGGGTCGAAGCGCTGGTCGGGGTCTCGGGCGACACTTCTTCGAACCCGTTCGAGCCGCCGCGAACCGGCCCCTTCGCCATGCCCCCGGTTCTGACCCATCCCGTAGCCGGGTGGATCGATCGCGCGGGCCGTGAGCTCGGCCTACACCCCTACCCCGTTCCGCGAGCGATCATCACCGAACCTCGCCCCGGGCGCGGGGCGTGCGTCTATTGTTCGCTGTGTGGATCGTACGGCTGCGAGGTCGACGCGAAGAGCTCCACCGCCGCCGCCCTCATTCCCGCCGCGGAGGCCACGGGGCGGTGCGAGGTACGCGCGAACTGCATGGTGCAGCAGATCCTGATGCAGAAGAACGGCCGCGCCCGGGGGGTCGTATACGTCGACGACCGCGGCCAGCGCCAGGCCGTCGATGCCGATGTGGTGGTGGTCGCAGCGTCGGCCATCGAGTCCGCCCGCCTCCTGTTGCTGTCCGCTTCGGGCCAACACCCCGATGGGCTCGGCAATAACGGCGGTCAGGTCGGCCGCAATCTGTGTTTCAGCACCCTCGGTCAGCTCACCGGCGAGTTGGCGTACGCCGACCGTTCCCCGGCCGAGCAAGCCGAACTCGCCAGCCGCGCGCCATTCGTCGGACGCGCGGTTCAAGACTACTACCGCGTCGACCCCGCCGGTGACCTGTTCGGACGCGGCGGAACGTTCCACTTCCTTTGGGAGCATCCCAACCCCATCCACGCGGCCGAGCGGCTGCTCATGGACGGCGGCCAGCTGATGTACGGCAACGCGCTCACCGAGCGCTTGGCTCACCACTTCCGGGAGCAGCGGACACTGGAGGTCGAGTGCTTCGGAGAGTGGCTGCCGACCGAGGGCTGCCATGTCCGCCTGGATCCGGAGATTTCTGACCGATGGGGACTGCCCGCGGCGTCGATCACCATCGCCCGCCATCCCTCGGATATGGCGGCCTCACAGCTCGTGGTTTCCGAAGCGCAGCGACTGCTGGCCGCCGTCGGCGCCCGGGACATCCGGGTGCTCGACGTGGGCGGGGAGACGCTCGTCCTGCAGTACGGAACGTGTCGGATGGGCCGCGACCCGTCGACGAGCGTATGCACCGCCCGCGGTCGCCTGCACGAGGTCGAAAATGTCTACGTCACCTGCGGCGGAAGCCTGCCCACCGGAGGCGCCGTGCCGTCGACGATGAGCATCATGGCCAACGCGTTTCGCATCGCGGACGGCTTGGTGGGGGACCTTCGCGGATAACCGCGGGACCGGTCATTCGTCGTCGTTGGATGTTCGGGGTCGCGCCCCCACCGGACTCGGCTGCTTGCGAACCGCCCGCAACTCCTCGTCGGTCAAGCTGAGGAACGCTTTGACCACCGCGGGGTCGAACTGGGTCCCCGCCCCGGCCGCGATCTCCGCCCTGGCGTGTTCGATGCTCTGGCCCCGGCGATAAGGCCGGTCGCTCACGATCGCATCCAAGGCGTCGGCGACGGCGAAGATACGCGCCCCGATGGGTATCTCCTCACCGGCCAGGCCTCTCGGATAACCTTGGCCGTCGTACCGTTCCTGGTGCGCACGCACGATCTCGGACGCTTCACGCAGAAAGTCGATGCCGCTCAGGATCCGCGCCCCGATGTCCGGGTGTTTGCGCATCTCGACCCACTCGTCGTCGGTCAGCTTGCCGGGTTTGAGGAGCACGTGGTCGGGGACGCCGATCTTTCCAATGTCGTGCAGCAACGCCCCGCGGGCGATCGTTCCTCGCTCCTCGCCCCCGATGTCCATCCGATCGCAGATCGCCAGGGTCACCCGGACCACCCGCTGGGAGTGATTTCCGGTCTCGCACTCCCGCGCGTCGAGGGCGGTAACCAGCGCCTCCAGGGTCCGGTCGTACGCCTCCCCGAGCTCCTGCGTCTTGGCGAGGACCATGTCTTCGAGGTGCACCTGGTACGCCCGGTTCTCGCGCTGGAGCCGGCGACGATCGAGCGCTTTGACCACCGCCGCCGAGAGCTCGTTGACCCGAACCGGTTTGCGCAAGTAATCCGCAGCGCCGTCCTTGAGCGCCATGACCGCGGAGTCGATCTCTCCGTAGCCGGTCAGCAGGATCACGGCCGTATCTTGGTACAGGGGTCGGATCTGGCGGAGAAGCCACAGACCGTCGCGGCCGGGCATCTTCACATCGCTTACCACGAGCGCCACCTGGGTCTCGGCGAGCAGAGCCAGGGCCTCGGCCGCCTCGCGAGCGGTCAGGACGTCGTATCCTTCATCCTCGAGAATCGCTGCCACGACCCGTCGGACACCGTCGTCGTCATCCACGACGAGCAGCCGGTTATCGACGGAGGGGACTTCGAGCGCGTAGGTGCTTTCAGGCGCGGCCGTCACACGACCGATACTACCGCCCTCTACGCCCGGGTGCGAGCATTCCAGACTTGGCGCAAATCTCGGTGCGATCGGTCAGCAGGGCCAGGGATCAAACATAACAAGGCTTTCACAATGCACGCCTCGCGCCAGAATGGACCGGCAGGCGAACTCACTACTTTATTCGAAAACCAACCCGCTTTTTGGGCACCACCTTCGGAAAACTGACGCGAAGAATTCAACGGCTCAAGTTCTCAGTTCGAACCGCGGACCAGCGCCAGGGCGCCTCCTAAGGTTTGACCCGCATTCGTCCGCCCCTCGCTGACCATCGATCGTGTGAGAGCATCGCGCGGTGGCTGCGCCGGGCATCGCTCGCGACGACCGCGGGCGGCCGATCTTGGATCCGCTGCTTCGCGACCTCTGCCGGGCGATCTGCACGGCCAGCGGGGAGGACCTCGACCACGTCGACCCTGACCGCGTCGTGTTCGTCGCCGGGGCTGCGCGACGCAGCGCTCGCGCATCGATACGCCCGCTGACCCTCGGCGGTCCGCCGCCCCGGTTTCGGAACGGTGATTGGGCGAAGCCGCAGGTCTGGCTGCGGGACCGGATCGCGCTGTACGAAATCTGCCTGCGCCCTCGGTACTTCCTCGATGCGACCCCCGACGACCGAGCGAGGATCCTGGCCCACGAGCTCTGGCACATCAGCCCACGGTTCGACGGCACTTTGGCCGAGGACCGCCGACACCGCTCGACCGATGAGCCCGATAGCCCGCAGATCGACCGCTGGGTGCAGGCTTGGTTGCGATTGGGCGGCCCCGGCCGGCTCGCCGTCGAGTACACGGGCGAGCTCCGGGTGTCCGCATGGACCCGGCGCCCCCCATCGCGGCTCGGCCCCACCGGGCGACGGCGCTACGACGAGTCCGACCTCCATTGGGCCATCGTGGCTCAAGGCGGGGACGAAAGCCGCAGCCTCCCAGCCCCGTGAACGAGCCGACGGCGACCTGGTCCGCCGTCCGCCCTCACCCCGGGTCTCAGACCTGTGGGGATGAGCGACTGACCGTTGCGGCCCGTGGAGGAGCCCGGGTGGGCTCCTCCGTCGGTGCGGTCAGCTGTGCGACGCCGCCGCGTACTAGATCCGCGGAAGGTCCCCGCTTCGGGCGGATTCGGCGTCTTCCAGCCGCTTAAGCAGCCAAGCGAAGACGTTGTCGCCGCCCGGCGCCGGGGTGGGCTGGGGCGGCAGATGCAGCGAGCCATTGATGACCTCGGGGGTCAGGTCTCCCCGCATGACCGTCTTCAGCGTCGCACCGGTGCTCTCTTCGGTCGCCTCGAAGGCGAGCAGCCCTTCTTCGGACATCGCCACGGACAGGCGCACCGTAAACGGTGGCTCGAGTCCGGACGGAAGATCCTGCAGCGACAAGCGAATAAGGGGCTCGACCTGAGTAACGTGCAGCGCCTCGCCCTCGAACAGCAACAGCTCTAGATCGTCGGTGGTGGTCACCTCCATCCGATGTTCCTGGCTCGCGGGCAGCGGACGGCCGCGTTGAATGAGACGAGTGACGCTGCCGTACTTTTCCCCCACGACCACGGTTTGCGGGACGAGCTCGCGGAGGGTGAGGGGGCGGCCTTCGGCGATGCGCTGGGCGATGCGCGCCGCTCCGTAAGGAACCGCGGTCTGCGGATCGATCCCCGCCATCTTGGCCCGGAAGGTCTCCCGCAGGCGGTTGAGGAGCAGGGGCATGCGCGCTTGCCCGCCGACGGGCACGATCTCGTCGATCGAGTCGAGCGTCCAGCCCGCGTCTTCGCAGGCCCGCTTGCAAATTTCGATCGACCTCGAAACCAGCGGTTCGAACAGGTCTTCAGCCTCGCTGCGCCGGATCTCCGCCGACAGCTTCCAGGCATCTTCGGCCGGAACGTCGGGACCGGCGTGGGTGATCTCGATGTGGGTCGACTCCTGGTCGCT
>JANQQN010000467.1 GCA_028289325.1 Myxococcota bacterium | reverse complement strand
CCGTCATGAATATGACCTTTAAAAGCTGCCTCATCGGCGTTGTGCTGGCTGCAACCGCAGGTCGAGCCTCCGCCCAAGACTCCGATTGGAAAGTGAACGACCAACACGCCGAGCTCGGCGCCTTCATCGGCGTGCTCTTTCCTTCGGAGAACAACGAGCTGTTCGACCGCCGTGGAGGGTCTCAACAGCAGGTATTCTCGGAGGGCGCGGTGGTCGGCGTGCGCGCCGCGGTCTACGTGCTGAGCTTTCTCGGCGCGGAGGCCGAAGGCGCGTTGATCCCGGTGGGGGTCGATCGCAGCGACGACTCGGCGCTCCTCTATAGGTTCGGGGGTCACGGCATTCTGCAATACCCCGGGCGGATCAGCCCTTTCATTCTTGTCGGTGGCGGCGCGTTCGGCGTGGAGTCGCGGTCCGACCTCGCCGGCAACGATATGGACCCCGCCTTCTATTGGGGTATCGGCGGCAAGTACTACGTCGACGAGACCTGGGGCGTCCGGTTCGAAGCCCGCCAGATTCACATTCCGTCACCGTCCAATGATAACGACCAGACGTCCATCCAACATGAGATCCTTCTGGGCGCGACGTTCGGCGTCGGCCGCAACGCCGCCGGCCCTCGAGACCGAGACGGCGACGGGATCGCAGACGGCGTCGACGCGTGCCCCGACGAAGCGGCCAAGACCAGCGACGGCTGCCCCATCCGCGACGGTGACGGCGACGGGATCGTGGATGCGGACGACAAGTGTCCGGCGCTCGCGGGCGTGAAGCCCGACGGGTGCCCGGGTGACACCGACGGCGACGGCGTTCGCGACGACAAGGATGAGTGCGTCGACGTGGCGGGGACCCTCCCCAACGGCTGCCCGGATCCAGACCCCGACGGGGACGGGGTCAAGGGTGAGCTCGACCTGTGCCCGACGGTGGCCAGTACCGAGCCCGATGGCTGCCCCGCCAACGACGGCGACAAGGACGGCGTGGTGGACGCCGAGGACAAGTGCCCCGAGACGGCCGGCGTCCCGCCGGACGGATGCCCGCCTGACGCCGACGACGACGGGATCCCCGACGCCGACGACAAGTGCGTGAACGAGGCCGAAACCGCGAACGGCTACCAGGACGCCGACGGGTGCCCCGACGAGGTGCCCGCGGCGGTGAAGGCGTTCACGGGAACCATCGAAGGCATCAACTTCCGAAGCGGCAGCTCGCGGATCAATCTATCGTCGTTCACCGTGCTCGACGGGGCGGTAAGAGTTCTCCAGGAGTATCCCGAGCTGAAGATGGAGATCGGTGGACACACCGACAGCTCGGGCTCCGCCTCGTCGAACGAGCGGCTGTCAAAGAAGCGCGCGGAAGCGGTGAAACAGTACTTCGTCAGCAAAGGCATCGCGGCCGAGCGGCTCACCGCCGTCGGTTACGGCGAAGCACAGCCGAAGGCGCCGAACTCGACGCGCGCCGGACGAGCGCAGAATCGCCGCATCGAGTTCAAGCTGATCGACTGACCGACGCTCATCCCCGCTGGGCCGCCTCATCTCCCACGAAACAAGCGCCTATCTTCCTGAAATCGCAGAGAGAAAGGGAGATGGGGAGGAACAGGACTCAGATCCTCCAAAAAGGAAGGCCTCCCCGTCCTCCTAAGCTCCGTGCGGCGAGCGGGTTGCGGCGGCCCACCGGACGGACAACGTCCCGATCGGAGATGGCCCGCTTCCGCGCCTTCTCCCCCGAATTTGGCAGGCGCGGCTCCGTCTCGAAGCACCCCGGCCGCATCGCCGGCCAACGAGATTTCGCTCACGTCGGGTCGCATTTCTCTCCCTAGAGCCACTATCGTTGGCTCATGTGAAAGTGTTCTCACCCGCGGACTCGTCGGGAGAGGGATCCCCTTCGGTCATTGAAGCATCGACTCCGTACGGTCGCATTTTTGAGTGCATTTTTTTTGGTAACTCGGCGGTACCCGCCGACACCATCAACCATGGATATGACCTCTGGTTCGCGTTCGCGCGTTATCTTTTCTTTGCCGCGCTTTACCGCGGCGATTTTTGCCACCGCCGCCCTCGCCGGCTGCTCCATCACCATCGACACCACCGCCGAAGATGCGGAGGCGATCATCGAAGCGGACTTCGAAGGCGACTGCCAGGGCTCGGGGACCGAGGACACCGGCAACGGTACCGTCACCTATACGAAGGATGATTCGAGCGGTAACTGCGTCATCGCTCTGACCTGGGAGGGGACGCTCGTCGACCTCGGCCCGATCAAGGAAGACATCGACGACGACGCCGAAGGTGCGGACATCACGCTCGAGGAGATCGGCATCACCGTCAAGCTCGTCAGCCTCACGGACGCCGACGGACAAGACGTCGATATCCCGGAACTGATCTCCTTCAACGGCTCGGTGGCCATCGACGGCAATCAGCTGTACGCGGTCGACGGCTCGAGCTTCGACACCCTCGTCTCCGATGACGGCCTGACCGTGACCTTCTCCGGCGAAAACGACCCGGTGGTGCAGGCGATCAACACCGCGCTCGACGCTGGCGCTCCGCTCGCGGCCACGGCGCAGGCGACGCTGACGGTGTCGTCGAACCTGCCGCTACAGAACAACAACCCGCACTTCATCACCTTCAACCACGACATCAAGTTCACGGCCAGCGCCTCGCCCGGCATCTTCTGAGGGCCTTCGAACGAGGGCCAGCTGCGCCGTGGCCGAACCTTACCCGCGCTGTGGTCGCGGGTAAGGCCAGCCCGGCTGCCATCGGCCCACGTGACGCCAGTCGTCCCGTAGCGCCTGGGACCACGTTCGCCCGTGGCACAGGACCTCCAGCGCGAGCTGCGGAAAACGATGGGACACGATGGCCACGGTTTCCCCCTCGCCAACCTCATCGGCGAGAAAAGCCCGAACCCTACGCTCGACGTCCCGACAGCACTCGCCGTCCGGTCGCGGGACCTCGATGTACTGTTCATCGGGCGCAAACTCGACGGCCGGCGCGCCATCCAGGATGCCGTAGCTCATCTCGCGAAGACGGGCGTCCACCCGCAGGTCGCGGCCGGCAAACGCGATCTTCGCCGTCTCATAGGCCCTCTGCAGATCCGAACAATACACGGCGTCGAACCGGCGCCCCTCGACCGCCGCCCCCAGCGCCACCGCCTGGCGTCGGCCGAGCTCGGACAGGGGGCTGTCATGCCAGCCGGAGCGCCGCCCTGCGTCGTTGTCGATCGATGCCCCGTGTACGAAGTACCAGATCACCTGCCCTCCGGTCGGGGGCGCGAACGCGGCGCCAGGCCGCGCATGGACGCCGGTCCACCGATGCGCCCCCCGTTGGTCGGTCGAAACCTCACGCAGCACCCGCGGTCAAGCGACCCAGGACAACGTCGGGTACCGTCCGCTCATGCAGCGTCAAGGACCGTGGGTCGACCGGATACTCCGGGTCATGGACCACATCCAGACCCATCTCGATGAAGAGATGTCCCCCGAGGAGCTGGCGCGGATCGCCGACTTCTCGCGGCATCACTTTCATCGCGTCTTCCGGGGGATGACCGGCGAGTCCGTCATGGGCTTCGTTCGCCGGCTTCGGCTCGAGCGCGCAGCCCACCGTCTGAAGTTCTCGTCGGAACCGGTCACCGAGGTCGCGTTCGCGAGCGGCTACGGCAGCCACGAGGCGTTCACTCGGGCCTTTCGGGCCCGCTTCGGCGCCAGCCCCAGCGACTACCGCAGCCGACACCACGTCGACCCTCCCGGGGCGACCGCGTTCGAGATCCGCACCGAGCCGACCCGCCACTGCGTCGGCGTCCGCTACACCGGAGACTACGACGGGTGCGGTGTAGCGTGGGGACAAGTGAGCGAGT
>JANQQN010000465.1 GCA_028289325.1 Myxococcota bacterium | reverse complement strand
GGGCCGCGTCGTCCGCGGCGGTGGCGGCCTCGACCAGCGCGCGATGCTCGTCGTGCCAGCGGACTTGCGCCTGGGCGCGGGTCCGGGCCTGCGCCAGATCCGCGCGACGGGCGGTCCGCGTTTCGTGCTCGCCGTCGAGCTCGGCGCGGGCCTCGTCGGACAGGACGTCCACTCCGGCGAGCATCACCTCGGCCCGCGTGAGGGCCTCGGCGGCCTCCCGGTGGCGGGCGTGGGCTGCCCGCGATAACGCCCCGAACAGGTGGGTGCCGGTCATCTTCTCGAGGAGGTTCGCGCGCTCGTCGGCCTGCGCGCGAAGGAAGGCCGAGAAGTCGCCCTGGGCGAGGAGGACAGCGCGGCGGAATTCCTCGAACGACAGCCCGAGTCGGGTTTCAATCTGGCGAAGGGTCTCCGTTTTCGTCGCTTCGGTCAGGTCTCGCTCGTGGTCGAGGTCGGTCAGCGACACCCGCTGATTCTGAATTCGTCCGTCGGCTCGACGCCGGGCGCGCCAGACGTCCCACCGCGCGCGGCACCGCGTTCCGTGTCGGTCGACGAAGTCGACTTCCGCATAGGCCTCGGCCGCGCCGCGTCTCATCAGGGACCGGGGGTCGTTGGGGCTGAGGTCGTCGGTCCCCACCGCCGCCTCGCGCGCATCGAGCAGGCGAGGGACCCGATCGTACAATGCGAGGCAGATCGCGTCGAGGAGGGTCGACTTTCCCGCCCCCGTGGGCCCCACAATGGCGAAGATCCGGGACTCGTTCAGGGGCTCGCGGTTCAGCTCCACCGCGAACGTTCCCAGGCTTGCCAGCTGAGCTCCCCGGATGGCCAGCAGCCTCATGGAGACTCCTCGGTCAGCACCGACTGGACGAGCTCCGCGAACAACGCCCGCTGAGATTCGCTCGGTTCGCGGTCTCGGGTTCGGCGGTAACACGCCTCGAAGACCTCGGACGGGGTCAGGCGGTCCAGGGGCTGGGACGGCGGCCAGGTGGGCGCCCGCGGTTCCAATGGTGGTCGACTGACATCGATTCGAAGCAATCGCGCGTATGCGCCCTCGAGGGCGGCTTGGACGTCCTGCCGAAGCCTCGGGGCGGCACGGTCGACCCGAACCTGGACCTCGAGATACGGCCTTCGTCGTTCGTCGTCGTCGGCGTTGCCGCGGGGCAGCGCGGTGAGCAAAGGCAGCACGTCTTCGAGGGGCGCTGGCTCGTCGGGAATCCGCAGAATGTCCACCGTCCGCGGGACCGGGAGGGGGGTGATGGCCGCGATGCGATGGTCTCGAAAGTCGACCTGCAGCACCTGATGGGAATAGTCGCGTTCGGCCAGCGAAAGGGGCAGCGGCGATCCGCTGTATCGAACGTGGCTGGTCTCGCCGACGGCCTGGGCTCGGTGGAGGTGGCCGAGAGCCACGTAGTTGATGGCGTCGGGGAAGATGTCGAGCGGTAGGGCGTGCTGGTTGCCGACCTGGATCTTGCGTTCGCTGAGGGCGGAGACCGAGCCGCCGGCCATGTAACAGTGGCCGGTGGCAATGAGGGCCTGGTCCTCGGCTCGGCGAGCTTCTACGGCCTCCACCAGCTGGCGATAGAGGCGGCGGTGGCCGTCGATGAGTCGCTCGTGGGCCCGCGGTCCGGCGTCTTGGGGGTCGGCCGAGGCGGGAGCGGCCCCCGGTAGGTCCCTCGGGCGCAGGAACGGCACCGCCAACACCCACCCCCGGATCGCGCGGTCGGCGCCAGCGGGGACGGGCACGATGAGATCCTCGGCGTCGAACGTCGGCGGTAGGCCGCCGACGACGCGGACGCCGAGGGCGCTGAGGATCGACGATGGGGCGTCGAGCCGGGCGGGCGAGTCGTGGTTGCCACCGATGACGATGATCGTCAGGTCTGGGCACCGGCGACGGGCCTCGGCGAGGAATCGGTAATACTGGCCCTGAGCGGAGGACGTCGGATGCGCGACGTCGAACACGTCACCGGCGATGATGAGGGCATCGGCTCGCTGCTCGAGCAGGGTGTCGAGTAGCCACGACAGAAAACGATCGTGCTCCCACGTTCGGTCGACGCCGTGAAGCGACTGGCCGAGATGCCAGTCTGCGGTGTGGATCAGCCGGAGCAACCTACCATCGGGCGCAGAGCGGGCCGGGCGCCCGTGAATACGGGCGTCACCGACCGTTGCGCTCAGCCGCCTTGGGTCGGGCTCATCTCCAGCCCGACGGCGGCGATGCTGACCTCGGGCACCGGCGCGGTAATTTTTTCCGCCGGCCGGCCGGTCCCTTCCGCCTCGTCGTCGGCGTAATGTTGCGCGGTCTGCACGTCGAGCAAACGAACGGTGAGGTCACCCTCCAGCGTTGCTCGCATGCCGCCGGCCTTCGACGGCACGAAGAAGCGGTAGCCCTTGGAGGTGATGCGGATACCTCGACCCGAGTTGCCCTTGAGCTCGAACCAGCAACCGGACTTGCCGCACACCTTGCCGACCCGGCCCGTCACCTTGACGAGCTCGCCATCGAGGGCTTTACCTTTGGCCATGACGTCGGCCACAGACAAGGTCGGTCGGTCCGAGAGCGCGTCGCCTCGGCGGACCACGCCGTCGTCGTCGACCTGGTTTCGATCCTCGGGGCGTTCACCCCGCGGCGACCAGCTCGTCTTCTCAGCCTCTTCAGAGGCCGGGGATCGTTCGGCATCGGTGGACGGTTTGGTCGAGCAGCCAATGAGGACCGCGAACGCGCACGCCGCGAGGCGCACGGGGAAGGTACGAGCGCGCATGACTCCGGTCTAGCGCCAGCGTCGGTCGATGGCCAGAGATTCTTGCTCCACCGTGATTCCCTTCAAGGTTCGGGGCCCTGGGCTCGCAGATTGCAGTCCAACGCTGCGCCCTAGGCGCAGCGTGCGACGTCGGGGGCACCGAGGGGTGCAGGGGTGTCAGGGCCCTGCTAGCATGGTGGCCTATGACACTTCCGCCCCACCTTGTGGAGCTTCAGCGGGATATACGTGGATACGCCGAGGAAGCCGGTCTCGATTTCTTCGAGGTGATCTTCGAGTTCGTGACCGTCGAAGAAATGAACATGGTCGCCGCCTACGGTGGCTTCCCGACTCGTTATCCCCACTGGCGATGGGGCATGGAGTACGAGCAGCTCGCGAAGAGCCACGAGTACGGTCTATCCAAGATCTACGAGCTCGTGATCAACACCGACCCCTGCTACGCCTACCTGATCGAATCGAATTCGGTCATGGAGCAGAAGCTGGTCATGGCCCACGTCTACGGCCACTGCGACTTCTTCAAGCACAACTACTACTTCAAGAACACCAACCGCAGAATGCTCGACCAGCTCGCGAACCACGCGGCGCGCGTCCGCCGCTACATGGACAAGTACGGGGTGGAGAGGGTCGAAACCTTCCTTGACGCGTGTCTGTCCGTCGAGAACCTCATCGATCAGCGGGCGTTGTTCGAGCAGCGTCGTCATCCGGAGCGGATCGACGATGCCGACGACGACAGCGGGGCGGCGCCGCCGGCGGTCAGATTGCTCCCCACCGACAAGGGTTACCTGCGCAGCTACATCAATCCCTCGGAGTTCATCGAGGCCGAACGGCGCAAGCTCGAAGACGAGGCCAAGCGCAAGAAGCGTTTCCCGGCCACCAAGGAGCGCGACGTTCTCGGCTTCATCATGGAGAACGCGCCGCTCGAAGCGTGGGAACAAGACTGTATCGACATCATCCGAGAGGAGGCCTACTACTTCGCGCCCCAGATGCAGACGAAGATCATGAACGAGGGGTGGGCGAGCTACTGGCACTCTCGGATCATGACCACCAAGGCGCTCAAGGATACGGAGCTCATGGACTACGCCGACGTCCACTCGTCGACGATGGGGGTCCAGCCCGGGGCCATCAATCCCTACAAGCTGGGGATCGAGCTGTTCAAACACATCGAGGAACGGTGGAACAAAGGGCAATTCGGCAAAGAATGGGAAGAGTGCGATGATTTCGCGACCCGTCGCGCCTGGGACAAGCAGACCGGCCTGGGCCGGGAGAAGATTTTCGAGGTTCGCAAGCTGCACAACGACGTGACGTTCATCGATGAATTCCTGACCGAAGACTTCGCTCGGGAGCAGAAGCTGTTCACCTACGGCATGAATCGAAACTCGGGCGACTGGGAGATTCAGTCGCGCGAGTTCCAGGACATCAAAGAGAAGCTGTTGGGCCAGCTGACCAACTTCGGCAACCCGGTCATCGACGTGTTCGACGCCAACTGGCAGAACCGCGGGGAGCTGCTGCTGGTCCACACCCACTACGGCGTCGACCTGCGGGGCGACTGGGCCAAGGACACCCTAGAAAAGCTGTTCCAGCTCTGGCGGCGCCCGGTCGCGATCGCCACCAAGGTCGACAACAAAGGCACCATCCTCAGCTATGACGGCTCATCGCACAGCGACAAGCCGGACAACGCGCGAGATCGATCGAAATAGGCGGAATACAACTCATGCGAATTCTTTTCGCGGCTTCCGAATGCGCGCCTTTCGCGAAGGCGGGCGGTTTGGGAGACGTCGTGGGCGCGCTGCCCAAAGCTCTTCATGCCTTGGGGCACGATGTCCGCGTCGTGCTCCCTCGGTATCAGTTCATCGCGACCTGGAACAAACGGCGCCACCTCAAGCCGCTCGGGGTTCCGCTGGGTTCGGATGAGCTATGGTGCGGCGTTCTCGAAGGCCAACTGCCCGGGTCCGACGTGCCCGTATACTTCATCGAGCACGACGCGCTGTTCTACGGGAATCAGCCCTACCAGGGCTATGGCGGCGGGGTTAACGAGATGGCGCGGTTTGCGCTGTTGTCGCGCGCTTCGCTGCAGCTGTGCCGGTTCTTGGATTGGGTGCCCGACGTCATCCACGTCCACGATTGGCCAACGGCGTGGGTTCCGGTCCTGCTGAACACCGTCGAGACCGGCCCGGACTTCGCGTCGACGGCGACGGTGATGAGCATTCACAATATGGCCTATCAACCCCGGTTCTCGCCCGATGGGTTGGAGCTGCTCGCTCTGCCGGACTCGGTGTTCGTCTCCGATGGGCTCGAGGACCACGGGGAGATCAATCCGTTCAAGGGCGGCCTGTACCACGCCACGATGGTGTCCACGGTGTCTCCGAACTATGCGGCGGAAATCCGGACCCCCGAGTTCGGGGCCGGTCTACACGACATCATGAACTTTCGGGGGGCGGACCTGGTCGGAATCCTGAACGGGATCGACGAAGACGTCTGGAATCCCGCCACCGACCCTCACTTGCCGCACCACTACCGCGTCGACGCGCTGGCCGGAAAGGCCGCCAACAAGGCCGCCCTGCAGATGGAGCTCGGCTTGGACGAGCGGCCCGACGTTCCGATGATCGGCGTGGTGTCGCGTCTGAACCATCAAAAAGGCACCGACGTGCTGATCGGCGCCCTCGACGGTATTCTCAGCCTGGACGTCCAGGTGGTCATGCTCGGATCCGGAGACTCGGGCATGGAGGACGAGCTGCGGCATCGCTCGCACTACGGCCTCGGGCGATTCTTCGCCTGGATCGGCTACAACGAGCGACTCGCCCATCGGATCGAAGCGGCCAGCGACATGTTTTTGATGCCGTCGCGCTTCGAGCCGTGCGGTCTCAACCAAATGTACAGCCAGCGCTATGGAACCTTGCCCATCGTTCGGGCGACGGGGGGCCTCGAAGATACCGTCGAGCAATGCGACCCGGAGACCGGCGCCGGCACGGGCTTCAAGTTCAACGACCTGTACGAAGCGGCGCTGTACGCCACGGTTATCTGGGCGGTCGACGTGTATCGGACCCGCCCCGAGTTGTTCCGGACCATGCAGCTGCGCGGCATGCGAAAGTCGATGGGATGGGACACGGCGGCGAAGGAGTACGCTCAGATGTACGAGTGGGCCCTCGGCCGAAAGAGAGGCTGACGGGTGGTCGACCTGGCGACGGCCATCGGTCGAACGCTGGTTCGCGGCGTGGCTCGATTGCCTCTCGGCTCACTGTTCAGCCGGCCGATCCACGGTGAAGTGCCCGATGGTCACCTCGCGGCGCTGGCGGCGGCGTACGCGCGGATGGAGGACCGGCTGCTGGCTCAGTCGCCGGTCGCCGCTCGGGCGTCGTTTCGGCAGGCCACGCAGCTCGCTGCGGCGCCCGCCCCCA
>JANQQN010000449.1 GCA_028289325.1 Myxococcota bacterium | reverse complement strand
GGGGGGCTTTCGGGGGGACCTCGGGCACCTTGAAGTCATCGCGGCCGGGGAAGGTGTGGGAGGCCGTCGAGCGGCTGGCGGGTCGGGAAGCGGCGGCCGGTGGTTCCCCCGGCGACGGCGCCGGGGTTGAGGATTCCGAGGTTTCGGTCGGAGGGGGCGCTTCGGCCGGACAGCCCAGGATCCCCACGACGCACGCGATCCCCAGCCATCGGCGGCCGGAGGACCCATCGAACGAATCAGTCACGGGCGGGTCGTACCACGGGTCGCGTTTGACGGGGCAGGTCCGCTCCGTTAGCACCGAGGCGGTGCTGACGGTCGGGTGGGCGCTTGCCGTGGCGTCGGGGACGATCGCCTTGCCTCCGCCTTTGTGTCGAGGTCGGGTGGTGAACCGGGTGTACGATCCACGCCAGGATCGGGCGCCGAGCACCCGCGCCTGGGAAGAGGTCAAGGCCGCCTACGCCGCGCTGTGCCCGTCCGGCGAGTGCGGTCGCGGTCGGCTCCTTCAGAACGAGACGATCGGTGACAACGCGGTCACCTGGGTGTCCGGCCTTCGCGACGGCCCCCGGACCAAGGTCAAGATCGTGTACAGCCGTCGTTTCCTGAACCGTCTCAACGACCGCTTCGGTCCCGGGGCCTCGTTCGGCATTCTCGCCCACGAGGTGGGCCATCACCTGACCGCGGCCCTCAGTCTGCGAAAGCGCGGGGAGTCGTCCTGGGACGAAGAGCTGCGTGCGGACTACTTCGCGGGCTGTGCGCTGGGGCGGTCCGGCCGCGGCTCCGACGAGCTCGAGAGTGCGCTTCGCGCGCTGGCCAGCGTGGCTACCCGATCGCACCCGTCGTTTCGGCGGCGGATTCCCGTGGTTCGCCGCGGCTATGAGGAGTGTCGCGGACAGGCGGGGGACTTCGCTCGGTCCCGCAGTGCGTTCGGGCTCGGCCAGCTGCGCCAGCAGTACACGCCGGCGTCCGGGTGCTGGGGCTACTGGTATCGGCTCAAGACCGACGTGTCGCGAGTGGGGCCGATCGCTGCGCCCCGGCGCCGGGCCGGGGGCTACGTCGATCGCCGAGGGTGCGAAGACGCGAAAGCCGCCAGCGCCGACGAACGAACGGCCGAACCGTGCACGTGTGAGGAGGCCCGCTGATGCCCGAGGCCAGACGCCGAGCGCGCGCGCGCGGTCAGTTGGGCGCCCCGGTGACCTTCTTCTTCGCCGCGGAGAGCCGGTCGGCGAGCTTCAGCTGCGCTGCGTAGTCGGGGTTGTCGCGAGCGAGGGCCTCCCAGGCGGAGATCGCCTCCGGTCGTTTGCCCGCTTCGAGCATCACCAGCCCGTACACCCATCGCACCTGGGCGTCTTTAGGGTCCTGCTTCCAGGCCGACTCGATGGTGGTCACCGCCTCCGGAAGCCGGCGCTGCGCGAACAAGGCCTCGGAGAGGCCGGCGAGGGCGGCGGCGTCGTCGGGCCGGATCCCCAGCGCCTCTCGATACGCCGCTTCCGCCCCCGGAGCATCGTTCTTGCGGATGGCGGTCATCGCTTTGCCGATCGCCACTCCGAACGGGTTGAGCTTGCCGACGGCTTCCCCGCCCGCGGCCCCCGCGTGACCGGGGACGGTCGGATCGACCCCTGTCGGCGCCGGCGTGTCCCCGGTGGGCGGGTGGCCGGGCGGCGGACGAGGGGCGGCGCTCTCGGTCGGTGGATGGCCCGGCGGCGGGGCTGCGCCTCCGGCCGGTGGGGCGGTCTCCGCCCGGGCGGCGGGTTGAGACGCCGGTCGTGAAGCGGGGGCATCTTTGGGCGCCCCTGGGGGACCGAGCTGGGCGTTGATCTGATCGAGGGCGCTTCGCACGTAGGCGGCCTTACGATGGTCGGGGGCGACGGCCACCAGGTTGCTCCACACGGTTCTCGCCGCCTCGAGGGCCGATTGGGAGCCGACCAGCATCATCAGCTCCCCGGCCGCGTACATGCAGCCCGGTTCCTGTCGGTTGCGCTGAAAGCAGTCCCGAAGCAGGGGCTCGACCTGATCGAAGTACCCGAGGGACAGGTAGGCGGTGGCCAGGGCCCCCAGCACTCGAGGATCGGTGCCTCCCCCGTTCTGTCGGGCCAGGTTGAGGGCCTCCGCGGCCTCGAACCACCGCTCGCCGTCGATGTACAGCTCGCCCAGCTGGAGGGCGACCTCGACATCGTTCGGACGTTCGGCGGCCTCCGCCCGTTTTTGTGCGATGCGTCTTTGTAAGCCCGGGGGAAGGTCCTTTTGAGCCTGAAAGTCGAGGCTGCAGCCGGACAGGACCACGAGCAGAGCGGCGAGGGGGCTCGTTGAGCGCACGGTCGGACCATCCCGAGCGTTCGAAGCGCGTGTCAAGCCAAGTAGGTCGCGGCGGGGGCCTGCGCGCCGCGCGTGACCCCGACCAGCGGTGCTGCTACTACGGCGATTCATGGACGTGGTCGAGCTCACCCGAGAGCTGGTCAACATTCCGTCCGTCACCAATGACGAAGGTCGGGTCGCGGCGTTGGTGGTAGACCGGTTGAAAGCCCGCGGTCGCCACGTCGTGGTCCAGACCGTGCCGCCCGAGGGGGGTGTGACCCCCAAGCTTCCTCGGCTCAACGTTTTGGCCACCGTGGCCCCCGGGGTCACGCCCGACGTGGTCTTGACCACCCACCTCGACACCGTGCCCCCGTTCATCCCGTGCTCCGAGGACGACGACTACCTGTACGGCCGCGGGACCTGCGACGCCAAAGGCATCTTCGCCGCCATGTGGATCGCCGCCGAGCGGCTGTGGTCGGCCGGTCATCGCAACGTCGCTCTGCTCGGGGTGGCGGGGGAAGAGACCGACTCCCGCGGCGCCAAGATGGTGCACGAGATCCTTCCCGAAGCGGGGTGGATCATCGACGGGGAGCCGACCGACGGCCGGGCCGCGGCGGGGGCCAAAGGCATCCTCGCCCTCACCCTGCGGGCGTCCGGCAAAGCGGCCCACTCGGCGTACCCGGAGAAAGGCCATTCCGCGAACCACGACCTGATCGCCGCCCTCGCCCGACTGATGCAAGCCGAGTTGCCCGGGCGGCCGCCCTTTGGCGCGACCACGGTCAACGTCGGGGTGTTGAAGGGCGGGGTGGCGCCGAACGTGTTGGCCCCGAGCGCGGAGGCCCAGGTGGTCATCCGGCTCGCGGCCCCCATCGATGAGGTTTTCGGCGCCGTCCGCGCGGTCCTGGGCGATACCGTGCAGGTCGAGGTGACGAGTCGGGCCGAACCCCACGAGATCCATGTCCCCGCAGGCGAACCGAATGACCTCGTGGTGAAGTTCGGATCCGACATCCCTTACTTGTCTCGGATCGGCCGCCCGCTCCTCGTCGGGCCCGGTTCGATTCACGACGCACACACCGCCCACGAAAAGGTCGGTAAGCAGGCCCTGCGAGAAGCGGTCGAGCAATACGTGGTGTTCAGCGAGACGCTCTTGAAGTAGAGGGCTTCGACCCCCAGGAGATTGCCGTGAGTATCATCATCAATCGTGTCTACACCGGGGTCGGCGACCAGGGAACGACCCGGCTCGCTGGCGGCCAGGAGCTGGCCAAGACCGACGCCCGAATCGAAGCCTACGGCACCATCGATGAGCTCAACGCGGTCCTCGGCGTGGTGGCGGAGCGGATCCTCACCGCAAGCGGTGAGGATGACGCGGACACCGTGCGGCGTATTCGGCGTATTCAGAACGAGCTGTTCGACCTCGGAGGCGAACTCGCGGTCCTGCCCGAAGATCGCCACCCCCAGCAGGCGGTCATCCAACCCGAAGACGTGACCCAGCTCGAGCAGGAGATGGACGCCGTCAACGAGGGCCTGCCCACCCTCCGTTCGTTCGTCCTGCCCGGCGGGGGCTTGGTTTCCGCGCTGATGCATCAGGCGCGGACCGTCTGCCGGCGGGCCGAGCGGCGGCTGGTGGCCCTTCACCAGGCCGCGCCCCAGCGGGAGCTCGTGCTCCGCTACGTGAACCGGCTGAGCGACTGGCTGTTCGTCATGGGGAGACAGGCCGCGGTGAGCCGCGGCTACGAAGAAGTGCTGTGGAAGCCCGGCGACCGCACGGGAGGCGACGAACGATGAAGCTGGCAACCCTCGATGACGGAACGCGCGACGGCCGACTGGTCGTCGTATCTAAAGACATTACCCAATGCGTGGACGCGCGGCCGGTCGCCCGCACCTTGCAGGCGGCGCTCGACGACTGGAGCCGGGTCGAGCCGCAGCTTCGCGAGCTCGAGGAGCAGCTCGAGGTCGGCGGGGTTCCGGCCGAGCGATTTCATGAGCGTGAAGCCCATTCCCCGCTGCCGCGGGCGTACCAGTGGGCCGATGGCACGGCCCACGTGAACCACGTGGAGCTGGTTAGACGGGCGCGAAATGCAGAGATGCCCGCGAGCTTCTGGACGGATCCGCTCATGTACCAGGGGGGCTCCGACACGTTCCTCGATCCCCGACAGCCGATCGCCATGGTCGACGACGCCTGGGGGATCGACATGGAGGGCGAGGTCGCGGTGGTCACCGACGAGGTCCCGATGGGGGCGTCGGTCGAGCAGGCGGCGGCCAGCATTCGATTGGTGATGCTGGTGAACGACGTTTCGCTGCGGGGCCTCATCCCCGCCGAGCTGGCCAAGGGCTTCGGTTTCTTTCAGTCGAAGCCGTCATCGGCATTCTCTCCGGTGGCCGTGACCCCCGACGAGCTCGGCTCGGCCTGGGACGGCAAGAAGCTCCACCGACCCCTTCACGTCGATCTGAACGGCGCTCCGTTCGGTCGGGCCCACGCCGGGGTCGACATGACCTTCGACTTCCCCACCCTCATCGCCCACGCGGCGAAGACGCGGACCCTCGGACCGGGCGCGATCATCGGCTCCGGCACGGTCTCCAACAAAGGGCCGGACGGCGGACCGGGAAAGCCGATCGCCGACGGCGGGGTGGGGTACTCGTGCATCGCCGAGCTTCGGATGATCGAGAAGATTCAGACGGGGGCGTTCCGGACGCCGTTCATGACCTTCGGCGACCGGGTGCGCATCGAGATGGTCGACGACGACGGCCACTCGATCTTCGGGGCTATCGAGCAGACGGTGGAGCAAAGTCGGCCGGCTTGAAACCGTTGTTGAAGTGGACGCCGAGCATGATCTCGTCGGTCCACGCCTCTTTCGTCACCTTGCCGGTCCAGTCGGCGGCCGCGTACTTGCGCCGGGTGGGCAGCAGGAGCCCGTCGACGTTCTCGAACTCGACCTTCATCAGGAACGGGCCCTCGATCCCGGCCCCGCGAACGCTGAACAAGAACTGATCCACGAGCCCGGTTCGGGGGTTGAAGTACAGCACGTAGTCGTCGGTCTTCGCGGCGCCCTGGCTATCGAAGGTCATCTTGACCCGCTCGTACTTCGTTCCGTTCACCGTCTGCGGCGACATCGGCTCGAGGTTGACGCCGGGATCCTGGAGCTTCTGGAACATCGCGAACCAGTAGAAGTTGGTCGGGCGCAAGAACGAGGCCGCGCCGACCATCTGGGGGTCGGTCATCCGTTTTCCGCCCGCGGTCACCCAGGGGCCGGAAGGACCGACGGCCATCACCACCTCACCGGGGGCGCCGGGCAGGGCGAAGACGTCGTGGATCGGATATCGGGCCCACGACAGCTCACCGTTGAACAGATACCGCTCCTCCGAGATGTCCGCTTTTCCGTCCGGGGTTCGATACACGTAGGTGTACTGGACGTCCCGGCGCTGGTGCAGGTCGGCCATCGAGCCGACTTTGCTGACCAGACGATCGACGAGCCGCGCGGCCTTCGGGTCGCGCGGGGCGGCGTCGGCCGATGAGGTGGCGGCGAGGATCGCCGCCGCGCCGACGGCGCGAAGGACGGCGGCGGAGTGGGGGGCAAGGTTGCGCTGCTTCATGGCCGGACAGTAAGGCCGCCGACCGACCACGGACATGTCGAATCAGGAATGAGTCTTCTGCCCCAACGGGAGCAATCCGCGTGTAACTCGGGGTCGACGCGGCCGTAGTCAACGATCGCCGAGCCGCCGTCGGTGCACAGGAGCGCTCTTTGGCGAGTGTCCTTAGCGTATCGGTCAGTGAAGACAACTCCCTGTGACCTTCATTAGGTAGCCTGTTCATCTTCGGTCGTTTCGAACTCTGCTGCGCCGTTGACGCTCGGGCCGCAGCCCGCGTTGGCCGTCGATCATCAGCAGTCGTCCCGCGTCGTCGACCACGGCCAGCTGGTTCCCGATCGCGGCCCCATCGCGGACCCGGAGACCGGCGCTCGCCACGCGCCGTCGTCGGCGAGGGTCGACGCTCACCAGGTCACCGCTGTCCAGGGCCGCGAACAGGTAGGCGCCCGCCGACCACAGCCGCACCACCCGCGCGCCAACGTCGAGCGTTCCCCGCAGCCGACCGTCGTCGGCGCGGAGGAACTTGAGTTCCGTCCCCTCGCCGAACACCGCCTGCGGCCCGAGGACGACCACCGGCGCGCCCGCGCCCACCGACACCCGATAGCGCTGGCGGCCGTTGTCCGCGTCGACGGCGTGCAGGCCGCCCGCAGTCCGAAGCAGGACCCGTTCCCCGACCCGCCACATCGCCTCGACCGGGGCGCGCCGTCGGCGGGTCCACCGCACCTCGCCGGTGGTCGCCGACCACCGCGCGACTCGGCTCGGGCCGAACAGGAGAAGGTCGTCCCCGTCCCACCGCACCTTGGTCAGCCCGTCCGGCAGGGCCCGGGACCAACGGTCGCCTCGTCGCAGGGTGGGGGCGGCCGTTCGCTCGATGTACAGGTCTTCACCGAGCGGCTCGAGGCCGGGAGGGACAGGGGCACCATCGCGAAGCTGCAGCCAGCGTTCGCCGACCCGGATCGCGGGGCCCTGAACGGGGCCCAGCGGCGCGTCGGGGGCCGTCCACACCGAGACCCCCGGGGTCGCTGGCCGCCGCCCCTGAATGCCGGTCGACGTTCGGGTCACGACCCAGGTGGACGAGGTCCGGACCGACCGTGCGTCGATCGATTGGACTTCGCGGATGCCCGCGAGGGTCTGCAGGCCGTGGCGGGCCCGCGTGGCAAGGGTACGGTCATCGGGCGCGGTTTCGAGCAGGGCCAGCCAGTCGGCGACCGCCGAATCGTCTCGGGTTCGGGTTCCGATCTCCGCTCTCAGCACCCGCGCGTTGTAAAAGTGCTCGTCGTCGACGAGCGCGGCCGTCGCGACCTTCCGCGCCGCGTCGAGCTTGCCGGCGTCAAGGTAGGCGCGAGCGAGGTGCAGGCGGGCCTGCCCGAGCCAAACGTCGTGACGGGGGGAGCCGGGGGGCAGCAAGCCGTACACCGTTCCGTCGTCAAGGATGGCCACGGCACCCTCGGGCGCCAACGCGAGATCCGCGACCCGCCCGTCGAGCGTGAGGGTATGGACTCGCCGTCCGTCGGCCGCGGACACCGCGATCAGGCGGTTGCTCACCGCAACCAAGACCACTCCGGGGATCGCGGCCCACGCCCCCAGTGGGGCGGGTAATCGCACCCGCCACGCCAATGGTCCGGCGAGGGCGCGGGCGACCATTCCTCGCCGGTCACGGGTGGTGTGGACGATCAGCGGTCGGTCACCGCCGGCGATCGTCGCGAGGGGGGGCCGCACGCCGCGGGCGGCGGTCTTGCGCCGTCCACGCCGGGCGTCGACGACGACGAGCCGGCGGGGACCCGTCCCGGTGCCCGCAACGACCGCGAGGCGGCCGCCGACGACGGCCGGTGGCCACGCCGCGCCGGGCAAGCCCTCGAAGCGACGTCCCACGGTGGTGCGCGCAGCGGGCACGAACACCACATCGTCGCTGCCCACGAACGCCCACAGGCCACCGTCCGCCGCGGCGATCAAGGGCGCGCTGAGCTCGTCGCCGACGTCTATCCGCCCCGCCTCGACGCCGTCCTTTGGGTTCAGGACGGCGATCACCGGCCCCATGGGCACCGCCAGGTGGTGCCCGGTCAGCACCGGGCCGGCCACCGGCGTGAGCAAGCCGTCGTACTGCCAGCGGGCGTCGCCGGTGGTGATATCGATGGCTGTTACCGCCTCTGCATCGGCGACGAACAGGTCTCCATCCTTGGTCGCGATCTGCGGCCGGGGGGCCTTGAGCGCGGTCCGCCATCGAGGCTGGCCGGTGTGCGCGGCGATCGCCTCCACCCCGTCGTCCAGCACCAACAGCAGGGTCTCGGCGTTCAGGGCCACGGGCTTCGGTTCGGCGGGGCCCAAAGCTCGCCGCCATAACACCTCGCCGGTCTTCAGACTTCGAGCCTCGAAGGTCCCGTTGTCGAACAGGAGCACCCGACCCCCGATCACCGTCGCCTCCGGCGGGTCTTCGAAGGTCGTTTCGGCCCGCCAGATGGGGCCGGTCGCCCCGGCGACCATTCGCTTCACGACGGTCCGAAGCTCGCGGATCGCGACCTTCGAGCGACCGGCTGCGGCCTGGCCGCGCGCGGAGGCCCAGCGGCGAAGCAACGGCCCCTGCGCCTCGCGATCCGGCGGGGGCGCGATGGTCGCCAGGGCCCAGGGCACCGCCGCCCCGGCCCGCCGGTAGGCTTCGGCGACCCGTCCCTCGCAGGCGAGGGACAGCAGGGGGTACGGCGGCGCGACCAACCCCTCGGGCAACGGCGTCCTCGTCGACGGCCAGGCGCGCCGCAGAGCGTGCTCGAGGTCGGGGCCTTCTCCCTGGTGACCGTCGATGATCACCGTCCATCGACCCCGGACGGTTCGCGCATCGGCCGTCCCTCGGTCGTCGACCCACGTTGCAGATAACCTCGGTACCTGACGGAGGGTCCCCATCAGCGCGTGACGAGCCCCGCAGGCCGTCGACGAAGTACCGGTGGCGATCGTGACCGGCGTCGCGGCAAGGAGGCTCAGCCAGAGCGTGGAAACCACGCGCAAGGGGTATCAGCGCGCCTCGGGGACGTCAAAACGACCGCAAGAAGGTGATCTCGGCCACCTCTTGGGTGAACGGTGGCGTCGAGGCAAGATGGGCACGATGGGAAAACGTGCGGCAATTTGGTTCGGCGTGGCCGTTCTCGCCGGATTCGCGCGTCCGGCGGTGGCGGCGGAGTCGGTGCTGGTGACGAGGGTCGAGGGCCAGGTTTCGGTGCAGGCACCGTCCAGCAAGGCCTTCGTGGCGGTCGAATTGAACGACCGGATCGGTCACGGGTCCCGATTGAGGACTGGCGCCGACGGGCAAGTCGAGTTGCGGTTCGCGGACGGGACCCGCTCCCGCGTGCGGCCGAAGTCGGAGGTAATGATCCGGGCTCCGGGGCCAGAAATGAAGAGCCCCAACGGGGTCGTGGTGTTCTTATGTTCTGCAGCACTTCGAGACCCGCTACGCCCGCCTGTCGGTCGGTGGCCGGCGCGAAACCGTGCGCACCCGGCCGGACGAGCTGGTCCGCACCGGTATCGGATC
>JANQQN010000419.1 GCA_028289325.1 Myxococcota bacterium | reverse complement strand
TTCTTCCTGTCGATCATGCTCATCCAGGCCGAGCCGCACATCGCGACCCTCGGCAAGTACGGCGGCCAATACTTCGGCTTCGTTCTCGTCGGGCTCGCGTTCAGCACCTTCATCGACGGCGCGCTGCGCACGTTCGCCTTCGCTATCCGGCAGGCGCAGATGACCGGGACGCTGGAAGCGATGCTCACCACGCCTACCCGGATCGGCTCCGTGGTCGCGGGCTCGGCGCTGTACACCCTACTCAACACCAGCGTTCGGACCGCCCTGTTCGGGGTCTTCGGCGTGGTCGTATTTCAGCAGCGGCTGTATCTCGAGACCTGGCCCGCGGTGTTGTTGATCTTCGGGCTGACCGTGCTCTGCACCTTGGCGCTGGGGATCTTCTCGGCCGGGTTCATCGTCTTGTTCAAACAGGGTGACCCGCTCGCAGGGGCTATCGGCGGTCTATCCTGGCTGTTGTCCGGCGTGCTGTACCCGAAGGAGATCCTGCCTTCGTGGGTGCAGCGGGTGGCGGATTTCTTACCGTTGACCCACACCCTGGAGTCGATGCGGCTGGCTCTGTTGACGGGCGCCCCCCCGTCGGCGCTCGGTCGGTCGGTCGCTTATCTCGCGATCTTCGCGGGGATAGGCATCCCGCTAGCGATCCTTTGGTTCGGGTGGGCGGTCGACCGAGCTCGGGTCGCGGGAAGCCTCGCGAAGTACTGATAGGACTGAGGCCGCAATGAGTCCTGCACATCGTCTGCGCGACGACCGCGGATGGCTTCGGGGCCGGCGTTTCGTATAAACCCTCAGGACGGCGGTGAAACGATCGGGTCGTTCGATGGCGACCCCGCCCCTGGCGGGCGGCGCGTCTCGCGAGCAGGGTTGAGGCGGCGTGTCGTGGGGCTCCGCTCTCTCGGCGTTCCCTCGCAAAAACCTGACGACCGCGCTAGCGTGTCCGCATGACGTTGAGCGTCTCGAGCATCGCCGAGCTTCAGAACATCGAAGAGTACCGTGAGCTCCACTGGGAGGGGTCTTTCGACGACTACCTGGAGATCGTCCGCACCCAGCCCGGCGTGACCCGGTCCGCGTACCAACGGATCTACGACATGATCGAATCTTACGGCCGGGAGGAATACATCGATAGCCGTAAGAAACTGGTTCGGTATCCGTTCTTTCGAGACGAGGCCAACGAGGGCAAGGACGCGGTGTACGGCCTTGATATCCCCCTCATGCGGTTGGTCAACGTATTCAAGTCGGCGGCCATGGGCTACGGCACCGAGAAGCGAGTCCTGTTGCTCCATGGTCCCGTGGGCTCGGCGAAGTCGACCATCGTCCGCGTCCTGAAGAAGGGGCTCGAGCAGTACTCCCGGACCAAGGCGGGGGCCGTCTACACCTTCGAGTGGCGGCTGCCCGACAGCCTGGCCCATATCGCGGGGGCGAACGTGTTTCGCAGCCCCATGAACGAAGACCCGCTCAAGCTGATCCCCGAGGACTGGCGGGACAAGGTCTTCCGGGAGCTCGGCCTCGACCGGAACCTCGGATATCCGATGCAGCTGTCGGGCGAGCCGGATCCCGCTTCCCGCTTTATCTACAACGAGCTGATGAAGCACTACGGCGGCAACTGGGAGCAGGTGATGAAACACGTGAGCGTGGTTCGCCTCGTGCTGTCCGAAAAAGACCGGGTGGGTATCGGCACTTTCCAGCCGAAGGACGAAAAGAACCAGGACTCGACCGAGCTTTCCGGCGATGTGAACTACCGCAAGATCGCGGAGTTCGGGTCGGACTCCGACCCGCGAGCGTTCAACTTCGACGGGGAGTTCAACATCGCGAATCGCGGCATCATCGAGTTCATCGAGGTGCTGAAGCTCGACGTGGCCTTCCTGTACGATCTCTTGAGTGCGTCGCAGGAACACAAGATCAAGCCCAAGAAGTTCGCTCAGACCGACATCGACGAGGTGATCATCGGTCACACCAACGAGGCGGAGTACAAGAAGCTCCTGAACAACGAGTTCATGGAAGCCCTCCGCGACCGTACGGTGAAGATCGACATCCCGTACATCACGAAGCTCGACGAAGAGATCAAGATCTACGTCAAAGACTACAACCCGAAGCGGATCCAGAAGCACATCGCGCCCCACACTCTGGAGATGGGCGCGATGTGGGCGGTGCTGACCCGGCTCGAAGAGCCGAAGAAACACAATCTATCGATGATGCAGAAGCTCAAGCTGTACAACGGCAAGAGCTTGCCGGGGTACACCGAAGACAACGTCAAGGAGCTGCGAAAAGAGACGATCCGCGAGGGAATGGACGGCATCTCCCCTCGTTACGTTCAGGACAAGATCTCGAACGCGCTGGTCTCCGAGAAGTCCGAGGGACACCTCAACCCCTTCCTGCTCATGAACGAGCTCGAGGCCGGGCTCAAGAACCACTCGCTGATCACCAACGACGAGCATCGCAAGCACTACCGGGAGATGATCACGGTGGTGAAGCAGGAGTACGAAGACATCGTCAAGAACGAGGTCCAGCGGGCGATCTCCGCCGACGAGGAGGCGGTCCAGAAGCTGTGCGCGAACTACATCGACAACGTGAAGGCCTACACGCAAAAGGAGCGGGTCAAGAACAAGTATACGGGCCAAGACGAGGAGCCCGATGAGCGGTTGATGCGGTCGATCGAAGAGAAGGTCGGCATCAACGAAGCGCGCAAGGACGACTTCCGACGGGAGATCATGAACTATATCGGGGCGCTGGCCATCGAGGGCAAGACCTTCGATTACAAGACCAACGAGCGGCTCCACAAGGCGCTGGAGGCGAAGCTCTTCGAGGACCAAAAAGACTCGATCAAGCTCTCGTCGCTCATTTCCAACGTCGTCGACCGAGAGACGCAAAAGAAGATCGACGTGGTGAAGGAACGCATGATCCGGAACTTCGGCTACAACGAGGAGTCCGCCACCGACGTCCTCAACTACGTCGCTTCGATCTTTGCCCGCGGCGACATCAAGAGCTGACCATCCTCGCCGCGGACGCCGCGTCGGCGTCCGCGGACCCGGGCCACCCGGGTTCCTGCCTGCGATAACCGCGGTGATATGTCACGACGGCTTGACTCCGTCGTCGAGCGCACCAATGCTCGCGGCCAGACGTGGCTGGACGCGAGCCATCGGATCCCGCCGAGGGGGATAATCCAGATCTGGCCGGGACGGAGCCGTCGGCGCCAGCGGGAACGGAGCCGGACCTTTCGGAGGTTCGCGGTCCCCCGCGCCCTGACGGCGCGACGCCTGCAATCCCGGCGTCGTCGACGCCCGTGGAAACCGCCGGATCGCACCGGACGCCGGATGGCGATGCCGTCGGGCCGGCCGGGCGGGGCGCGGAACCGCCTGCCGTCGGGCCGGCCGGGCGGGGCGCGGAACCGCCTGCCGTCGGCCCGGTCGGGCGGGGCGCCGATCCGCGTGCCGTCGGCCCGCCCGTTCGATCGGCTGGGTCGGTCAGCCTCGATCCCCTGATCGGGCGGGTCATTTCTGGTCGCTACGAGATCCTCCAGAGGATCGGTGCCGGCGGGATGGGGTCGGTGTATCGAGCCCGCCAAGCATCCGTGGCTCAGCTGGTAGCCCTGAAAGTCCTTCGTCCCGACCTCATCAACAACGACCACATCAGGCAGCGTTTTCACCGAGAAGCGGAGATCATCGCCCGGCTTCGCCATCCCAACACCATTCGCCTGATCGACTTCTGCACCACCGACGACGGCCTGGCGGTGA
The DNA here is from genome assembly GCA_028289325.1 of Myxococcota bacterium. Taxonomy (GTDB): domain Bacteria; phylum Myxococcota; class Kuafuiibacteriia; order Kuafuiibacteriales; family Kuafuiibacteriaceae; genus JANQQN01. Next base: position 1,012 of record JANQQN010000419.1, on the reverse strand, counting down.
TGGTGATGGAACTGCTCGAAGGGCAGCCCCTCAGCGAGCGGCTCAAGACGCAGGGGCCCCTGACCCTCATCGAGAGCCTTCAGGTGGGGGCGGAGGTCGCGCGTTCGCTGTCCGAGGCGCATCTCAAGGGCCTGGTGCACCGGGATCTCAAGCCTGCGAACATCTTTCTGAATGATGTCGGCGGCCAGCGGGTGAGCAAGGTCCTCGACTTTGGCATCGCTCGGCTGATGGACGAGGAGGCGACCCGGCTGACGGTCACCGACCAGGTGTTCGGGACCCCGCGCTACATGTCTCCCGAGCAAGGAATGTCCACCGCGAGCGTAGACGCGCGATCGGACATCTATAGCCTTGGCCTGATCCTGTACGAGTGCGCGGTCGGCCAGCCGCCGTTCGTGGCCCAGACGTCCTATCAGTACCTGAGCGCGCACTCCGCCCAGACCCCGCCCAAGCTACGCGAGGCCCTGCCCGGGGCGCCTGAGGCGCTCGAGGCGCTGATCGATGCGTGCCTCGCCAAGCATCCCGACGACCGGCCGCAAACTGCGCAGGAGGTTGCGGACCACCTCGAAGCGATCCGGCGGGCGCTCGAGATGGGCGGCCCGGCGCCGGTGCCGCTGCGGCGGACCACCCGTCCCGACTTGGGTTCCGAGGACACCAAGAGCGGTACGACCGAAGGCACGACCCGGACCCTCCCCACCACGCCGCCCGTCTGGTGGCGCCAGACATCGCTGTGGGTCGCTATCTTGTTGCTGGCCGTGATCATCGGGGTCGGCGCGGCGCTATCGCTCGAAGAGGCGACCAAACCCGGGGTCGTCGTGGGGGTGGACGCCGGTGGGCCGGACGGTGAGGAGGGGCAAGGCGCGCTCGCCCTGGGGCCGCAAAAGCAAGCGGACCCCGACCGAGGTCTCGCCCCCGATGAGGGGGAGCCAGACGCCGGCGTGACCCCGGATAGCGGCCGCAAGAAAGCGCGTCGTCCGCGCCGCCGTCGCCGTCGTCCGCCGCCTCCGCCCCCCCC
>JANQQN010000418.1 GCA_028289325.1 Myxococcota bacterium | reverse complement strand
GCCCACGTGGGACCCATCTTTCTCAACTCGCTGGTCGCCGGGGCCATCTGGTGGCTGGCCGATGACCCCCAGCGGGCCGCGCTGCAGCTGGGCATCGGGATCGCCATATCCGAGCTTCGGGTGTGGACCTCACCGCAGGCGGCGACCGACGCCCTTCGCAGCGGGGCCCGGTTCGCCGAAAGCTCGGTGCGCGTGACGCCGGTGTTCTCGGCTCGCGCGGCGGGGATTCAAGTGCGATTTTGACGGCGGGGTCGGACGTCAACGCTCGGTCGTCCACGACGTTCGGGCGATGAGCACCGGCCGGCCGGACATGATCAGGCGCCCGTCGGGGTGGCTGGCCAAGGCGGCGACCTCGACCCCGGCGAAGCCATCGGGCCGGCAGATGCGTTCGAACGTTCCCGAAGGATCTCGCCGCAGCAGAACGCCGCGCTCGGTGGCCAGCCACAGGGCACCATCCGGGCTCTCGTGGGCGGCGACGAAATCGACGGGGGCGACGGCCGACGGTCGCTCGTCGCCGAACAGGGCGTCATCGATTCCGGCCGGCACGCCAGCGGTGAATGACCCCGCCACGAAGTCCAAGCGCAATAGCTGAGCGCTGTTGCCGGCGACCCAGAAGCCGTCCGCGGTTCCGAACGCGCCCTCGGACGACGTGATCTCGCCCAGCGTGGCGCACAACGTATCGCAACCCGCATTGACCGCGGTCTCCGATACGATGCTCCATTGGGTTGCGGTCCGTGCGCGTCGGTGGATGGTTCCCCCGAGGTCGATGGCCCACAGCGTTCCATCGGCCCCCTCGATGAGCTCGGTGATGCCAAACCGTCCGTCGAAGACGGCGACCTGGGTCCAGGGCCCACCGGCCAGGGCGCGACAGGCGATGATCGCCGCCGACTGCGCCAACGCGCGGCTCGCGCCAAATGCGCACCACGACCGCTCACCCTCGATGACGACCTCGCGCAGCCCGCGAACGTTCCGCAGTCCGGCTTGCACGAAGTCTGGCTCCGCGCGCCACCGGCCATCCCGCCACATCAGCAGCTGAGCCTCGCTGGTGAAGCCGGCGTCGATGTTGACGCTGAGGGCGGCCGGGAGGCGAGCGCCGGACGGATGCGTGATCTCGGCGCCATCCAGGGCGCGGACGGTCGCTCGGGCGCCGTTGTCGATCCGAAGGTTACCGGCGCCGATGACGGCGAGGGCCTGATCGTCGACGGACAGCACCCCCAACACCACGGTGGCGGTGGACACGAAACCCAAAACGGTGGTGCCGTCAGACATCGCTCGTGCGGTCACCGCGGCCTCGGGGGAGATGCGCGGGGTGTCGACGGTCCATCCGGTGCGCGGGGGACGGCACGGCTCGTCGATACCGACGTCGGACAGGAGGGCATCCAGGCGCGCCCGCCGCTCCTCGCGCACGGCGAGGGACACGTCACCCGCATCGACGGGTACCAGCGGCTCGGGCGCATCGGGCGGGGAGGGCACCCGGAGCACGTGAGGGGTATACAGCGGCGGCAAGGCCCGCGCCCCCCGCTCGCCGGATCGCACGAAGGACAGCTCCGGGGGCCCGAGGGTCGACGGGAAATCGACGGTATCGAGGCCCGCCCATACCGCGTCGACATCGCCTCCGGCGGTGAACGTGGGGCTGACGGGGGCCGCGCCCGGCCGCAGGTCGACGACCTGCAGCGCGCTGGGGCGAAGCGGTCGGCCGGCGGACGTGGTGCCCAACAGGGCGAACGGGGTGTCGAGCTCCGGCAGCGTAAACGACACCGAGTCGTCGTCCCCACAAGCGGCGAGGATCGACGCGAGGACCAAGACCGCGAGGGGGCGCGTCATCCGGGTCGAGACTACGCAACAATGCGGCTCAGGGCGTGCAAAACCGCAGTGACGGCGTCTCGACGGCACCCGCACACTGCTCGGGGGACGGGCAGTCCGCGTTGGCTCGGCACACCCGTCGGCATCGGGCGTCGTCGTTGCGGCCTTCAATACACACCAGGCCCGCGGCGCATCGATGGCCACCCTCAGCACAGGCTTCACCGGCGCCCACGGTGCCGACGTCAACGCACCCGAATCGCCAATCGCCGGTCGGTAGACGGAACGGTCGGCACGCCCGATGGGTCGCGCACGGCGCCTTCGCCTGGGGGTCACAAGACCTCGGGAGGGGTACGCACGCGCCCCACCGGCTTGCGGCCACACCGATGGCCCGACACTCGAAGTCGCCGCCCAGCGAGTCGCAGGGGTCGCTCGCCGACAGATCACACACCCGGGCGCAGCGGGCGACGCTGGCGGTCTCGGTGGTGCGGACACATGCGGCCCCTGGCGCGCATTCACCCGGGCGGCATGGACCGCCGCCCGCACGCGCCGGCGGCGGCCGGGGACGGCAGCGGGGGGGACCCGGCGGATCGATGATGCAACGGGTGTCAGGGGGGCAACGGGGCGTCATCGGGTCGCAAGGCATGACCGAGGTTGGCTGCGGCACCGCCGGTTCGGCGCATCCGCCCCCCGTGAGGAGAGCCCACCCCGCGAGCATGGCCCCCGCGAGCACCGCTGATCGTGCGTTGCGGCGCCTCTCGATACCGACCACACGCCCCGTATAACCCTCTTTGCGGCCATTGAGACTTAGGCAACGCAACTTTGCGGCGGAAAGTCGGGTCCGCCGTGTCTACTATGCAGCTCGATGAGCGCGAAGGCCGCCCTCTCTGCTCTGCTCGCTCGCCACGGCGACGATCTGCCGCTGGACCGCTCGCTGCTCGCGCTCGCCAAGGAGGAGTATCCAGCGCTCGACGAGGATCGGTACCGCCGGCAGCTCGACCGATGGGCGGGCTTGGTGGAGCTCCGGATCCGCGCGGGGCTTCCGGCACCATTCGCGCTGAACCGCGTTCTGTTCGACGAGATCGGACTGCGAGGGAACACCGGGGCGTACTATGACCCCGCGAATAGTCTACTGAATGTGGTCCTCGATCGCCGGTTGGGCATTCCGATCACCCTCGCCGCGGTGTACATCGAGGTCGCGCGACGGGTGGGGCAGGTCGCGGAGGGCATCAGCTTTCCGGGCCACTTTCTCGTTCGCCATCGCTTCGAAGGACGCGAGCTGCTGGTCGACGCCTTCCACGGCGGAGAGCACCTGACCCGCGCGGACTGCGCGGCCCGGCTCGAGGCGATGAGCGAAGGCAAGGCATCTGTCGCCGACTGGATGTTTGCCCCCGCCAGCGGACGGACCCTGGTGGCCCGAGTGCTCACCAATCTGAAGGTGGCCTACGCGAAGGCCGGCGACGTCGTGCAGGCGATCCGGGCCATCGACCGGCTGATCGTCGTCGCCCCTGAACGCAACGAAGAGCGCCGGGACCGTGGCTTGCTCTACGCCGAGCTGGGGCTGGCGAACGCGGCGGTCACCGACCTCGAAGCCTACCTTGCCGCCGCCCCCGAGGCGGACGACGGAGCCACGGTGCGGGCTCGACTCCCCGGGTTGATGTTCGCGGCATCGAGGATGAACTAGTCATCCATGAGACAGGTGGCGAGGTGACGGTGATCGATGTCGGACCCGCCGACCTGGCCGATGGTCAGATCCGCGTGGTTCGGATCGCCGGCCGGCCTCCGCCTCGCATGAGCGTTATCGTGACGCGTAGCGGCAACGAGTGGCGGGCCTATTGGAACGTTTGCCAACACCTCCCCATCCCGTTGGACGGCGGCCTCGGCCGTCTGGATGACGGCTTGGTCTGCGTTTCCCACGGGGCGCGGTATCGGCCCGAAGATGGTCTGTGTGTCGAAGGACCGTGTCGAGGGGCGTTCCTGGAATCGATCGACGTGCGGGCTAGGGAGGGCCGGCTCTTGGTTGAGCTTCAGAGCGGCTGACCCCCGCTCGCGATGACGCTGCGCGGCGTCGCGGCCCGAAGTGGGGCGAACGATCTGCGGCCCGCATCACCTCCAGGTTGCCCGTCGCCGGCGAAGGCGAGTTGCGGTGCGTCACTGCGGCTCAGTTTGCGCCGCTCATGCTGGAGCCGGGATTGGGGTCGAATTCCTGAATGTCTTCGTCATCGTCGGCGGGCTCATCTTCGACGTAGTTCGAGCTGTGGTGGAGAACCATGCGCCAGTTGTCGTCGAACTTCTCGAAGATGTTCGTCGTCACGACCGTGGCCTGAAAATTCTCGTGTTCGTTCGTCGTGATGTCGACGTACGCGATCAGGTTGACCCACGCGCTTCGGCCCGCCACTTCGATATGGACGTCTTCGAGCTGAAACTCGACGGCCGCGATGGAGCCGAAGATTTCGGCCCAGCTGTTCCGGATTTCATGCCATCCGACCACCAGTTCCCAGCCGGGATGAACGCAGCGGCAATACGGCGTGGTGGACCACACCTGGCCCATGCGGTCGAGATCCCGGAGCGCGAATGCCTCGTAGAAGCCAGTGTTGGCCTCTTCGACGCAAGCCAGCTCCCGCGTCAAAGACGTGGGCTGAGCCGTGGGGTCTTCATCGGTCGAAACCGCGGCCGCGGCGCCCAGCGCCGGGTCGTGCGACTTCCTCATGATCGAGACCCTACCACAGCTGTTTGCGCGCCGGTGTCTGGTGAAGTAAGAAAGGTAGATCAAGTCGCGTGATGAAAGTCTTTCTGGAAGTCGAGAAGGGCGAAAACTGCGGAGAATGCTTCCAGCTGGAAGTGAACCGCTATCGGGCCATCGGACGGGCGGATAACGGCGCTCACACCTCGCAGTTCACGGCCGAAGGCGATGTCGCCCTCGACGAAGAGGAGCTCGCCCGTGTGGCTCGACACATGGGTCGAAGAGCCGCGAATGGGGCGGCTCAGGTCGGCCCCGCCGTTCCTTCCGCATTTCGCCGGGGCCCGGATATTCTCCTCGACGACGCCAAGGTTTCGCGAACCCACTGCATGCTGTTCGTCGACGAGCAGGGCGCCGCGGTCGTCGATCTGATGTCGACGAACGGCGTTCTGGTCAACGGCGAGCGGGTCACCCAAGCGGACCTGAAGGAGGGCGATATCGTCCACGTTGGCAAGTCGCGATGCGTCGTTCGCATACGGCCCTGACCGGCTCGCTGTGCGCGGGCCTGGGTCTGTTCGCCTGCGGTGGAGGGCAGGCCAGCCTGCCTGGCCCGCCGAGCGAAGACGTATGCGCCCGACTGCTCACGCCGCCGGCGGGGCCGGTGGTTCGTTTGTCCGATCCTGACCGCGGGCTCACGGATCTCGTCGACCACCCCTTTCCCTCCGACGCGTTGGTGGGGCCGGACGGTCGGATAACGCTCGACCATTTTCCGAACCCTACCCGGTCCGCGACCTTGCAAGACTACTTGCAGATCTTCCGCGATCGGATCCGCGGTTACGCCACCAGCGCGGCGCTGTACGTGGGCTTCGACGCAGCGATGGATCCGGCGTCGTTTCCTGCCGACCCCGGCGCGGCGCTCGAGGACGACGCTTCCGTATTCCTGGTGGATATCGACGCCGACTCTCCGCAGCGGGGCCGGCGTTATCCGCTGCAGCTGCGTTATCGGGCCGAGCCATCGCTCTATCTGCCCGCCCATCACTTGATCGCGCTGCCGCCGTTCGGGGCCAGCTTGCGGGGGGGGACGACCGAGCGAGCGGAACGCCGGCCGACGACCGCACCCGGTTCGTCAGGACCAGCGCGTAGGTCGTCCCCCCCCG
>JANQQN010000416.1 GCA_028289325.1 Myxococcota bacterium | reverse complement strand
CCGTCCAGACCTCGGTCACACCCCCGTCGTCGTCGGTGAGCCTCAGTTGGACGGGTTCCACCGCCGCGGCCCCCGTTCGCCGGACGTCGACGCGCGCCTCATGGCACTGGTCCGCCGGCGCGCACGCGGCCCCTTCGACGGGGCGACTCGTCCACGCCTGCAGGCCGTACTGCATCTCGGGATAGGGGCCCAGCCACGTGGTCAAGAACTCCGGGATCTCGGCCTCGGCCAAAGCGTCGACCAGCACCGACGGCCATCGTTCCCCGACGGCCAGCCGATTCATGGCCGCCGCCGTCGCCCGGGGCCCCGCGCGGTCTCGCAGCTTCTCGTAGAGGATCCGCCCCCTCGGCCGGGACGACGGGGGATCGAATAGGTTGGTCCGCAGAGGGTCCGACTCGTCCACGAGGCGAAAGTAGGCCCCGATGAACGCCGTCTGGGGCGCATAGAGGAGCGAGTCGACGGCGGGAATGAACGACCAGAAAGAAAGAACGTCGAACAGGTCTTCGGCGTAGCCCGACTCCCGCTGCACCAAACGATCCCGCAAGAACGCGCCCACCGCGTCCGCGGTGACGTGGCGGAGCCCATCCCGAGCCACGGCGCGCCAGGCCCAGGCGGTGAGAACTTCGCGGGCCACGGGATACCGATGGAAGCGGAAAAAGCGCGAGAACGGCGGCAGGCGAAAGGCCCGATCGCTGACCAGGACCACCCCCGGCCCCGCCCGCGCGAGATGCCGGCGCAGCGGGGCTTCGACCACCAGTAACGGCGTCACTCGGGGGGCCAACCCCGCCCGGGCCACGGTTTCGTACGCGCCGTCGACGGCGGACACCGTCAACTCTGCTTGCTTCACCGCCGTTCGATCCTCCGTGTGCCGACGACCGGATACCCATCGGACCTGGCCGTGGGCGGCCATCCGGCTGCCCGTGCGAGGCGGCAGGACCACGAGGGGCATCGTCGTCGCGTCGTTGATGGCCTCTACGCGTCGATAGCCCCGACCGCGGGTGGGTACGAACGGCGAGTAGGTCGCCCCGAGAACGGCGGCAAAGCCGTTCGGAACCCGAAGCTCGACCCGCGTGGTGCCCACCGGCGGCATCCGTCCCGGTCGGCCGAGGGTCGGAAACCAGCCTCCGAGAAGGGTGAGCTGGCGACGAAACGCCCCGAACGGGCCGAAGCGAACGGGGACGGTCAGTCGCGCGGCGAAGACCACCTCCACCGGCCGCCCCGCCAAAAACCGTCCGTCGCAGGTGATGATCGGCACGACCAGCTCGAGTCGGCGGCGGCCGGCGCACGCTCGCCCGTCGACCTGAATCGTTACGCCCTCGTAGCCGCCGCGCTCGTAGCCAGACGGAAACAGCTGGGGCTCCGCCGCGGGGGGAAGCGGCTCGGGAATCGCGGTTGCTGCGTCCGCGATCAACGCCACATCGACCGTCCGTCGATCGTCGCTGGGGATCCACTTGTAGCGCGCGATCACATCGACCCGCTTCAGGCTCGGGTCGACCGTCGCCTCCACCGTCGCGTCCACCCGATCCGGCGCCGCCGCGGAGGGCGCGGTGGCAGACGCAAGCCATGGGCATGCCAAGAGAATCGCGATCGTCAGCCCCCGCCCGAGCGCTACCGTGATGGCGACCCCGGCCCCGCCACGACCGGTCCGTCCGGCGACGCCTCCCCCCCGGGGGGGACCCACCGCTATTTCTCGCCCGAAGGCGAGCCCCGCCAGTAGAGCTTCAATATGCGGACAATGAGCATTCCCGAGGACTTGCCGGGTCCCATGTCCACCCACCTGGTCCCTGAACCTCGCCCTGAACCGTTTCGGGTGCACTGCGACGGGGACTGGTTCGACGTGCCGGGCTTGGGTCGAGTGTCCTGCCGTCACCGAACTCACCTGCGGCGTCTGCTGAAGGCGCTGGCCCACCATCGGATCAACCATCCCGGTCAGGCGATGGACGCGGACTCGCTGTTCGCCCTCGGCTGGCCTGGCGAACGGATCGAGCAGCGCTCGGCGCGGAACCGGTTGAAGGTGGCCATGTCTACTCTAAGGAAGATGGGTTTTGGCCCCACGTTGGTCGGCGACCGCGCCGGCTATCGGTTCAACCGTGAGGTCCCCATCGAGGTTATCCAGCCCGAGGCCGCGGTTCCCGGGCCTGAGTGATTCGCGCCCTGCCGGTCTCGCCGGGCGATCGCATTCAACCGATCATCACCACGTTGCCGAATCGGCGCAGGGCTTCATTGCCCGTTCGCTCGAGCTCACGACGGTTGAGTGAAGCCGAGATGGGCGCCGCGATCATCGGCACCATCCGGCCGAGGGTCCCGAGGCCGTGTTTGAGGGCCAGCGCCCGGGCCAGCGCACCGAGGACCCGAGGCGAGGCCCTCACGAGGTCTTCGATCCCGTGCGCGCGGGCGATGACGTCCAATAGCGCCGACTCGCCCGCTTCGCCGTCGAGCGCCACGCCGTACGCCTCGGCGATCGAGACCACCACCGCCAGCTGGCAGTACGCAAACAGCAGAATGTTGACGGGCACACCCGCCAGCCCGAACGCGCCGGTCAGGCCGCCCTCAACGGTAGCGATCGATCGCCACCGATCGAGAATCAGGTGAGCGACCCGGTCCTTGGACGCATAGGGTTCGGACTTCTTGATGAGATCGATGTGCCACTGCGCACGGCGGCGCTCGGTTTGGATCAGCTGACGCAGCCGCGCTCGCGGGTTAGCGCTGTTCTTGTGCCCGTCCCCCTGCACTCTTTCGGCATATAGGAGTCGACGACGCGAAAGCAAACGCGGACCCGCGTTCCGAACGGTGGTCGGCGGCGGGTGATTCGGCTAGCGTCGCGGCGCATGCGGCTATCTGACCGTCTCGACGGCCCCCGACCGTCCGCCCGTCTCCCCCGCGACGGCCGGTGGTTCGGCGGGCTCGCACTCGTCGTCATTCTCGGCGCTACCGGCTGCCGGTCCCTCAGCGGGACCGACGAAACGACCGCGCCGTCATCGGCCCCGGCGTCGGCGTCCCGACCACAGGCGCAGTCGCTGCCGACCCTTCGGTTCGAGCGCTACCGCCTCGATAACGGCCTGGAAGTCATCCTCCACCAGGAGCGACGTCTGCCCCTGGTCGCGGTCAGCGTCTGGTACCACGTGGGCGCGATCAACGAGATCGAAGGACGCACCGGCTTCGCTCACCTCTTCGAGCACATGATGTTCCAGTCGTCGGCTCATGTGGGCGAAGACCAGCACTTCAAGATTCTCCGGCAGGTGGGCGCGACGGGCACGAACGGCACCACCGACTTCGACCGCACCAACTACTTCGAGACGGTCCCCAGCAACGCGTTGGAGGTCGCGCTGTGGCTCGAGTCCGACCGTATGGGATTCCTGCTCGACACGCTGACCAACAAGAGCCTGCAAAACCAGATCGAGGTCGTAAAGAACGAGCGGCGACAGTCGGTCGAGAATCGGGCCTACGGCCTCATGCAGGAGAAGATCACCAAGACCCTGTATCCGAAGCCCCACCCCTACTATGGCGACGTCATCGGTTCGATGGCCGACATCGGGGCGGCGACCGTGGCCGACGTGCAGGAGTTCTTCCGGACCTACTACACCCCCGCCAACGCGACCCTGACCTTGGCCGGCGACTTCGAGATTCCCGCCGCCAAGGCCCTGGTCAACAAGTACTTCGCCAGCCTCGAGGGTCGGCCGGCGCCGAAACGCCCAAAGATTCCCGCCCCGGGCATCAAGGGTGAGGTCCGGATCGACTTCCCGGAACCGGTGGGCAAGCTCGAGCGATTGGTCATGGTATGGATGGGCCCCTCGGCCTACGAAGCCGACACCGCGGCCCTCGACGTCCTCGCCCACGTCATCTCCGGGACCCGCTCGTCGCGGTTGGATCGCAAGGTATCCTTCGAAGACCGGATCGCCCAGAGCGTGACCGCCTACTTCTACGAGACCGCCTCCGGCGGAAGGTTCGTCGTCGATATCACCGCTGCTCCCGGCCGGACGGCGAAGGAAGCCGAAGTGGCGGTGAAGGCGGTCCTCACCGAGCTGAAGAGCAATCCTCCGACCGAAGCGGAGCTTCGCCGCGCGCTCAATACCACGGAGACCAGCCTTATCCGCGGCCTCGAGCAGGTCGGGGGCTTCGGCGGCCGGGCCGAGCTCCTTCAACGCTACAACCACTACCTCGGCGACCCCGGTAAGCTCGCGTGGGACGTCTCCCGCTACCGTTCGATCACCACCAAGGACGTCAGCCGAGTCTACGAACGCTATCTGGGCGATGACCGGCTCGTGGTCCACGCCATCCCCAAGGAATCCGACAGCGCCAAGAACAACGGCGCCAAGGGAGACACCAAGTGATGTCCATTCGTAGCGCCATCGCATCGATGTTCTTGGGGACCGTCGTCTTCGTGCCGGCCGTGTACGCCGAGGACGACGCCTCGACCAAGGGCGCCGGCGAAAGCTGGCGGGCCCAGCGGCCCACGGTCGGCGACCCCCGCCCACCCGTCCTCCCCACATTCGAGAAGTCTGTGCTCTCCAACGGCATGGCCCTGTACGTCGCGGTCGAAGACGCCTTGCCCCTCGTCTCCTTTCGCGTGGTGCTCAAGGGCGGTTCAACCCAGGATCCGCCGGGCAAAGACGGGTTGACCAGCCTCACGTTCGACATGCTCGAAGAGGGGGCCGGCGATCTCGACGCCCTCGCATTTTCTGATCGGGTCGCGGATCTCGGAGCCGGGTTCGGCGCCGGCGCGAGCCGAGACCAGGGCGGGGTCGGGGTCTCGGGCCTGACCCGAAACGCGGAGGACATGCTGGCGCTGATGGCCGATGCGGTCCTTCGCCCCCGGTTCGCGCCCAAAGACTTCGATCGGCTCAAGGAGAAGACCATCGCGGACTTGACGCGCCGCCGGGGCTCGCCCCAAGGCCTCGCCCCGGAATACCTCCCCGCCCTGATCTACGGGACCGATCATCCGTATGGCCACCCGATCACCGGAACCCTGGAAACGGTGCGAACCTTGACCCTCGACGACGCCAAGACCCAGTACGGCCGGCTGTTTGCCCCCCGCCACGCGGCCCTCATCGCCGTCGGAGACGTGAAGCTCGACGAGGTCAAAGCGCTCGCGGAAAAGACATTCGGGTCTTGGAAGAACAAAGGCGCGGACCTCGCGCCGGTCCCCGCGCGTGCGGCTCAGGCCCGGACCCGAATTCTCGTCGTTAACAAGGCGCCCAGCGCCCAGACCGTGGCCTTCCTCGGCCGGCCGATCTTCGGCCGGGGCCACCCCGACGAGTTTCCCGTACGCCTGGCCAACGCGGTGTTCGGGGGCTCGTTCTCCTCTCGGCTCAACATGAATCTCCGGGAGGCCAAGGGCTACACCTACGGGGCGAACTCCATCGCCGACTTCCGCGCCAACGTCGGCCAGCTCCTGACGTACGCGGCGCTCCGACAGGACGTCACGGCGGCGGGTCTAAAGGAGTTCTTCTTGGAGATCGAAGGGCTCACGAAGCGACCCCCGACCCCCGAGGAGGTCAGCGAAGCGAAAAATGGCGCCGTCCGGTCGCTGACCGGGCGCTTTCAGAGCATCCAGGCCACCGCGAGCGCGGCGTCGGGCCTGTTCGTATACGATCTGCCGCTCGACTACTTCGCTCGTCTGCCGTCCCAGTACGAACAGGCTTCTCTGGAGGCGATCCGCCAGGCGGCGAAGCACTACTTCGTGACCGACCAAATGCAGGTTTTGCTCGTCGGCGACGCGAAAGCGGTGGTGCCCAAGCTGAAAGCCGCCGGTCTAGGCCCGGTGGAGGTAGTCGAGCCCCCCCAAGTCGGTCCATGATGTCCCCTGGCTCACTCGATGGGAACCGGGCGGCAGCGCCGCGGGTTCCCTCAACATATGGAGGTGGTATGCAAGTAGTTCCCCCGACGGCTCAGCGTCGATTGGTCACCGCGGGCGCGGCCATTTTGGCCTTGATGGCCGTCACCGTCGGACCGGCGCGAGCCGAGGACACCCGTCAGATCGTCGTCGACCTTCGCGACGACACCACCGACGCGGACGAAGCGGCCCTCGAAGCCCTCGCCGACGGTGCAGACCTACGGCTGAACTCCATCCACGCCGACGACGAGCGGCTGTTCATCGCCGACGTTCCCGCTGACCAGGTGGCCGCCATCCTCGAGCGGCTGGCCGACGACCCCCGGGTCGAATACGCGGAACGGAACTACCAATACCACCTGATCGACCCTGTTCCCGCCGGCGAGAGCTCGACGTCGCTGCGGCCGGCCAAGGATACGCCGGACCCCGCGTACGCGCCGAACGATCCCCTGTGGGCCAAGCAATGGTCCTTCCGGATGGTCAACGCGGCCAAGGCATGGTCGGTGGCGCAGGGCACGGGCGTCGTCGTCGCAGTGATCGATACCGGGGTCGCGTTCGAGAACCATAAGGGCTTCAAGAAGGTCGAGGACCTCGGCGGCACCGACTTCGTCGCCGGCTACGACTTTGTCCGGGACACCGACCACCCCAACGACGATCACGGCCACGGGACCCATGTCGCCGGGACCATCGCCCAGACCACCAACAACGGCCTCGGCGTGGCGGGCATCGCCCCCCGGGCGAAGATCATGCCTCTGAAGGTGTTGTCCCGCCGGGGCAGCGGCACGGCGGCGGACATCGCGGATGCGATCCGCTTCGCGGCCGACGAGGGCGCCCACGTCATCAACATGTCCCTCGGCGGGGGCATGCGCTCGAGCTGGTGAAAGAGGCTTACGCCTTGGCGCGGTCACGCCCTGACGTCAACATCCGTTGGATCAAGGCGCACTCGGGCAA
>JANQQN010000404.1 GCA_028289325.1 Myxococcota bacterium | reverse complement strand
CGATCCGGTTCAGCGCTTGGGCTTTTTCGTACACGCTGAAGAACGGCTCGAGCTCGCCGATGTTGCCGAGCCGTTTCCAGGTCTCACCGTTCTTGCTGATCTCATCGTCTCGGCTGATCCGGCCCTCGACGATCCACTTCTGCAGCGTGGTGAGCTCCCGAAAGGCGACCATCTGCTGGTCTTGCCGGCGGACCAGCCATTCGCGACCTTGGGGGCCATCGCCGAGGTTGGTGGTCGGGCGAGGCAGCGGACGACGACGGCGGTCGGGCCGGTGCACCTTGAACACGTTGCCGCACTGCGTGCACTTGACCGTGACCCCTTGGTGCCCGATTCGGTTCTGGTCGAACTCGTACTCGGTTCCGCACTCTTCGCAACGTACGTCCATCGCCAGCGAGCCCAATTTATCATGAACCGCCGGCCGGCTTCACGAAACGAGCGATGACCTTCTTGGTTCCATGACCGGGAAAGTCGATGGTCAAGCGGGCCTTCGAGCCGGTCCCGTCTGCGCTGCGAATCACGCCCCTGCCAAAGAGGTTGTGGGCGACCGCGGCTCCGGGCCTGAAAAAGTCCTCGAGACCCCCCGTATCGATCTCAGGGCGAGCGTCTCGCCGGCTCTCGTTGCGGGCGCTCGGGGAACGGGTCGGTGCCTCCGGTGGGCCCGGGTCGTACTCGATCCGGTCGCCGCCCCGGTCGGCGGTGGCGGACGGCGCGCCGGCCGCTTCGTCGGCCATCCGTGCCCACCGGCGCGCGTTTTCGAGCTCGGGAAAGTTGCCGACGACCTCGTCGGGGAGCTCGCCGAGGAACCGGGAGGGGCTGCGTACTTCCTCCTGCCCGTAGATCCTACGATAGCGCGCCGCAGACAGGTACAGCTGTCGCATGGCGCGGGTCATACCCACGTAGCAGAGGCGGCGCTCCTCCTCCATCGACGCGGGATCGATGTCGTCGATGGCGCGTCGACTGGGGAAGGTCATCTCCTCCATCCCCACCATGAACACCACCGGAAACTCGAGGCCTTTGGCGGCGTGAAGGGTCATCAAGGTCACCCCGGCCCCGTCGGTGTCGTCGGCCACGGTCAGCGCGGCCTGATCGAGGAACGCCTGCAGGGGGGTGCGCGCGCCGGCCATGCCCAAACCGGTATCGGTGGGGGCATCGGTGGCCGGTCCCCCATCCGTCGCTTCGGACTCGGAGCCGGCCTCGGCCGTCGCCTCGGCGATCTTCGACTCGTGCTCGGCGATGGATGAGACCAGCTCCTGCACGTTGGCGATGCGGTCGTCGGCGCTGGCGGGGTCGGCCTGCCGCAGATGGTTCAGATAACCGGTCGATTCGATCACCTCGATGGCCACCTCGGCCGCGCTGGCGTGCTGGGATAGGTCTCGAAACGAGGTGAGGAGGTCGGCCACCCCCCGCAGTTTCTTGATCGCGGCCGGCCCCAAGCCCGCCGCCCGCAGGGCGTCGTCCGGCGCGTCGAGCATCTGGGCGCCTTCTCGGCCCTCGGCTTCGCCCGCGGCCCGCAGGCGCTTGACCGACGTGGGCCCGATCTTCCGGCTCGGCACGTTGACGATGCGCTCGAAGTCCTGGCGAGACCGCGGATTGGCGGTCACGCGAAGGTAAGCGAGGATGTCTTTGACCTCCTTGCGCTCATAGAACCCGGTTCCGCCCACGATTCGAAACGGCAGCCGCAGCCGGCGGAACGCTTCTTCGAATGCGCGGGACTGCGCGTTTTGGCGGTACAGGATCGCGAAGTCATCGCCGGTGAGGGTGCCGTCGGCGCGCATCTGCTCGACGATGGTGCGCGCGATCAGGGCCGCTTCCGATTCTCCGCTTTCGACCATCGTCACCGCGACCGGGTCGCCGGCCGGAGCCCGGGTGCGCAGGGTCTTGTCGTGCCGGTTTCGATTCTGGCGGATCACCGAATTCGCGGCGGCCAGGATGTTGGCGCTCGAGCGGTAGTTCTCCTCGAGCTTGACGACCTTCGCGCCTGGGAATCGCTGCTGAAAGCCGAGGATGTTGGTGACGTCGGCGCCTCGCCATCGATAGATCGACTGATCGTCGTCGCCGACGACGGCGAGGTTGCCGTGCTCGTCGACGAGCTGCTGCAGCAGCTCGTACTGGACTCGGTTGGTGTCCTGAAACTCGTCGACCAAGACGTAACGAAACCGGCGGTTGAAGCGCTTCTTCGCGTCTCGATGGTGCTTCATGAGCTCCAGCGCCCACAGCAGCAGGTCGCCGAAGTCCATCGCATTGGCCTTGGCGAGGGCCTGTTGGTATTTTGGATAGACCCGCCGCGCGGCTCGAAACGACGGCGTTTCGAACTTCATCTGTTTGTCGCGGAACGCGGTAGGGGTGAGACCCGCGTTTTTGGCCCGGTCGATCTCGTTGGCGACGGCGTTGACGGGGGTGCCGTGGCTGCTGGGGTCGATGCCCAGCTCCTCCATGATCGACTTCATCAACCGCTTGGCGTCATCCGCGTCGTAGATGGTGAAGCCGGGATCGAATCCCAGCCGATGGCCCTCCATGCGGAGGATCCGCGCGCATAGGGCGTGGAAGGTCCCGATCCAGGCTTGGCTCACCTCCGGCCCGAGCAACTCGGTGAGCCGGGTGCGCATCTCCCCCGCCGCCTTGTTGGTGAACGTGACCGCGAAGATCTGCCAGGGGGCGGCTTTCGACTCGGCGAGGATGTGGGCGATGCGGTGGACGAGGACCCGAGTCTTGCCGCTGCCGGCCCCCGCGAGGACGAGCAGGGGACCGTCGATGGTGGTCGCCGCTTCGAGCTGCTCGGGGTTGAGCTTCCGGGCTAGATCGAGCACCCGCTGGTCTTAGCGCAACGGACGAAGCGCGAGCCAGGACTTAGAATCCGACTCCGCCCGAGGGGGGTGTTTTCGCAACGTAGCGAGGCATATCGGGCAGCGGCAGACCCTTCATCCGGCGGTAGACAAAATACGTTTCGATGACCCGGCGGGTGTAGCGGCGCGTTTCTTTGTACGGGATGCGCTCGATGAACTCGTCGAGCGGGGCGCCGCCGTGCTCGGTGACCCACCTGTCGGCCGCGCTCGGTCCGGCGTTATAGGCCGCGACTGCGGCGGCGAGCTGCCCGTCGTACCGTTCGCTGAGCTGCTTCAGGTACCAGGCGCCCAGCCAGACGTTGCTGTCGGGATCGCGGTATCGCGCCGCGTGTTCGCGGCCGTCTTTGGCCCGACGGCCGATCGCCCGCGCGGTCCGCGGCATGATCTGCATCAGGCCCCGCGCCCCGGCATGGCTTTGGATCCACGGGCGAAACGCGCTCTCGGTACGCATCACCGCCCACAGGAGGTTGGTATCCACGCCGTGGGCGGAATGGGCGGCACGGACCTCCGCCTCGAACGCGTTGGGATACGCCTGGCGCCACGCCCGCCACACCAGCGGCTCGCCGCTGACGAGGTCGGTGCCCTCTTCGGTCAACAACGAAGCGAGCCGGAACGCGAGGTGATGCGCGCCGAGGCGATGGAGCATGTCGGCGACCACGGTCCTTCCTTCGGGGTCACGGATGGCCAGCAGGGCCGACCGCCCCGCGCCCAGCTCCGCCGATGCGTCTGCGGCGAGCCCCGCCGCGTGAAGGGCCACCGCGCGGTCGATCAGTCGCGGCCGATCCGGACCCAATCGGGCGACGACCTCCTTGAGGGACGACTCCGGCGGGGAGGGCGGCGGAGGCTTGATGACCGTCTCTTCCCCCAGCTCCGACAAGCGGGCGGTGGCCCAAAAGCCGTAGTAGCTCAACGGCGCGAGCGAGAGAACGCTTCGGTAGCGATTGCGGGCCTCGTCGCTGTGTTTTTGGCGGTGAGCGATGCGGCCCATCCAGTACCAGACGTGGGGCACGAGGGTGCTGTCGGGGTGCGCGGTGAGCAAGGTCCGCCACGGCTTCTCCGCCAGGTCGAGCCGGCCGGCGGTGTACGCCGACCACCCCGCGTACCACAGGGCGTCGGTGCGCTTGCTGGCCCGCGGGTGGCGTTCACTGAAGGCGAGCATCCGCTTGTGGGTCTCGAGGTAGTCGCCGTCGCTGTACGGCAACCACGCGGCGAGATACTCGCCGTCGCGGGCCCAACTGGTGCGGCCAAACCGTCTTCGCAGCTCGTCGAAGTACTTGATGGCCTTCGGGTTGTCGTCCTGACGCATCGCGGACCTCGCCAGGCGATAAAGAACCTTGGGTCCCTCACTGCGGCCGAGGCCGGCTCTGTACAGCTTCATCAGCAGCGCCCGCTCCTCGTCTCTCTTTCGGGTGCGGTTCAGCAGGTCGAGTCGGAGCATCGTCGCGTCGGACTGCAGCTCGGGATACCGGGCCTCGAACCCGGCGATCGCCGCTTGGGCTTCGTCGTGGGCGCGGGCTCGGATCAAGTTTCGGATGCGGTGTTGTTCGGTCCGCTCGTCCGACTTCGGGGGCTCGAATCCTTTCTTCTTGAGGGCGGACAGGACCCCGTTGGCCTCCCTGACCACCGCCGACGTCGGGTACGCGTGGATGAGCCGCCACGCCGCTTCGACGGCGTCTTGGTGGCGGCCGAGGGCGCGATACGCCTGGATGCGCGCGAGCAAGAGATCGGGCCGATGGTCGATGTTTCGGACGTCGAGGAGGGCCTCGAGGACCGTGAGCTCCTCCTTACGCCTGTCGAGCGCCCGCAAAGTCTTGCGGAGCCCGCGCGCGGCGTCGAGACCGACGCCGAGGATCTGCGCGTGTTCGAGGGCGGTCGCGAACGCGACGACCGCGCCCGCGTGGTCGCCGAGCGCGGACAGGGCCTCGCCGCGCACCAGCGCCTCCCGGTCGACGAGCAGGTCGTTGCGGGCCGCCTTGAGCGCTTTCAGCGCACCCGCGGCCTCTCCTCGGCTCAGGAGCTCACGGGCCTTCGCGTACGGCTTGGCGGATCCATAGATGAGCTTCTTGGCCCCCGCTGGCGAAGGGCGGCCTCGCAGGCGCCGGGACAGCTGGCGATCGAGCACCACGGCCAGGTCGGGCGCGTCATCGGCGAAGGCCACCGAAGGGGTAATGATCGGCCCCGCGACGAGGGCTACGAGGGTAAGCGCGATTTGACGAACCGGTAACATCGTAGGTCCTCGGTGAATACTCATCGGAGGACCAGCGCGGCCCTCCACCACCCGTAGGTGATTCAAAGGTTGATAATGCCCTGTCGGATTCCTTCGGTGACCGCTTCCACACGGTTTGTGACGTCGAGTTTGGCGTAGATGCGCTCGAGATGGGTGCGGATCGTCGCTTTCGACAGCCCGACGACTTGGGCCGCCTCACGGTTGGAGAGCCCCTTGGCTATGATCTGGAGGATCTCGAGCTCGCGCGAGGTGAGCTTGGGGGTCGCTCGCGGGGCGGGGCCCGAGCCCCTGGCGGCCCTCGGGCCGATGAGGCGCAATAGCGATCGGGCCAAGTTCGGCTGGATCACCGCGCCCCCCGCGTGAACGTCTCTGATCGCCTGCACGATCTTCTCTACGGAGGCCCCCTTCAGGAGGTAACCCGCCGCGCCGGCGACCACCGCGTCGATGACCTTTTCTTCCTCGTCGAAGATCGTGAAGATCAGGATCTCGATGTTCTCATGGTGGCGGCGAACAGCGCGCGTGACGTCGATACCGCTCATTCGGGGAAGGCCCAGATCCAGCAGGATGACGTCCGGACGCACATCGTCGAGGATGGCGAGGGCGGTCTCCCCGGACATCGCCTCGCCCACGATATCGAGGTCGTCGAAGGTCTGCAGGAGCCTGATCTGGGCCTTGAGAATCTTGGGCTGATCCTCGACCACCATGACGCGAATGCCCATCGCAACGTCCTTAGGTAGGGGAGTGTAACCGTGATGAGGGTCATAGGCAACGCCGCGGCGGCAGGGGTCCGAGCCGCGCTCAAGGTCGAGCTGGACCGGTTGGTGGCCGGCGCCGACCGGCCGGCGCTGGTCGCGAGCGACCCCGTGGAGCTCGTTCGACGGTACGACGATCCCCACGATCAGGAGGTGGCGGGGATCGTCGTGGCCATGCTCGCCTACGGCCGGGTCGCGTCCATCAAGGCCAAGGCGAGCGAGGTTCTCGAAGTGCTCGGTCCGTCGCCAGCCCGCGCCGTCGACGGGGGCCGCCGCGCCGCGAAGCTCGGCGGCTTCGTGTATCGGTTTCAGCGCGGCGCCGACCTACCGCGCTTCCTGCGGGCCATCGGTCGGGTCCGCCGTCAGCACGGCAGTCTGGCCCGCGCATTTCTCAACGTGAACGTGAAGGATGACCCCGGCTCCTATGTCGAAACGATGGACCGGTTCGTCGCCGAGCTCACCGCGGCCGTCCGGGGCCCGCTGTCGTACGGCCTTCGCTACCTGTTGCCGCGGACGAGCGCCCAAGGGGCGGCCAAGCGGCTGTGCCTGTACCTGCGATGGATGGTTCGGCCCGACGACGGACTCGACCTCGGCGCCTGGCCGCGCCTCGCCCCGGGGGTCGACCCGGCCCGGCTGGTGATGCCCCTCGACACCCACATCGGCCGCATCGCGCGGTACATCGGCCTCACCGCCCGGGCGAGCAACGATCTGAAGACCGCGCTGGAGATCACCGCCGCCCTGCGCGCCCTCGCGCCCGACGATCCGCTGGTCTACGACATGGCCCTGTGCCACCTGGGCATCAGCGGCGCGTGCCCCCAGCGGCGGGTGCCTCAAATATGCGCGGGCTGTGACCTGCGGGCGGTATGCAGACTGGGCAGGTAATCTCGCGGACTCAGGCGCTGTTCACGCTCACTGCAGACTCAGTCGTCCGTCGCTCCTTTCGGGGCGCGATCCGGTGATGCCCAGCGGCTCGTGTCAACAAAGTGTGGTGCGAGTGTGGCGCGAAGCTGGCGTCGCAGCAGCGGATTTCAGGCCCGACCGGACCGGATGTGTGGCTCCGGCGCTCGTGTCATTCTGGAGCAGTCGTTTCGCACAGGGCATTCGGTCTCGTGTGTCGGATCCACTGCAGGTCACAGAGGCTTAAGGCGGCCCTGTCTCATCGCAGACGATTTTCCGGACTGGTCGGACGGCCTGGTGCCACTTTGCCACGTGTGTTGGGCTGAGTCGATATGGCCAGGCGACGGACAGTCGGCGTGCTTGCGGCGGCAGTCGTCGCCTATTTCGTTTCGTTCACAGCCTTCGTTACAGGCAGTCTCGTCGGCCTAGCTTTCGTTGCGGGCAAAGCCCGATGGTGGCTGCTCTCGATCCATCTCTAGGTACCGACTTTCTAATTGAAGACTTGATCGCCAACCACCCAGATTTTGTGTGCTACAGAGCGCCGGAGATTGACGCTGATGAACAGACCGCGTCTATCTTGGAGATACCGGGCGGCGTCCAGCTTTCGCATGTTGGCGATCTCCTTTGCAGCTCCGTGCTATAGATCGAGAAGAACGATGCCGTTCAGCATCGGTTTTCGTGGGATTCAGTTACTCAAGCAATAGGCTTGGATCGGTCGTGGACTTGATGTTGCTGGAATGCAGCCCCGCAGACATTGAAATGATGCGGCGAGTTCATCCTGGCCTAGCCCTTGTGTTCTTTGTTGTCGTCGTTTTAACGCTTGTGCTGGTCGCGGCTGCGATCAGACGGAAGGCTCTGTGGGTGTCTTGGCTGTCTTTCGCAGTAGGTGGATTTGCCGCATCCATCTTGGCTGCGGTGATTGGCATTCAGTATGAGGACTTCTATGTCGAGTGTTCGGGGGCGATGTGGTCTTGGGCGTCGATGGGTCCCTATCTATCGTTGATTCATTTTGTCGCCAGCGTGATGGGTATGCTCACGTATGGCAGCTTCATCTGTCTCGTAATTCGGGCCGTGGTGTTAGCTCAGCGCACCGGCGACGCGGGGTCAAAGTGAGCGCACACCGCACCGCAGCGGATCGGCGCCTCGGTTCAGCAGCCACTTCACTATGTCTTGCTGACCATAGCTCTCCGCGATCATCAACACCGTTCGCCCGCGACCATTCATGGCGTCGAGATCGCCATGCTCTCCGAAATAGAGCTCCACACCCGACAGGTCACCAACGACGTATTGAAAGCCGCCCTGCCGGAGCTGTCTCGAGTGGACCCTCAAGCGCTTCCAGCACTGTTGGAGGCCTTGGCGCGGTGGACGCGGTCTCGCCTATCCGTTGTGCTCGTTGCGGACAAATCGGCCGCTTCGTCGTGCGGGCGATACGTACGAGGCGCTCGTCGAGACCCCAACCTTGTACTACGAAGTCGTCGTCGCCGTCTGCGAGCGACGACGACGGGCCCGCCAGACTATCGGTGGCGTGGCGAGCTTCAGTGACCTTCAGGCTTTTCGGCGGTGGGGCCCATGATCTCCCCAGACAAGGCCGCCGAGATTCGACGACTCTTCTTCGCCGAGCACTGGACCAAGGGGACGATCGCCACCCAGCTCGGCGTCCACAGAGACGTCGTCGACCGGGTTGTCGGCTCGCTCGGCCCAGAGCCGAAGAATGTCCCTGCACGACCGAGCGTGCTCGGTCCCTTCAAGCCAGTCATCAACGATACCCTCGAGACGTACCCACGGCTGACGGGCACTCGGCTGTACGACATGATCGTTCGCAGAGCGAGGGCTTGGTCGTTGCCCGGGACCCCGGATCGAAACTGGTTGTGTAGCTGCTCGAACCGGGGTCCGGTGCATCAGCCCGAAGACGAGCCACTCGTGCGTGGGAAGCAAACGATGAAGGCGCGCAGGGGAGGCAGAAGAGGTGTCCCTCGCTCGATTTCGACACCCGGACGCTTGGTCTCGCCCGACCGGCGGTTCGCCGAACCCGGCGCACAGCGGCGATGCGAGCACCGTCGCGGCGGTGACCCACGGCTTGGGGACCGCGCCACGCCTGCGACCCCTCCTCACCTGCAACCATTCGTATTGATGCGTAGGCCAGCTGGGCTCCATCCGACTCTCGCCGCGGTCAGTCAGCCGCTGTGGTCTGGGACGAGGTGTCGCCTACACGTACATCGAACCGTCGCTCAATGTATGGGGGCCTGATCCACGTAAGTATTCCACATGACCGATTATCGACTTCGAGACGGGGCGATGTCACCGCCCAACTTATGGTGCAGACCTACCACCGAATCCAGCGCGTAATCGTCCTACCTGGGCTGTGTTCAGACCTGCGCCCATAACTTGAGAAGGTGTGACGACGCAGAGCATCACCGTTAGTATCGATTCCTGTCGTCGCCACCTCGATAGCATTGCCGTTGTCGTATTCGAACGACCTCGATATCGGAGCGTTGGTTTCTATTTGGAACGGTAGCTCCTACAATTAGCTGTATGCTCGACGACTATTGGCGGCGACCTGCGCGTGACGCCAGATGTATCTGGTTACCTGCTGCGTCCGAGCGAGAAGTATCCAGTGGCGCTTGTTGATCCTCGGATGCGCGGCTTTCGACGTCGCGCGGAAGTCCGCGAGGTCGAAGGGGTTCTGGAGGACCGAGTCGAGCCGCTGGCATCGGAGGCGGTTGCGACGTGCAACGCTGGCGGGCGTGTCCTCTGCCAAGAGGTTGTGGCCTCCTTGGACATTCCGCAGTTCGATCGCTCAGCTATGGACGGCTATGCGTTGCGGGCCGAAGAGACCTTCGGCGCGAGCGCGTATGCTCCGACGGACATGCGGGTGGTGGGAAGCGCCTTTCCTGCGCAGCCGTTCGCGGGCCTGGTCGGTCCAGGGGAGGCGATACGGATCATGACGGGTGCCCCGGTCCCGGTTCATGTAGACGCTGTCGTCAAGGTGGAGGATACGCGTCCGGGACCGACCGACGATGTCGTGCAGATCTGCGGGGCGGTTTCACCGGGCAAGAATATATCGAGTCGCGGCGAAGACATTCGCGCCGGAACGACCGTCTTTGAACCGGAGCGCGCGTTGCGCCCCCAGGACGTCGCAGTTCTAACCGCGCTCGGGATTCAGGAAGTCATGGTGTATCGACGGCCGCGCGTCGACATCCTGGTTACGGGGGTGGAGCTTCTTGCGGCGGGTTCTCGTCCAGAAGGCTTTCGTATTGTCGACGCGAACTCACCGATGCTCGAGCAGCTCGTGCTCCGGGACGGAGGCACTCCGATCGGCCACCCCATCGCGACAGACGACCTAGACGCCATCATGACCGCCCTGTCATCCTGCACGGGCGACGCGATCCTCATCTGCGGCGGCTCGTCGGTCGGCCAGGAAGACCACGTCCCAGCGGCGGTCCGGGCGCTCGGAGAGCTCGCGTTTCATGGAATCGCCATGCGGCCTTCGAGCCCGGCGGGCGTAGGTTTTTTTGGGGCTCGGCCCGTGTTTCTTCTGCCGGGTAACCCAGTCTCCTGCCTTTGCGCCTACGACTTCTTTGCTGGGCCGAGCATCCGGTCACTGGGCGGCAGACCGCGCAACTGGACGTACCGCACGCGCGACCTGCCGCTGGTCCGAAAGCTGACTTCCGAAATAGGTCGCGTCGACTACGCTCGTGTCCGTGTCGTCAACGACCGCATCGAACCATTGATGGTCAGCGGCGCGTCGATCCTCTCTTCGACCACGCGTGCGGACGGAGTCGTGATCGTATCGGCAGATAGCGAAGGCTACGACGCGGGCGATACCGCGACGGTGCATCTGTATGACTGAACGCTTCTTGAAGGTTACGCCGGCTGACGAGGCTCGGCGTGCGTTCTTCGAGGCCGTTCGTCCAGCACCTCTGGGGACGGAGACCGTTGCCTTGTCCTCCGCTTCCGGAAGAATTCTGGCCGACGACGTCGCCTCCCCAGTCGACGTTCCTGGCTTCGATCGCGCCAATATGGATGGCTTCGCAGTTCGCGCTGAGGACACGTTCGGCGCGGACGAAAACTCGCCTCGAGCGCTGATGCTGAGCGGTGAGGAGGTCCGGACAGGTCGGGTCCCCCAGACCACGATCGGCGCGGGCCACGCGATTCGGATCGCCACCGGTGGAATGCTGCCTCGCGGCGCCGACGCGGTGGTCATGGTGGAGCATGCCCAGGTGGAGGATGGTCGAGTATCCATCCTCCGCGCGGCCACGCCGGGCGCCAATGTCTCCTTTAGCGGCAGCGACATCGCACGCCAGGAGATTGTGGCCCGGCGTGGGACGCTTCTGTCGGCCCGCGAAACGGGAACCTTGGCGGCGGTCGGCGTGCCCGAAGTCGAGGTCTTCACGCGTCCGCGAGTGGCGGTATTCTCCACTGGCGATGAGCTCGTGCCGCCTGGCGAAACGCTGCGCACGGGGCAGATCTTTGATTCCAACCTCACCATCGTAAAGGATTCGCTCCGTGAGCTCGGCTGTGAGCCGGTCGATCTCGGCGTCGTCAAGGACGACCTCGAGTCGCTGCAGGACCGGATCACCGACGCGCTGAGCTGCGACGTCGTGCTCTTTTCCGGCGGGACGTCCAAAGGAAGGGGAGACCACGCGGTCGCCGCCGTCGAGAGCGTCGGCACGATCATCTGTCACGGCGTTGCGGTGAAGCCGGGCAAGCCGCTTTGCCTCGCCGTCGCCGCTGGAAAGCCCTTGGTGGTTCTTCCCGGGTTTCCGACCAGCGCTGTCTTTACGTTTCATGAGTTTGTCGCCCCGTTGCTCAGGATCTTGGCCGGCGCGCCTCCGGACCGGCGACGCTCACTCTCCGCTCGGGTCCCCTTTCGAATCAACAGCGAACGCGGCCGCACCGAATTCTTGCTCGTGACCCTGTTCGATCGGGCCGGAGCTTGGGTCGCGTATCCGATGGGAAAAGGGTCTGGTAGCGTGACGTCTTTTTCTCGGGCGGATGGCTTCATCACGTTGGCGCGGCAGCAGGAATACGTCGAAGCCGAGGATTCGGTGCAGGTAACGCTGCTCGCGGCGCGGATTCGCCCCGCCGACCTCACCTTCATCGGCAGTCACTGCATAGGGCTCGAAGCGCTGTTGAACCGACTGAGCCGCGAGGGTTACTCGGTCAAGACGCTTTTCGTGGGGAGTCACGGAGGGCTCCGGGCCGCAGATAGAGAAGAATGCGACCTGGCGGGTATCCACCTGTGCAACGAACGCGGTGAGTACAACACGCCCTTCATCGGCGAAGGAATGACGCTGATCCGCGGATATCGCCGTCAGCAGGGCGTCGTTTTTCGTGACCGTGAGCCTGACCTGATGCGCGCACGTATGGTGAACCGAAACCGCGGAAGCGGAACCCGCATCCTGATCGATGAGCTACTCGGAGGCCGACGTCCGCCCGGCTACTCCTATGAAGCGCGTAGCCACAACGCGGTCGCGGCCGCCGTAGCGCAGTCGCGCGCAGACTGGGGTATCGCTATCGAGGCCGTGGCCGAGCAATACGGACTCCGGTTTCGCCCCCTACGAGAGGAACGGTACGACTTCGTAGCCCCAACATCTCGACTCGATCGAGACGCCGTACGAGCCTTTCAGCGCATATTACAGGAGGAGGAAATGCAACTCCAACTGCAAGGGCTACGCTTTGCCTGCACGCCGAGCTTCGGGCGCAAGGGAACCGTCACGTGAGGTCGACCCGATGAAAAAGGCCGCCGCCGTACTCTGTGGGGGACGCTCGAGCCGGATGGGCCGGGACAAGGCGCTCTTGCCTTGGCGGGGCCGGACGCTCGTCGAACACACAGTGGGGATCCTGCGCGAGGTGACCGACGAAGTCATAGTGGTGGGATCGCAAGAGCTACGTCTTCCGCCGCTCGCGGCGAAGGTGGTGACAGACCGCGAACCTCAGCTCGGACCCCTGGCTGGAATCCGGGAGGCACTCGAGGCGGCCCGCGCCGACCTGATCTACGTCACCGGCACCGATGTACCGTTCCTCGGCCCAGACTTCGTACGGCACGTGCTCTCTTATGAATCGTCGGCCGCTCCGTTCGTTGACGGATTCGTTCACACCATGGCCGCGGCTTATTGCAAATCTCTGCTCGAGGACGCGAACGCCTTGATCGCCCAAAGACGCATGCGTCCGCTATTCCTTCTTGAGCAAGCTGACTTTCGACGGATTCGTTCCGAAGAGCTCCCTGAGCTCGAGTCGCTGCGGGGGTTGAACACCCCGCAAGCGTATCTCGAGGCCGTACGAGCCGTGGACCCCGAGCCGGTCGACATCGAGTTTCTCGGGATGGCGAAGCACAGGGCGGGCCAACAAGACTGGCAGACGCCGCCCGGTTCCCTGCGGGACATACTGCTTCGCACCCAGACGCGCTTCCCCGCGCTCGGTCTCGTGGAGGACGACGAGATCTCCAAGCACTACGCTTTCTCCCTTAACGAGACTCAATTCTTAGGGAGCGCAACGGTTCCCCTTGGCCCACGGGACCGTCTTTTGATCCTGGGCGCCTACGCCGGAGGATGAAGTGCACGGGTTTCATGGCGAGTATCTGCGGGTCGATCTGACCGACGGGCGAAGTGATAGAATACCTATTCCCGAGTCGGTCCTTCGTCGCTTTCTTGGCGGTGTCGGCCTCGGGGCGTGGCTTCTGCATCGTGAAGCCCCGCCCGGAGTGGGTCCGCTGGCGCCGGCGGCGCCATTGATCTTCGCCTTTTCTCCTTTGGTGGGAACGCCGCTGACGACGTCCGCAAAGTTTGCCGTCGTTGCCAAATCTCCGCTGACGGGCATGATTACGGACGCTCTGTCGAGCTCTCACTTCGCCATCGAAGGTAAGAAGCTGGGGGTCGACGCGTTGGTGATCGTCGGATCCTGCAGTGAGCCATCCGTCTTGGTCAACGAATCGGTCGTACCTACGGACCTCTGGGGAAAGAGCCCCAGCGCGTGCGAAGTGGCGTGGAAGGCGGGCGGCCGCTCAGCGTGGATCGGAACCGCCGGGGAGAACCTCGTCCGATACGCGACGATTTCGAACGATGGTCGGCAGGCGGGTAGAGGGGGGCTCGGCGCGGTCATGGGGGCGAAGAAGCTCAAGGGTGTGGTCGTGAAAGGAGTGGTTCGAACGTCTCTCGCCGAACCCACGCAGGTCGTATCTTTGGCGCGTGAGCTCTCGAGACGGTCACTCGGGCCGGCGACCGCAAAGTACCGGGAGCTCGGAACCGTGAGCAACCTCCTGTCCTTCAACCGGCTCGCCACCCTGCCTACGCGAAATTTTCAGCGGAGCACGTTCGCCGGTACCGCCGCCCTCTGCGACGAGCTGGTGGCGCCAGCGAGGCAAAAGGCAAAGAAGTCGTGCGCTTGCTGCACGATCGGATGCGAGCGCATCTACGGTTTCGGCAACGGCAAGCGCGCCCGCCTCGAGTACGAGAATCTCTTTGCCCTCGGCCCTTTGTGCGGCATCGATGACCTCAACGCGGTTCTTCGCGCGTCCCATCGGTGCGACACACTCGGACTCGACACGATCTCCGCGGGGGGGACCATCTCGTTCGCTATGGAATGCGAAGAGCGCGGTCTCCTCGATGAAGGACCGCGGTTCGGCGACGCCGACGCCGTCCTCACTCTACTCGATGACATCGCCCACCGTCGCGGGCTCGGTGACCTTCTCGCGGAGGGCTCCCGTCGGGCAGCGAAGAAGATCGGCGGGAGTTCCATCGAGTTTGCTCCTCAAGTGAAAGGACTCGAGATTCCCGGCTACGAGCCGCGCGCGCTGCAGACGATGGCCCTGGGGTTTGCGGTCGGAACCCGAGGTGCGGACCACAACAAGAGCGCCGCGTACGAGCTCGACTTCTCGGCGGAGGTCGATCGTCTTCGCGGTGACGAAGAGGCGGCGCGGCGCGCTCTGGAACCGGAAGACCGAGCCGCTCTCTTGGATTCTCTGATCCTGTGCAAATTCCTTCGCGGCGTCTTCTCCGATCTGTTTGGTGAAGCCGCAACGATGCTCCGAGCTACGACGGGGTGGCCCGTGACCGCCGCCGAGCTTCGTGACACGGCGAAGCGAATCGTGGCGCTCAAGAAGGCGTTCAATATTCGCGAGGGATGGACACCGGAGGACGACACGCTTCCGCGCCGTTTCCTCGCGGAAGAACTGGTCGATGGCGCCTCTCGAGGCACGCGAATTCCGCAGGAACGACTGCGGTCGATGGTCCGTGCGTACTATCTGGCGCGCGGATGGACAGAACACGGTTACCTCACTCCGAAGATCTATCAAGACCTTGGATTGACCCCCGGCCCCCATGTTGTCGGACCCTAGATGACGCGAACCGCGGTGGCCTTGATCGTGGCCCATACCCGCTTGCCTTCCACTAGACCGAGCTGCCGTGCCGTGCTCGGCAAGACCGTAGCGCTGAGCGGGAAGCCGGCGTCCAGTCGAACGACCGTGACCAACTCCTGAGGCTCCAGCGCGGTGACGCGGGCCGACAGCCGGTTTTGCGCGCTGGTCGCTGGAGGTCGTTCCCCCACCCATAAGGCGACATCCTCTGGTCGAATGGCCACGTGCACGTTCGCCGCCGAGGGGACCGCCTGCCCGACGGCGAGCCGCTGCTGCCCAACGACGACATGATTCCTATCGCCCGAGGTCTCGGCCCGGCCGGGCAGGAACGTGTCCAGCCCCACCAGACGCGCCACCGACGGGTTGGCGGGCCGAGATATCAGATCCATCGGAGGCGCGACTTGCTGCACTCGCCCCGCGGCCAGCAAGACCGCCTCGTCGGCCAGGGCCACGGCTTCGGATACATCGTGGGTTACGATAACGGCCGTTCTTGGGTGCTCGCGAAGCGCGCTGCGCACCATGCCTATCAGCTGGCGACGAAATGGCGCATCCAAACCGGCGCTAGGCTCATCGAGCAGGAGGACTGGAGTATTAGCGGCGAACGCGCGCGCGAGCGCGGTGCGGCGGGCCTCACCGCCGGATAGGCCGGCGACGTGCCGACCTGCGAGGTGGTCGACGCCGAAGCGTGTCATCCATTGCTGCGCGCCTTGCCCGGCGCTACCCGCCTTCTCCCCGCGCAAGCGGGCTGGCAGCGCTACGTTTCGACGGACCGTGCCGTCCAAAAGGACCGTCTGCTGCAGTTGCGTGAGCATGCGCTGGCGTTGTCGTCGCCGGGCTCGGTCGCCGTCGATGGGCACGCCGTCAACCAAAACGCGCCCCGAGCTCGGGGGCTGAAGGAGTCCGAGGACCCTCAAGAGGGTCGTCTTACCTGAACCGTTTTCGCCCATGATGACCAGGGTCCGATTCTCTGCGACCTCCAGCGAAGGCACGTCCAGGAGTCGACGCCCGCCGACCGAGACGACGACGCCCTCGAGACGGAGTCGGGCGACGTGTCGCGCCGTCCCGTGGTTCATGGTCTTCTGTCCGACGAGCGTGCATCGGACGGCGGATCCACGACCCGGCGCTGAAACCACGTCAGCGCCGCGTTGACCACGAAAGCGATGCCCAACAGTAGCAACCCGAGGCGCAGCGCCATCTCGAAGTTCCCGGTGCGAGTTTCGAGGACGATCGCGGTCGTCAGCACCCGAGTCTCGCCCCTGATGTTGCCTCCGACCATCATCACCGCGCCGACCTCCGCGAGAAGCCGGCCGATCGCGGCCATGACCGAAGCCAGCAGCGGGAGCCGAGCTTGGCGCATCATCAGCCAGCCCAGCTGCCAGCCGCGCGCCCCGAGGCCGCGAAGTTGTTCGGGTACATGTGGTCCGAGCTGGACGAACGCGGAAACGGATAGCCCTACGATGATGGGAAACGCAAGAATGGCCTGGGCCAGAACCATCGCTGTTGGTGTGTAAAGCAACTCCCAGGGCCCGAAAGGCCCCGAACGCCACAGCAGAAGGGTGACCACAAGTCCGACGAGCACCGGGGGAAGGCCCATCCCAGTGTTGATCATCGCGACGATGACGCCGCGGCCCACAAGGCGGGACAGCGCAAGCCACAGGCTGATGGGCAAGCCCGCGAGGAGGGCGAGGAGCAGTGCGGTACAGGAGATCCGTAAGCTGAGCAGCGTGATGGCGAGCTCCTCGTTCGGCACGGCGATCGTCGCGCGGAACCGTGTTAGCGGTCGCTGCCCGGACGCGCGCTCGGCGCGTCGGGGACAAAAAGAGGCCGACCATACCGCGCCTTGCCGAACGCGCGAATCTGTTCCTGAACTGCCGAAGACAGCAGGAATCTTCGGAGCGCCGCGGCACCCTGTCGGTTGATGGTCTTGTGACGTTCAGGGTTGATCGTGACCACGCTATAGGGATTCAAGAGTTGACGGCCCCCTTCGTAAACGATCATCAATGGCAACCTAACTTGCAGGTGAAGATGCGTCGCGCGATCGGTAAGGGCGTACGCTCCTCGCTGGTAGGCGACGTGCAGCATCGCCGCCTGACCTACGCCAGCGTCGATGTACCAGGGTGAACCGTCGCCCGGCTCGGCCTTCGGTTCAAGACCCGACGCGCCCCACAGCGACAGCTCTTTTTTGTGGGTGCCGGACTGATCGCCACGAGATACGAATCGCGCCTTCCCCCGCAGCCCGGCCGTCTGGATCGCGGCGAGTGCCTCGGCGACCGATGACGCACCTCGAACGGCCGCAGGGTCATCGGGCGGGCCCACGATGACGAAGTCGTTGTGCGCGAAGGCAAAGCGCGCTTGGCCGTGCCCCCTGTCGATGAAGCGCTCCTCGGCCGCAGGCGCGTGAACGAGCAGCAGGTCCGCCTCTCCTCGCGCGGCCATCGCGAGGGCCCGGCCGGTACCCGCCGCGATCGGCTTGACGGGATATCCGGTCTGCTGGGTGAACTGCGGGAGCAGGACGTCCAAGAGCTTGGTGTCGTAGACGCTCGTCGTGGTGGCCAGGACCACCGGCCGACGAGCCGACGGTCTTCGTTCGGTGTTGCGGTCTCTGCCGCAACACCACGGCCCGGCCAGGCAGAGGACGACGACAGCGGCCGTCGCGAGCACCCGCGCCCACCCGGCGGTATGCGGTCCGTTCATCGCCTTCATTGATGAGACTGGGCCCACCGGATCAGCGCGGTTGGTCCTCGAGCACTTCGAACGCTTCGATCAGCTGGCCGACCTGGTCCGTCCGAAAGCCGGAGCCGGGCATCGAGACTTTGCTTCGCAGGAAGCGTACGCGGTCCTCTTGGGGCATCAGCACCAGGCGACTCAGGACGGCCTCGCCGTGGCACGACGTGCAGCGGAACAGCAGCAGGGCCGCCTCGATTTGACGGATCTCGTCCCCAGGTATATCTGCACCGGGGTGCGATCTCATCCGGTCGATCGTCGCGAGCACCTCGCGTTTGCTCATCCCGGCAAGCTTGGCGAATCGGCGCTTGGTATGGCACTGCTCGCAGCTTCGCTCAAGGATCTCGGCCACCCGGATCGGGCGTAGCATGGCCAAGTCCTGCTTCGTGGCGAGCTCGTCGGAGATGCCCTCCAACAGCTTTCGATTGCCCTCGACGCGGGAGAGCACGAATACGACGAACACGAGGTTCATCAAGATCGCCAAGCCAAAGATCGCGAGTGTTCCCGTACGTGTGCGTTCGTCGTCGTTCATCTATGACGCCGCCGCCGCCGCGCGCGGAGCCTGAATCGGATCCACATCGGCCTCCGTCAGGGGCTCCTCGGTGTGGATCGGAAGCCTGTGGAGCAGGAAGATATATACAAGGGCCATGCCCGCCAGCACACCGACGGTGATGGCGAACTCGCCGACGCTCGGGAAGTAGGTCTCCCAGTGCTTGACGCGCATGCCGAATACCGCCGTGTTGAGGCGGTTCATCAGGACGCCAACGGCCAGCAGCAGTGACGTGCCGAACAGGGACCACTTGCTCATTCGCATGTCCGGGATCGCCAAGAGCGTCATCGGCACTACGAAGCCCAGCGTCAGCTCGCTCCACACCAGCAGGGAGTAGCCGTCGAGCCGCAGCATCGCGCCGACGGCGTCGCGATACACCAGGTCGCCGATGCGCAGCGCCAAGAATAGCGCGATCACCCAGACCAAGATGCGAGCCAGACCGGCCATGAGATCGACGCGGGGCCGCAGTCCCAGGTAGCTGGTCACGAGCACGTGCTCGATGGTCACGAGGGTCAAGCCGGCCATGTAGGAGGTGAGCAGGAACGTCGCCGGCAGCAGCTCGGACCACCAAAGGGGCTCGACTTTGAGGGGCACGATCGTGAGCAGATTGCCCAGCGACGACTGGTGTAGATGCGAAAGGCTGACCCCGATCACCACGGCGGGCAGGTAGATGAATCTCAGCAGACGCTCGATCGAGTACCAGTCGCGATGCTTCGCCGCCATATGGCCGAACTCGATCATCAGCACGATGGTGTACAGCGTCGCGCACCACGCCACCTCGAAGAGCGCAGACGTAGGCTGCCAGGAGACGAAGATGATAGGAGACACCCACGGGCGGCCGAGCTCAATCATCAGGATGACCAAGTAGCCGAGGTAGAGCAGCAAGCCCATCGTAACCGCCGGGCGTACGAAGGGCCGGTATCGCTCGAGGCCCAATATGTAGACCAGCAGCGCGATGGTGAAGCCGGTGCCGCCGAAGGCGATGAAGCTCAGCACCCCGAAGCCAACCCACCACCCCCACGGATAGGCGTTGTTGATGTTTGCGACCGCCCCGATGCCGTAGACGAACCGGACCGCGATGAACATCGTG
This sequence comes from Myxococcota bacterium, assembly GCA_028289325.1. GTDB lineage: Bacteria > Myxococcota > Kuafuiibacteriia > Kuafuiibacteriales > Kuafuiibacteriaceae > JANQQN01. The sequence continues at coordinate 3,874 of JANQQN010000404.1, read as the reverse complement.
CCGATCGTCGCGACAACGATGAGACTGACGATCAATAGCTTTCGTGCGACATCCATTCGTCGTTCTCCTCCGTGCGCTGCAGACGCCGCTTCATGATCCAGGCGAGCAAGCCGAAGACCGAAAGCATCGCGATGAAGATGCTCGGCACAAACCGCATCGTCTTGTGAGTTAGGTTGGGAAGCGGCTCCTCGGGAAGATTCGTCTCGTAGCCGATCTTCTCGAAGGGCACCGACGACAGGTGGAAGACGTGAGTGCCGCCGACCTCCTTCTCGCCATAGACGTGGGGTACGTAGCGCCCCGGTGCGTCGGCGATGCGGCGCTTGGCCTCGACGAGCATCTCGTCGCGGTCGCCGAACTCGATCGCGTTCGTGGGGCACACTTTCGCGCAGGCGGGCTCGAGGTCCGTGGCGAGACGGTCAGAGCAGAACGTGCATTTATGGACCTTCGGGAAAGGGCTGTCGAAGTCGAACTTCGGGATCACGAACGGGCAGGCCTGCATGCAATAGCGACAGCCGATGCAGCGCCACTTATTGAGTTCGACGGCGCCATTGGCGAGCTTCTGGAGCGCTCCGGTCGGACATGCCGACGCGCACGCGGGATGGGCGCAGTGCATGCAAAGTAACCTCCCGAACACCCACTCCGCCTCCTCCGGCTTTTCACGGTACGTGATCAGCGTATAGTTGTTCGCGTCGAGGTCCCGGGGGTTCTGGTATCCGTTGCCGCCGAAGAAACTGGTTTCGTCGGGTCCGAGGTCGTTCCACTCCTTACACGCCACCATGCAGGCGCGGCAGCCGATGCACCTCGTGTTGTCCTGGATCATCGCTTTTTCGACCATTACGCGCCGTCCTTTTTCTTCTTGTGGAGATCACATAGGAACACCTTGTACTCGGGGATGAACGTGTTCGGGTCGGCCACGTTGGCGGTGAGTTCGTTGGCGCTTTCACCGGGACCGAGACCCGCCCAGCCCCAGTGCCACGGGATGCCGATCTGGTGCACGGTGCGCCCGCCCACGAAAAATGGTTGGAAGCGCTGGGTGACGAGAGCGAATACCTCGACCTCACCCCGGGCAGATCGGATGACCACGCGGTCGCCGTTCTGAATGCCCTTGCTGCGCGCCAGCGCGGCCCCGACTTCGCAGAACGCGTCGGGCATCAGGCCCACGAGATAGGGCATGTTCCGGCTCATCGCGCCTGTTTGCCAGTGCTCCGAGACGCGATAGGTAGACGCGACGATCGGGTACTCCTCCGGACCGCCCAGCTTGTCGAACTCGGTGTTCGTCCAGATCATTGCGGTCGGGCTGAACTGCTGCGACGAGAGGGAGTTCTTCACCGGGCTTTCGACGGGTTCGTAGTGCTCGGGCAGCGGGCCGTCGGCGAGCTCCGGCGCGAAGAGTTGAGCCACGCCGCCGGGCATCATGATGAAGGGCGGCGCGCCGGGGGGCATGCCGCCGTCGGGCACGTCGCCCTCCCAGCTCTTCGTCTCCGCGTTCCAGCGGATGACCCACTTCCTTGGGTTGTATGGCTTGCCTTCGAGGTCGACCGAGGCCCGGTTGTAAAGAATGCGACGGTTCAGCGGCCACACCCAGGCCCAGTTCGGGTGCAGGCCAATGTGGTTGTCCGCGTCGGTCGAGTCGCGGCGGGCGGCCTGGTTGCCGGCCTCGGTGTAGCTGCCACAGTAGAGCCAGTTGCCGCAGGCCGTGGTCCCGTCGTCGCGCAGTTTGGGGAACCCGGGAACCTGCGACCCCGCGGAAATCTTGGCGCCCTTGGGCGTCGTCGAATCCACCAGATACCGGCCGTTGATCTCCTTCGCGATGCGGTGGGGATCCACGTGACCGCCTTCGCCGTAGTTCCAGGAGGCTTTGACGATGGGATCCGGGAAGACGCCGCCCTTGGTGTAGGCCGCCTGCACGGCGCGGAAGATCCCATCCAGAATGTCCATGTCGGGCTTCGCATCCCCTGGCGGCGGGACGGCCCGATAGCGCCACTGCATCCACCGGCCGCTGTTGACGATGCTGCCTTCCTTTTCCACCGAGGCTGCCGCGGGTAGCACGAAGACCTCGGTGCGGTTGTTGGTCGGATCAACGCCCGGTCGTCGCCAGTTGCTGGCGGTCTCGTGCTCGAACAGGTCGGCGACGACCAGCCAGTCGAGCTTGTCGAGCGCGGCGACGGTGAGCTGTGCGTTAGGCCCTCCGACGGCGGGGTTTTGGCCAAAGCAGAAAGCGCCCTTGATGGTTCCGGCGTGCATGGCCTGAAAGAGCGGAATAAATGAGTAGCCCGTGCCCTCGAAGCCTCCACCTATCTTGGGCAGGTAGTCGAAGGCGAAGTCGTTGTCGGCCGTCGCGTGGTCGCCCCACCAGGCCTTGAGGAGGCTGACGACGTACTTAGGCATGTTGCCCCACCAGTTGAGGCTGGCGCGGTCGGTGCGTTTCGGCGTGACCCGCGACAGGTAGCCCTGCAGGTCGCTGTCCGCCTCTACCGGGATGCGCAGATAGCCGGGCAGATTACCGAAGAGCAGACCCATGTCCGTCGAGCCCTGCACGTTCGACTCGCCGCGCAGCGCCGAGATCCCGCCGCCGGCCACACCAATATTGCCGAGCAGCAGCTGGAGGATCGCGTAGGAGCGGATGTTCTGGGTGCCGTGGGTGTGCTGGGTCGTGCCCATGGCGTACAGCCAGTTGCCGGCGCGGTCCGGCGCGTGGGTCGACGTGAAGCGGTCGCAGACTTTGAGGAACGTGCCGCGGGGCGTTCCGGTGATATTACATACGGTGTCCGGGTCGTAGCGTTCGTAGTGTTTGCGCAACAGCTGGAAGACGCAGCGGGGGTGCTTGAGCTCCGGGTCCTTGCGCGCGAAGCCGTCCGAGTCGAACTCGAAGGCCCATCGACTGCGGTCGTAGCGACGCGAAATCCTGTCGTAGCCGGCGAACAGGCCGTCTTCGAAGCCGTAGTGCTCGTTCACGATCCAGGACGCGTTGGTATAGTTGCGCACGTACTCCCAGTTGATGCGTCCGTTGGTGAGGGCGTAGTGGATCATGCCGCCTACGAACGCGATATCCCCGCCCGAACGCATCTTGGCGTAGATGTCGCAGATCTGAGAGCTTCGGTTGAAGCGCGGGTCCACGTGGATCAGATAGGCGCCAGCGTCCTTCGCCCGCTGCAGCCAATTCATCGCGATGGGGTGGTTCTCGGCGGGATTGCCGCCCATCATCAGCGCGACGTCCGAGTTGATCATGTCCGACCAGTGATTTGTCATGGCCCCGCGGCCAAACGAGGTCGCCAAACTAGCGACTGTGCTGCTGTGTCATATTCGGGCCTGGTGCTCGAGGTATGTCACGCCTAGGATCCGCATGGCCTTGACCAGCAGGTAACACTCCTCGTTGTCGAGCGCGGCGCCGCCGAGACAGGCGATGCCTTCGGTGCGGTTCACGGTCTTCCCACCCGATGTCGTCTGGAAGCTCGCGTCGCGGGTGGCCTTGATACGCTCGGCGATGCGTTCGAAGGCCCACGCCCAGGACTTCGGCTCGTACGTTTTCGCGCCCGGTGCCCGATACAGCACCTGGCGCAGCCGGCGGTCGTTGTTCGTGACCTGACCGAGTGCTGCGCCCTTGGAGCAGAGCGTGCCCTCGGAGGTGGGGTGCGCCGGGTCCCCTTCGACGTGGATCAGCTGGTCGCCCTTAGCGTACACGACCTGGCCGCAGCCAACCCCACAGAAGGGACAGATGGTCGTGGTCTCCGTCGCGCTGGCGAGCTTCGATGGCGCGGTCGCCGCATGCGCAGACTTGGGCCGGAGCATCGAACCCGACGCCGTCGCCGCGCCGAGGCCAGCTCCCTTCAGGAAGTCACGGCGTGACGGCGGCCGGTCTTCCCTGGCCGGATTC
>JANQQN010000356.1 GCA_028289325.1 Myxococcota bacterium | reverse complement strand
CGAGGCCCAATCGCGCGATCGCATCGAGTCGCTCCCGTGGTAGGGGGCGGAACGCTTCCAGCTGGCGCCCCAGGACGGGATCGTCGGCCGCGGCGCGCTCGAGCGAGGCCCGCTCGTCGGCGGTGAGCTGGTCGGCCACCAGCCGGCCCATACGGTCGTCGATCCGGGTCCCCCCGTCGGAGACGGAGGCGCTCGAATCGGGACGATTCTCACCGTTCGTGGTCGGCGCGTCCGCGTCTTGTCCGGTCACCGTTGCTCCTCTGACCCCGACAGCCGCGCCAGCAGCGCGCGGGCGCGGGAGGTAATGCGCTTCTTCCAAGAGTAGAGGGCGCTTTTGGTCATGCCGGTGGCGACCGCGGCCTCGTCGACCGACAGATCGCGCGCGAACATCGACTCCAGGGCCGACCGCCCCTTCTCGCCGAGCTCGGCCTCGAGTTGAGCGTAGACCTGCTTGAGGAGGTTACGGTCCTGAAGTCTCTGCTCGAACGATACCGACAGTAGGTTTTGGGCATCCACGTCTCGGAGCGCGCCGAGCTGTTCGCGCCAGGGGTTGCGACGCCCGCTGCGCAGCGCATCGATGGCCACCCGCTGGCTGATGAGGCCGACGAACGTTCGCAGTGACGCCCCCCGATTTGGCTGATACTTGCGCAGGACCCGCCAGTCGTCTCTGAACAGCGTTTCCCAAACGTCTTGCACCAAGTCTTCGACCTCGACGCGAACCGCCCGGGGGTCGCTGGGTCCTCGCCGAAGGACGACCACCGCCACCTCGGCGTGAATGGTGGGCTGAAGCTCGTCGACGAGGCGCTGAACCGAGTCCCGACCGCCGGTCAAGGCTTCGGTCAGCAGGGAAGCGTCGAGCTCGCGGTGCTCTGCGGGCGCCGGGGAAGGCGCACCGTCTCGCGCATCGGATCCCACCCGACCAATGCAGCTAGCACGCTTCAGCGTTTCGGTCGCCACCGGAGCCCTGTACGAGACGATGGTGGCGTATTGGGCAGATCGCGATCGTGAGCGGGCGCACCGCCCGAGCCTCGGTTGCGTGAGCGCGGATTATTCACCAGACTCCCCATCCGACCGCGCCGCGGGGTCGGCGAACGGATGAGCGAGCGAGGACGGAGGGGAAGCGCTGGGTTGGTCGGGCCGCTGCTGGTCATGACGGTGGTGGTGGCCTGTCCTCGTTCCGAGCCCCACGATCGGTCGACGGTGGTGCCGGCGGCCATCGGACCACCGCTTCGGGTCGAGTTCGGGGGCTGTCAGGAGGTCTTCGACGGGCCCATTTGCGAGACCGAAGACCGCGTTTCCGTGTGGGTGCAGACGTCGTCCACCGCGGTCGTGGATCTGGGCCTCGTCGGCCTCGAAACGACCTCCGCTCGGTGGATACACGGGGGCCGGACTCATATCCTGACGCTGACCGCTTCCACCGGCCAGGTCCGAATCGAAGCGGCGGACGGGGCGGCGGTCAGCCGTTTCCGATTGGCCGTCCGGCGTCCGCAGGTCGACACCGAGCCGACGCCCAGCATCGACGCGGTCGTGGCCGCGACCAACGAATCCGATCGTCGAGCCGCGCTGTTGGCCATTTCCGAGAAGAAGATGCGGGCGTGGGCCCTCGACTACCTCGCCCGCCGCACGAAAGCGCCGCTCGAGCGCAAGCTCGACTGGTTGACGCGCGCCGAGGCGATTCACCGTGAAGGCGGGTTCGTGTCCCGGGCCCATGAAGCACGGGCGCTGCGGGCCCAGCTGCTGATGCGCGAGGAGCGGTTTACCGACGCCCGGGAGACCCTGGCCCCGCTGCGGCCGGCCGCGGGCGGCAACCCGTGGGAACGCTACCAGGCGTGGTGGTCTCTGGGGGCGGTGGCGAGGGAGAGCGGGGATGCCAACGCGAGCTACGGCCACTACGAACGGGTTCACCGGATGGCGGAGCGGATCGGCGGGCCGGATCTGCGGGCGTGGTCGACGCTGTCGTTGGCGCAGGCCCATCAGCTGCTCGGTCGCTGGCAAGCTGCCCTGCGACTGTCGAACGAAGCGCTCGCTCTTCTGCCCCAGACCGCTCGCTGCGCGCGGCCCGCGCATCTGCACAACATGGCGTGGATCGAACTGCTGCGGCGGGAGGCGGACCCCTTCCGTATCGTAGCGTCGGGCATCGAACCGCGCCGGCTGTTGGACCGGTCTTTTCACGACTTCGACGACTGCCAGTACTGGGGAGGCGAGGAAGCGAGCTTGATGCTCGACTATGCGCTCGCCGACCTTCAGGCCGGCCGTCCAGGGGGCGCGAGCGATTTCATCGACCGCGCCGAAAGAGCGGGTATCGACCCGCGGCACCGCGCGTGGGCGCAGCATCTCGAAGGCCGGGCCGCCCTCGCTCAGCGCAAGTACGAGGCCGCGCGCGGGGTGTTCACTCGGCTCCTCACCACCGCCCGCGCCGTGCTGGATCCCACCAAGCAATGGTGGGCGCTGGTGGGGCGGGGGCAGGCGTACGAAGGGCTGGGCGAAGACGAACGCGCGCGCGAAGACTACGAGCGAGCGGAAGCCCTCCTCGACGACCGCGTGGTCGAGCTTTCGCTGGGCGCGGGCCGCGCGGACTTCGCCGCCGTTCGAGGGCGCAGCGCGCGGCTGTTGACGGATCTCCTCGCGCGAACGGGCCGCCTGGAGGCCGCGGTGATGGTCGGCCGTCGGTCCCGGGCCCGACCGCTGCGCACGGCGGGGCTGCTGGAGCAGATCAGTGGGCTCCCAGAATCGCGACGCCGGGCCTGGGAGGACTCGGTCGGGGCGTACATTCGGCTGCGCCGTGCGCTCGACCAAGACACGGCCCGAGACGCGGGGCGGGCTCGCTCGGCCTTGGCCGCGGCCCGCGCCGCCCGCCGGGTGCGCCAAACACAGATCGATCGGCTCCTGCAGCGGGTGATCGGGCTGATGCAGCGGCCGTTGGAACCGGCGGTGTCCGCGCCGCTACCGGCCGGCGTACTGGGGCTTCTGGTCCACCCGGGCCGGTCGGGGTGGTGGGTGTTCGCGTTCGACCGAGATCGGACCGAGGCCCGAGCGATCCCCGCCCGCACGCTGATCGACGGGAACCCAGAGGCGGTGTCGGCGGCCGTCCTCGGTCCGTTTGCTGCGCGCATCGATGCCGCCCGCGAACTCCGACTGTTCCTGCACGACTGGCCCCGAGGCCTCGACCTGCACGCGCTTTCTCTGGACGGCGCGCCGCTGTTGAGCCGAGTGCCGGTGACCTATGGGCTCGACTTGCCGCCGGTCCCGGCGTCGGACGAAGGCCCTCGGTCCGTCCTGCTGGTGTCCGACCCCCGCGCCGACCTGCCCGCCGCGCGGCGCGAGGGTCGGCGCTTGGCGGCGCGGATGCCGCCTCGCGGGGCCAAGGTCGTTTATCTCGAGGGGGACGCGGCCACCGCCCAGGCGGTGCGAGCCGCGCTCCCGGAGGCGACGGCGCTGCACTTTGCTGGACACGCTCGCGTCAACGCGGACCGTTTCGACAGCAGTCTTCTGCTCGCGAACGGGGAACGGCTGACGGTCGGCGACGTCCTGGTTCTGAACCGGGTGCCCGCCACCGCGGTGTTATCGGGCTGCGAAACCGCGCGCGCCCCCGCGAAGACGGTCCGGGAGGTCGATTTGGGTATCGCCCAGGCCTTCCTGCTGCGGGGGGCCCGCCGGGTGTTGGCGACCACCCGCCCCGTCGCGGACGGGATCGCGGAGGCGGTCAGCGTGGCCCTTCACGAGTCGGCCGAGGTCGACGCGCCCGCCGCCGCTCGCGCTTTGCGCCGGGTCGCGGCCCGATATCCGGGCGCGGATTGGGCCGCGTACCGGCTGTACGTGAGGTGAGCGAATTTTTTTCGACGACCGCGCCTAATTGCGGTCGGACGACTCGTATTCGACGGGGAGGCTCGGGCTCTCGTCGTGGAAGGTAAAGAAAAATGAACGCGAGACTGCTTTTGCTTGTTCTCACGGTACCTGCGGTTTTCGCGTGTACCGAGGAACCCTCCGGTGACCGAGAGTTGGTGGCGGGCACGGGCTTGATGTTCCGGACCCCGCCGGCCCGCTTTCGGCGGATGGCGGCGTTCACCGATGGGCGGGGCTGCTTCGACGTGCCGATGCCGAGCGCGGAAGGGGTCATGAAGGCGGCCTATCTGTTCGTCGACCAAAATGGCGCCCCCATGACCGGCATCCTTCGCAGCTACTGCCTGCTCGAGTGGGTGCCTTACGTCGACCGCCCGATGCCGTCCGCGGTCGCGGTCGAAAAGCAGATGCGCAGTATCGCCGAAGGGACGCCGTCTGCCCTCCGGGTGTCCGAGGACCCCATCTCGCTTTACCACCCGCCGGTCCAGCCGGTCGCGGGGTTGGGCCAACACATCTGGTCCATCCGCAGGGACGAGTTCCGAGAGGCGACGGGCCGGCCGGTGGTCGCGAACGTCTCCTACGGCCACGCGGGGATGGTCCGGGTGGCGGTGGTCGACAGCCTGATGACCGAGGGCCCCGGGGTCACGACCAGGTACGCCAGCGATCCGGGCCTGGTTGCGGACCACGGCCTCACCGTTGCTCGGCTCATCGAGGACGCCGTCTGCGACGACTCGGGGGATTGCGTGGCGGAGATCGTGAGCCATCGAGCCCTGTGCCTCGATGCCAAGGAACAGCCGGTTGCCGGCACGATGCCGGGGGAGATCGGTGAGCCCACGTGCCTCGCGCAAGCGATCATCGGCGCCGTCGAGGGCCGCAAGCCCGGCCAGCGGCTGGTGATCAACCTCAGTCTCGGGTGGGCGCCGACCCTGGAGAACG
>JANQQN010000354.1 GCA_028289325.1 Myxococcota bacterium | reverse complement strand
GCGACCGGACCACACGCGGGCCGTTTGATCCTTCGACGCGGTCGCCAATCGGTCGCCGGTCGACGCCACCGCGACCGCGACCACCGCGGCTCGATGTCCTTCCAGCGCGGTGCCCTCGGCCTCGCCCGGCGTCCATACCCGCGCCGTCCGGTCTCGGCTCCCGGTGACGACAAAGGTCCCGCGGGGCGCGTAGGCCATCGCGTCGATCCACCCGGTGTGTCCGACCCATCGGGGTTCGGTTCGCGGGGCGACAGGCCAGACGCGGGCCGTGCCGTCGTCCGACGCGGTCAGCAGCGAGCGGCCGTCGGGCGACAACGCCGCGGCCCGGATCGCCCCGTCGTGGCCGGTGAGCACCGCCGCCGTCCATCGCGTATCCCGTTGGGTCCACACCCTCGCCGTTCCGTCTTCCGACGCGCACACCAACCGCCCGTCGTCGGCGAACCGCAGCGACACGACCGCCGCCGCGTGGCCCTCGAGCCGCGCCGAGCGCCAACCGGCCCCGAGGCGTGACCAGACGCGAACGACACCGTCCTCGCCCGCCGTCGCCACCCGACGCGTTCCTGCCCCGAAGGCCGCCACCCGTACCGGTCCCGCATGGCCCTGCAACACGTCGGACCGCCAGCCGCCCCGGCCGAGCTGCCATACCCGCGTGGTGTGATCGGCGGAGGTGGTCACCAGACGGCGGCCGTCAGGGGCGAAGGTGGCGCTGAGAATCCGAGCCCCGTGCCCGGAGAGGATGACCGGCCGCCAGGGGCCGTCGCCGGACCGGGACCACAGCCAGCCGCTTCCATCGATCGCACCGGCAAAGATCGCCGTCCCGTCGGTGGCCACCGCGATCGTCTCGATGCCCCCCTGTGGGGTCTCGAGGCGCTCCGAACGCCAACCACCGTCGGGTCCTTCCCGCCACAGGCGAACCATCCGCTCTTCCCGAGACGCGGTTACCACCCGCTTGCCGTCAGGCATGAATCGCGCAACGTGAACGGGCCCCAGGTGGGCGCGCAGCGCGGTCCCCGTCCAGTCGCGGCCGGAACGCGACCAGACGCGAGCGGTGGTGTCCATCGAACCGGTGATCACCCGCGCCCCATCCGGCGAGAACGCGGCGGACAAAACCGGCCCTTCGTGCCCCAACAGCGTAGACACCGTCCATTTGCGCTCGGCGTCGCGAGTCCATACCCGGGCCGTGCGGTCCGCGGAGGCGGTGATCGCCGAGCGACCGTCCGGCGAATACGCGGCCGCGACCACGGCGTCGTCATGACCGCGAAGGATCGCGGCGGCCTGCGATGACAGCACCGCCCGGCCGAGTTGAAACTGCGCGCCCGCGGCGGCGGGGGACAGCGCGGTATCTTTCGCCGCGAGAACGGCGAAACGCATCGCTCGCTCCGGTTGCCCCGCGTCGAGCGCGGCGCCGCTGGCCGCGGTGAGCATCATCGACCGGCCTCGCTCGACCTGACGTAAGGTTCGATAGGCGACCGCCAGCGCGGCCACGGCCGCCGTCCCGAGCACGAAGACCATCGCGGTCGAGAATCGACGCCAGACTCTGCGACGGCGCTGTCGCCGAATCTGTCGCTCGTGCTGCTGGATCTCCCGGGCCCGGCACGCATCGAGGTATTCGAGCGGGGTCCCCGCCAGGTCGCGGGCAAGGTCCGAGCGTTTCAGAAGGGACTCGGCGGCCTCCAATCGGTCGCCCAGGTGCACCAGTAGATCTCGCGACCGCTCATCGACCTCCCATTCTTCGGCCGCGCGTTTGACCTGCTCGAGGCGATCGCGCACCAGGCGTTCGTCGCGAATCCAGCTCGCGAGGCCCCACCAATTGCGAAGGACGGCCTCGTGCGCGACCTCGACGGTCGCGACGCCGTCTCGGTCGCGGATCCAGACCAGGCGTTGATCCGCGAGGTGGCGCATCAACGGGAGGGCCGCCGACGGCAAGCTATCCAGCGGCGCGACTCGCTGCTTCGGCGGCTGATCGGCGCCTTCGATCTCCACGAGCCAGGGAATGAATGCCGACCGCGCGAGCGCATCGAGGGCGGGCCGGTTCGTCGGGCACCTGGGATCCCGTAGCGCGACCTTGTACGCGGTGGTCACCGCGGCATTGATCGCCCCGGTGATGCCGCCCAACCCGCGCTGATAGTCTCCGAGGTCGAGGTCGCCATCGCGCCCGCGGCCCTGGACCAACCTTTCGACGGTGAATGCGAGCAGCGGCAATCCGTCGGGCCCGGCGAGATCGTCGGTCAGCGGCCGCGACAGGTCCGCGAACACCCGGAACGCGGGATCGTTGAGCCGCGCCGGCCGTTCGATCACCTCCCGGAACGCCTCGACGGACAGCGCAGGCAAGCGCAACGTGTGCACCCGAACCTCCGGCGCGCGATCGAACCCGTCGAGTCCGGCGATGCGGTGGTCGGACACGGTCACCACGGTCACCAGATCCGGGACGGCGGCCGCGATTCGGCGCAGCAGATCCACCGCGGGCTCGAGCGCGAGCAGGTCATCGGCGGGATCGATCACCAAGACTCGGGCGTGGCCGGACGGCGCGTCGGCCGGCCGCGGATGGGCGGCGTTCACGGAATCCCGGAGCGCTTCCTCGGAGGCCGGGTCGCCTTCGAGTCCGAGAGCGGACCACAGGCCGTGCGCACCACGCAGGGGATCTCGCCCTGGACTCACCACCGGCAGCACGGTGAATCGCTCGTCTTCGCGAGCCAGTCGCGAGATCAGTCCTGCCCGAACGAAGCTCGACTTGCCGGCGCCGGACCGGCCCACCACCGCGAGGATGCGCGCATCCCGCCCCTCGCTCATCCGTCGCAGGGCATCGAGCCCGTACACGATCGGCTCGGCTCGGCCGAAGTAGATCGCGGCGTCGGTCGACTCGAGTACGGCCAGGCCCCGGTACGGGGAGCGCTCCGGCTCGTCGGCCGGCGGCCAGATGAAGTCTTCGGGCCGAAGGCCGGCCTCCCCCAAGGCGCGAAACAACCGGGCCCGGCCCGCCTCGTCATCGTCGGCGGTGAGGTCGACAAAAGCCTTGCGGTTGAGGATCGCCGGCGGGATCGAGGCCGTGCCGACCTCGTCGACCTGGACGGGAAACAGGGCTTTGCCCAGCTGCTGGATGAGCTGAAAGTCGCGTTGACAAGAGGCCGACGCCATCCAGGCTTGCGATACCAACACCACCACGCCCGCGATTCGCTCGGGGGCGGCGCACAGGGCGTCGCGAAGCGGGGCGTGGCCGGACGCATCATCATCGTCGGCGGCGAAAGCGGAGGCTTCGTGGCCCTCGGCCTCGAGCCATGACCGCACTCGGTTCGCCGCCTCGGGGTCGCGGCTCGAATGGCTGATGAAGATGACGCCCATGCCCCGCGGAAAATACACCCACGGGCCCTGGCCGAGACAACCCGCGTGGACACATCCCCCGGTCGAGGTCAGGATGCCATCGTGGTCGAGCAAGTGCCGCTCCTTCTTGCTGACGAGTGTCCGCCGATCGTTGACGCGGTCCGCCGCCTGCGGCGCTATTGGCATCGCCGACACCCGACGCTGCCCTCATTCACGCTCGGCGCCGCGAGCTACCTCGACATTCCCGAATCAGGACTGTCCGGTTATCTGACTTCGGTCGTCCGAACCCGGTCGCGGCTCGAAACGGCGTTCGCCGATGTCTACGAACGGGTGCGCACCGCGCTGGCTACGCATCTGGATTGCGCCGCGGTCCGCTACCATCCTCAGCTGGCCCCACCCGGCTTTCATATCTTCGAGGCCCATCCGGACCTCGCGTCGCTGGTCCCGAAGCGTCATATCGACCTTCAGCACCGGTTCTTTCATTGGGAGGACCCTGAGTTCGACGCACCCGGTCATCGCCGGTCGTTCACCCTCCCGATCGCGCTCCCGAAGCAAGGCGCTGGATTGTACGTATGGCCGGCCGGCGACTCGGCGGCCTCGGGCGCGACGCCCGCGACCGCCGAGGGCTTCGGACCGCGCCTCGCGCAAAGCGGGCCGAGAGAGCGGCGAGAGGTGGTCTACACCGCCGGCCGCTTGGTCATCCACTCCGGAGACCAACCCCACCAGATCAAGCCGGCGGGGCCACCCGGGGCGCCCACCGAGGTCCGCCTCACCCTCCAGGGCCATGCGATCAAGGAGGGCGACCAATGGTGGCTCTATTGGTGAGGCGAACCCGGGGTCGGGGGGCCGCTACTCCTCGGCGGCCGAGGTGATGGCTTTTTCGATCTTCTCGAGCTCGGCCTTGTACGTCTTCTCGGTGATCTGACGGTCAGCCTCCGCCTCGAAGTCCGCGGGCACCGGGAGCGGAGCGTCGTCGGGCCCGGCCATCGCCTTGGCCGCGGGCGTCGAGTCTTTGGCTGCTTTGCTCGCCTCTGGTGCGGGCTGCGACGCGGCGGGCTTGGCCGCGGGTTTGACGCCCGGCGTGGGCTTGTTCGACTCGCAGCCGGCGGCCGCGAGCCCGAAAAGAACGGCGATCAAGACGGTTTTGATCACGGGTTGCCCCCCAGCGTACCGAGGACTTTCGTGTGCCGGGCATCTTCGGCCTGAAGAGCGCTCCGCGCCCGGTCGAGGGCGGCATCGTCACCGACGGTGGCCGCGACCTCCTGGATCCGGTTGAGCCGAGCCACCCGGCGGTTGTGGCGTCGCAGCTCGTTGACGTAGGCGGCGCTGGCTTTCTTGTCCCCGAGACGGGCCCGCAGCTCGGCTCGCGCCTTGTCCGCGCGCACCGCCCGCGCTTTGCGTCGGGCCTCCGCGTCGGCGCGCACGGCCTCCCGCTCCGCCTTGACCGCCGCGATCTTCTCGGCCTTGGCGCGGGCCTCCTCGGCCGCGGAGGCGGACTTCTCCAGCTTAGCGGCCTCCATCGCCGCCTTCTTCGCCTCTTCGGCCTTCTTCTTCTTTGCCGCGGCAGCGCGGCGACGCTTCTCGGCCTCGGCCTTTCGGCGCTTCTCTTCTGCGCGTCGCTTGGCCTCTTCCTCCTGCTGCTTCTTGATCGCTTCGTACGTCCGGTTCTTCTTCAGGTTCTTGAGATCTCGATCCGACCGGTCTCGAGCTTTGTTGATCGTGTCGCCCGTGACTTCGTCCAGCGCCTCGTCGAACATGGACGCCTTCGACTTGATCTTGCTGGTCTCTTCCTTGGGCGGGGGGTCGCCGAACGCGTCGACGGCGACGAAACAGAGGGCCACCGCGATGGCCGTCATGCTGAGCTTCGACATGCCGGGGATGATACGGTCATTCCTGGACCGCGATCAAAACTCGATCCGGGTCACGACGAACCGGCGGTCCCCGCGATGCTGCGGAACCGCGAGCAGCCCTCGTGCCGCTGCGATGGGCCGCCCGACCTCCGGCAGCCCATAACGCCCCTCCGCCAGCCAGCCGGTCACCGGTCCTGACGACGAGAGCCGAAACGCGACGTCGACCGGCCGTTGGGCGGGCGCGAATACGTACAGGGCCATGTAGCCGTCACGGGACCGCGTTTTGGTCGGTAACCCGTCGACGGTCAGCTCCTCGATCCCGGCCGACGCCGGCAGCGCGAGGACCAGGAAATCGGCGTCAGGATTAGCGATGAGCTGTGCCGCGACCCGCTGACCGCTCCGAGTCGAGGTCAGGGTGGGCGTCGCCGCTTCGATGAGCGGGGCGTCGGCGACCTGGACCGGGGCCCGGAACCAAGGAAGGAAGTCTCCCCGCCCTAACGTTCCCATCGCTCGCCGGATCCGGTCAGGAAGGGGGTTGGGAGAGTATGCCGCCCACCGCGCCCGTTGCTCGGTGAGATCCAGGACGTGGGCCACGGTGACGTGCTGCGGGCGCTGGGGTGAGTACAGCGGAGAGACACTCATCCGGACGTATCCGACAGCCACCAGCCCCGCACACACCGCGACCGCGACCCGCCCGGGCTTCAGCGGCAGCCAGGCCACCGCGAGCAGGCACAACCACGCGTAGATCGCGGGCGCCAAGCGAAGGCCTTGGGTCTGCTCATTCGCGATGGCCACCGTCAGCATCACGTACGCGAGCCCGGCCATCGACACCACCGACAATACCGCTTGCAACCACGCCTCGTGCCGCTGCGGGGTGACCGCGAGCAGCAGCGCGAGGGCGCCCGCGAGCACCAACGGGACGATGAGCAGGTTCGCGGCCAGGGGCGCAACGATGGCCACCGCCACCGCGAAACCCCCGATCGTGCCCCACGCACCGATGAACAAGGGCCAAAAACTCACCCGACGCGCTCCGAAGGCCGCCACCAGGCTCAAGCCGAGGCCTGTGGCGCCGACGATGATCATCCGCCACGGCCAGGGGTCAGCGGGGAAACTGACCGTGGTGCCCACGAACCGGTCCGCCAGCCACATCGCGCCAAAACACGCCGCACCCGTGACCACGACGGCCAAGATGGCCAGCAGCACGCTGGCGGCGACGGTGAGGCCTCGAAGCGATGCCCGCAGGCGGACGACCACCCCTATCACGAGCAACACCCCGGTCACCGCGAGCGGCACCGTCCAGCTCGTCGGCCACCGAAGCCACACCCGCTGGTGGACCGTCAGGTAGGGATAGTTGCCCGCGACTTCGGCGAGGTCGACATCCCGCAGCCGTCGGACGAGCGGCCACACGTTGAGTCCGTGGTGCTGAAGAGTGCCAGGGTCGAGGTTGGCGATCGTATCGAGGGGGGTATGGTAGTGGTTGAATTCGAACGCGAACGCGAAATCGATGCTGGGCAGATGTGCCCGTTCGGCCACCGAGAAGTCCGTATCGTTAGGCATCCGTTCGAACACCTCCTGGGCCAGCGACAGCGCCGCCGGGGCCGGGGCGACGCTCCGAAACGCGTCGATGAGGTGTCCGCCGTCGTCGGTCGTCCGCAAGAGCAGCGCGGGCCCGCCCGACCCGCTGCCTTCGAGATTGATCACCGCCCGGACATCTTTGACCCACGGATGCTGGCCGAAGAACGCTTCCGCCCCCAGCAGCCCGACCTCCTCTGCATCCGTAAACACCAGAAGGACCCGATTGCGGCCCGGGGGCAGCCGACGCAGCAAGCGGGCCGTCTCGAGGAGGGCCGCGACCCCCGCCCCGTCGTCGGCAGCGCCGGGCGAAGGGGGCACCGAGTCGTAGTGGGCCATGAGCACGATCGCGTCGCGCTGGCGGCCTTCCAGCTCGGCGACGACATTCTCCACCCGAGCGCAGCGCGGCCACCGCGCGTGGCAACCCACCGTCTTTTGCACCTTGGGCTCCAACCCGAGCCCCTCCAAACGCTCCACCAGCCGAGCCCGGACCTCCCGTTGTGCCCGGCTCCCTACGGGGTGAGGGGACTCGTCCTTGAGGAGGAATCGGAGCTGCTCCAGCGCTCGACCGGCCGAAAACACGTTCAAGGGCGCGCCGACGCCCAGCGGCGCCGGCGGCGCCAAGCCCCGCTGCGCCGCCCAGGACATCGCGCCGAGCACGAGCACCGCGACCCAGAGCACGAAGCGCCGTATCGAGTCGTTCATGCGACTAAACCGGCTCGTCGAACGAGGAGACCCGCGGCCCGAACACCCGATGGCCCGCATCGGTAATGGCGACGATGTCTTCGATCCGGACGCCGATCTCTCCCGGACGATAGATGCCGGGCTCGTTGGACATCGTCATCCCCGGTTGAAGAACCAGGTTGTTGCCGCGAACCAGGTACGGGTCTTCGTGCCCCTGCAGGCCAATGCCGTGGCCGAGACGATGAGTGAGGGCCGAGTAACCGGCCCCGTAACCGGCCTTGGCGATCACCGCCCGCGCCGCGGCATCGACGTCGTGGCACCGCACGCCCGGCTTCAAGACCTCGAACGCCGCCTGCTGGGCCTCGAGAACAACCTCGAAGGTCCGTCGCGACTCGTCGGACACCGGCCCCACCGACCAAGTTCGGGTGATGTCCGAGCAATAGCCGTGAAGTTTGCCGCCGGTGTCGACGAGGACCAGGTCGCCGGCAGCGAGGGTCCGCTCGTTGCCCGTGCCGTGGGGAAAGGCCGCGTTGGGCCCGAACAGGACGAGGGCCCAGATGTCGGTGAGTCCGGCCGTCCGCTGGGCGTCTCGGATCATCGCCCGCACGTCGGACTCCCGCATGCCGACTCGGGTCAAAGGAGCCACCGCGGCCAGCGCGGCTTTGGTGGCGCGGTTGGCGCGGTCCATGAGGGTCAGCTCGGCCGTGGTTTTGACGATGCGGGCACGCTGGACGAGCGCGCGGCCGCTCTCGACCGCCTTCGGCGCCACGGCGTCCGCAATACCCGCGTATACGAAGTGCCGCATGCCGGGATCGACGGCGACCCGACCTGGCCCCAGGCCCTTTGCGACGAGCGCGTAGGGACTTTCGTGCTCCTGCCACGGGCGAATGTCCGCGTCATCGCCGGCCCGCTCGCGCGCCCGGTCCGCCTCAAACGCGGGACACACCCACCACGGCCGCCCCTCGGCGGGCACCACGGTAAGGAATGCCCGCTCACTCGGCCACCACCGAACCCCGGACAGATAGAACATCGTCGGCCCTGGCTCGACGATCAGCGCGTCGACACCAGCGTCGATGAGAGCCGCCTGGACCTTCCGTATGTGAGTAGCGTGGTCGGCCTGACCCAACGGTTCGAGGCCGTCGCAGAAGCCGGACAGCGAGTCGAAGGGCTGCTCATCGGACGGGGACGCGGACGATGCGGTGGCGCAACCCACGCCAGCGAAAGCAATCGAGCTTGCTCCGGTGAAAAGAAACGTGCGGCGGTCGAACACGTTCGGACTGCGCCATCGTACGGGCGCAAAGTCAATCCGGCCCCGGGTGCACCGCGGCCCCCAATTCCTCGGTTTTTGATTGAGAATCCCCGAGCCGAGGACCGCGGCGGAGAGGGCGAGGCCATCGTGGCCGGGACGGCCGCGACCTGCGCGGCCGGCCGGCCCCGAAAGCTACCTTTTCTTCTGCCGGAACATGTTGTCGAAGCTCTTGGCGTACTTCTTCCACACCCACTCACGGGGGAGCTTCGGACGCCGCGCGTCGACCTGGGTCTTCGCGAGCTTCGGCTTCGCGTTTCCGGTCTGGTCCTTCTTGACCTTCCCGATCGCCGCTGCCGCCGTTTTGACGATCGCGGCCTGCTCCGCCTTCGGGGCGGCCTGAACGGTGGTGCTGAAGAGGAAGGTACCTCCTACGAACACGGCTGCAGCGAGGGTGAGCGGCATTACGTTCATCATCATGGTCTCCTTGCCGCCGTACGTTCCAAGCGCCGTGCCAATCGGCGCCGGCCGAAAACCGAAGAATATTCATGAGTGTGACAAGAAAACTGCAGGACGCGGGCTGCGGAGGCTGCGGTTGGATCGCTGCGTCATCCGTGCTTCGAGCGCGCCCGCACGCCGGCGAGCGGGCGGTACGGGCTCATCTAGCGATGAGCAGCCTGGGCCTGCTACCGTGTGCGTTTGTGCCCGCCGCCGGGTCCATGTTGCTCGTCACGGAGCGCTTCGATCATGAAGACCTGGTGATGGTCGACCCTCAAAAAGGGCGACCGCTGTTGGGCCGAGCGCTGGCCCTGCGCTCTACCGAATGATGGTCGATGATGGGTGGGCGACGGCGCGGCGGAGAACCACCGCGCCGTCTTTAGCTTGCTACGGCAAGGAGAGACTCGGCCGGAAATCCGGCGGACCGTTTGCCGTATAGACGGTCCACGAAGTACCGCCCGGCGTCGGTGGATCCTGATCTGGGCTGAGCCGGAAGTAGATGTAATCTCCCGCGACGGCGCCCGCCGTGACCTGAGCATTCAGGTAGTCGGCGATGGCTTGGTCGGTGGCCGCGTCGGTGGCCGTTGCTGCGTCACCGGCGGGCGTCGCCGGGGTCAGGAAATCAGAGGCGAGCAGCGTCGCGCCGGGATCCGCGGTGGCGCCGACATAGCCATCCGTCAGCTGGACGATGCCGCCGCTCGACGCGTCGGCGGCGCTGCGGAAGGGCAGACCGTAGAGGTCGGCATTCATGGGGTTCATGGCGACGTTGACGTTCGTGAACTGCACATAGACGCGGAAGGTTGCGGCTGTGAAGCCGCCCGGCGGAACCGCGGGCAGAACGAATGGAATCACGAAGCTGGCCCCTTGTGCCGTGTCTCCAAAAGCAGTGCCTCCCGCCAAATCACCCGCTGGCTCGAAGACCGGACTACCGTTCTGATCGAAGATCGTGACGTCGGCGGGGTCCGAGATGATGGTCGACGGTACGACCGCTTTGTAGAAGATGATGTTGTCGTAAAAAACCGTCTGCGCCGGGTCATCCACCGACAGGAAGATCTGCGACACGTTCGCTCGCCCGGTGAGGCCCGTGAAGTCCGACAGCGGGATATCGAACGTCACCCACTGACGATTGGCGAGGGCGGGGGTCGTCGTCGCGTCGAAGGTAATCTCGAAGCGCGAGTCGTCACCGCCCTCGAATGCGTTATCGGGCCCGAAGTCCACGAGGTTCACCCGCACCTGAGTCGCCACCGGCGCCCACACGTCGAAGCGCACGTTGTCGAAGCCGGTCAGATCCAGGCTGTTGTCGCCTTCGAACGTAATGCCGGCGAAGTTGCCTTCACCTCCGACGTAGTCAATCCGGCGAACGTTCTCCCCCGGCGCCAACTCCTCCACCGTCACCGTGCCCCGGTCGAACTCCGGGTCGGCTAACGTCAGCGGAACGTCGGTGTACTCGTCGCTGAACAACGAGATCACGTCGCCCGCCGCGTTCGTCGGCGCGGGCGGCGGCACCGTCGGCGCCTCAGGCGGCGCCGCGGCTCGGTAGAAGATGATGTTGTCGTAGAACACCGTCTGGGCCGGTTCATCCACCGACAGGAAGATCTGCGACACGTTCGCTCGGCCGAGGAGACCCGTGAAGTCCGACAGCGGAATGTCGAAGGTCACCCACTGACGGTTGACGAGCGCAGGCGTCGTCGTCGCATCGAAGGTGATTTCGAAGTTCGAGTCGTCGCCCCCCTCAAACGCGTTGTCGGGCCCGAAGTCCACGAGGTTCACCCGAACCTGGGTCGCCACCGGCGCCCATACATCGACCCGCACGTTATCGAAGCCCGTCAGATCCAAGCTGTTATCGCCTTCGAACGTAATGCCCGCGAAACTGCCTTCACCCCCCACGTACTCGACCTGCCGAACGTTCTGGCCCGGGGTCAACTCCACCACCGTCACCGTGCCCCGGTCGAACTCCGGGTCGGCCAGCGACAGCGGAACGCCGGTGTACTCGTCGCTGAACAGCGAGATCACGTCGGCCGCCGCGTTGGTCGGCGCGGGCGGAGGGGTGGTCGGCGCGTTGGCCGTGGAAGCCGGCCGGTAGAAGAAGATGTTGTCGAAGAATCCGGGTGCGGCTGGGCCCCCCTCCACGTTATCGATGGAGAAGACGAGCTGGGTGACGTTTTCCACCGACCCGAGCGCTCCGGCCAGGAAGTCGACGAGAGGAATGTCGAACTGCTGCCAGGTCGAGTTCTGAAGGGCCGGCGATGACGAAGCGTTGAAGGTCAGCTCGGCCTCGGAGTCGTCGCCGCCCCCGAAGGCGGCATCGGGCCCGAAGTCGACGACCTTGACCCTGAGCGTGGCGCCGGCCGCCGTCCACACGTCGAAGCGGAGGTTGGTGAAGCCGGTCAGATTCTGACCCGGAAACTCAATAACTGCGAAGTTGTCTACGCCGCCCGGGTAGTCGAAACGAATGGTGTCGTTGCCGGCAATCGAAACCACGGACGCGGCGGTCTGATCGAACTCGAAGTCCGTGAACGCCGACACGTTGTTGTACGCGTCGCTGAAGATCGAGATGACGTCATTAGGGGCATTGGTGGGGTTCGGCGCCCCGACCTCCGGCGCTTGGGGCGGGGTTCGGATCCACTGAATGTCGTCGACGAAGAATTCGAACCCGCCGGGGTTGGCGGCGGCGTCCGTAAACCAGGTGAACGGAGAAAAGACCGCTTCGTACTCCCCGAATGGGGCCAAAGACACGGTGTATCGGGTCGGGGTGGTAGTGAGCGCGATGGGCGTCCGGAACTCTACGCCGTCGTTGGCGCCGAGGCCGGCCCCAAATTCGATCGTCTCTTGCCCCGTCGTGCTCCATGCGTAGAAAACCAGATCCGTCGCCCCCGCCTGGACCCGCTGGCTGCCGAGGTTGGCGAACGCGTCTCCGATGGTCCAGAACGCCCCCGTGAACCCGCCGCCGGCGCCGTCCCAGGCGAACCGGTGACAGTTACCGTTCGCGCCCCCCGCCCGCATCGGGCAATCGAGGGTTTCGGTGTGCAGCGGAGCGCCATCGGCGGACCCGAAGGCCGACCGCCCCGGGAACACGTTATCGACGACCATCGGGAGCGGCGCGAACCCTGGCGGCGCAAGGTCGGGGGAGATCACGACCTCGACCGTGTCGCTCACGTCGTTGATCGTGGCGGTGACCGACGCCGTGCCGATGGCCACGCCATAGACGTTGCCCGCCGCGCCCACCCGGACGATCGCTTCATTGGAGCTCGACCACTGCACGCCACGGGTGACCGGCTCGTTCAAACCATCGTTAGCCAACAGCTGCTGCGATCCCCCCAACGGCAAAACCGCGTCGTCCGGAGCGATACTGAGCGCGGACGGGGTAGGTAGCGTCGGGTCGCCGTCGTCGACATCCACCACCACCACCGGCTCCTCGCTGCCGCGGATCCGCTTGAACACCCGGACGTAATCGACGAGCAGGGTCTGCGGAAAGACCGTGGTCTCGTCGGGCGGCCCACCGACGAAGTTGCCACCCACAGCGAGATTCAAGAGCAGGAAGAAGGGCTGATTGAACACCCAAGCGTCGCCGGCGATCTGAATCGGGTCGGGCCGCACGACGAAGTACTGCACATCGTCCACGAACCACGCGATGCGCTCGGCATCCCACTCGATCGCGTAGACGTGAAAGTCTTCGTCGAGGCCCTCCGGCCCGTCGAACCTGAACACGCCCCCGATCGGCGGCCGCGGGCAGGGGAGAGGCTGGGCGCCGCAAAAGAAGGGACCGTGGATCGTCCCGAAGATCGACCGCGGGTCCTGCCCTCGGTACTCCATGATGTCGATCTCTCCCGGGATCGGCCACGGTTCGTCGGGGAACGTATCTCCTAGCATCCAGAACGCTGGCCACATGCCCTGCCCAACCGGCAGTTTCATTCGGGCCTCGATACGCCCTAAGCGAGTCGCGAACTTGTCTTTGGTGGTGATTCGACCGGCGGTGAATTGCCGGTCGAAGAACGGCGTCTCGCGGGCAGTGATCGCGAGATTGCCCTCGCCGTCCAGCGACACGTTATCCGCGAAGTCGGTCGTGTACTCGAGCTGCCCGTTACCGTAGCCGTCGAGGTTGGGCCCGGTACCGATGTCGAAGGTCCAACGGGATAGGTCTGGCGATCGGCCGGCCTCGCCTTCGAATTCGTCGCTCCAGACCAGCTCGAAATCTGCTTCGGGCACGAGCACCGTATTGTTGTCATCGCTGCACCCAACAGCGATGGCCGCCACGCAAAGGACGGAACTGAGTTTCTTGATCATGCGGTCTCCCGGGTTACAGCTAGTGGAATCTCTAAAGTCTCGAGCGCAGCGCGCAAGATGAGCGTCGCGGCACCGAGGGCCACGCTCTGTTTGTCGATTTGGCTTCGAACGACCCGCTCGTGCCCGGACACGGTGACGAGGGTCCGTCGAAGAACCGTTTGGCGGATCGACTCCATGAGCGGATCGCCGACACGAGTGATGTCCCCTCCGACCACGATGGTCGAGGGATCGAGAACGTTCAGCAGATTTGCGAGCCCTTCGCCGAGGCGTTCGCCGGCGAATCGAATGATCTCTAGGGCCAGCGGATCGTCGTTCAACGCCCCGTCGATCAGCGCGCCGAGGTCGATGCCCTGCGCCGGCAGTCGACTGTCAGGGAAATGGGGCCGCCGGGCCTGAGCCCGGGCCACGAGAGCCTGAGTTCCGATGATCACGTTCAGACAGCCGTTCACGCCACAGATGCACGGTGGCCCGTGGGGATCGATCGACAGATGGCCGAGCTCGCCGGCGACGCCGTGGGCACCACTGACGATGCGACCGCCGATGATCAGACCAGCGCCAATGCCGGTGGCGACCTTCACAAAGACCAGGTCTCCGCCGTCTTGGCCCGCGCCCCACCACTGCTCCGCGAGCGCGCCGAGATTGGCGTCGTTGTCGGCGCGGATCGAACACCCGAGGCGCGCTCGGAGCTCCGCCTCGACGTCGACGTCGGACCACTGCGGCATCACCGTCCGCAACGCCCGACCGGATCGAGGATCGATGGGGGCTGGGAGAGCGACGCCTGCCCCCAACAGCGTCTGGGAACGACCGGCAAGGAGCTCTCGGCCTAGCTCGGAAACGGCCTCTATCGCCTCCATGGGCTTCTCCCGCGTGAGCATCGGACGCTCGCGGCGCGCCAGAATCTTCCCTCGCAGGTTGGTGAGCACCCCGCCGACGTGCGAAGCCCCGATGTCGAGGCCAAGTATCGCGCGGGCGTCGTCGTCGAAACCCAACATGATCGGTCGGCGTCCTCCGCTCGAAGACCCCGCGCGAGTCTCTTTGACAATCCCACTTGCAAGGATGTCGTTCACGATGGCGGAGACCGTCGAGCGACTGAGCCCGGTGTGCCGCGCCAAGCTCGCGCGAGAAGTCTCCCGCGTGGACCACAGCAGCCGGAGCAACAGCGCGTGGTGCTGCGACCGTACGGCGCCCGGGGCCAGCTCATCCTTAGGCAACACGCCGTTGATGTCGCGTTGATTCCGCTCCATATCCGCCTCAGCTTTGTTCGGCCGAAGAACAAAGTACAGACCGAACGACATGGAAGTCAACTTGGGGAGCACGCCATGTTGCTGCAGTGCGGCATAGATGTGGCTTCCCTGTGATGGAGGCTTGACTATACTCACTGGTACCGAATACTTTGTTCTTCGGCCGAACAAAGACCGGGGTCCCGATCACAGTCGGAAGTCCCGGTGCGAGTTCGGTGAGAGACGAGCACACCGTGGTCCGAGCACAGTTTCCGGAGAGCTTCGTCTGGGCCAGCACCACGGCCGCCTCCTCCGTCGGCGGGTGGCGCCACCGTGCGGGCGGAGGGCGATCTATCGAGCTCGGCGCTCGGTTCGCCGCTGCGGCCAAGGTCATAGATGGCGTCGACTCGACCGCCTGCGGACCCCATCGACGGCGGGGGTCTTATGTCGATCTTATCTCAACGATCGGCGCTGGCCCTGACCGCAGCTCGATCTTGAGGCCCCGCCCGATCCGCGGCGCCGCCAGCAAGTCCCACGTTATTGCTGAATTCGTCTTTCACGACCGCCCGCCAGCCAACGGCGTCGACCCTAGGGTCCCACCTAGCGCCGACCGACCTTGTCGCCATGGCCGAAGGCCACAAGCCAGAACCCGACGGGCACGTTGGTCACTTCCGTCGGCCACGAGTCGACGGAGCCCCCTGGCACCAAGCGCTGATTCGCTCCAATGGAATTTGAAAAGGAGGTGGACATGCTGAACGTCCGCTTGCTGGCCTGGCTCGCCACCATGGCCATCGTTACCCCGGCTCTAGCCCAGACCTATCCTACGCCCCGTGCTCCCACCGAGGGCGCCACGACCGAGACGGTGCGACCGGACTCGTCGGTCCGAGAGGAGGCACCATTTCGGAGCCCGCCCCCCGAAGAGCTCCGCAACATACCGCCTCCGGGCGCCGGCACCCAGCCCGAGGACACGAAGCGGGACGGCGCCGACGTCGTAAGGGTCTATCGAGACGCCAAAGGCTGGAAGCTCAAGGTCAACGGCCGAGACTTCATGGTGTACGGCATGAACTGGGCGTACATCCCGGTCGGCGAGAACTACGAGTACGATCTATGGAGCAAGTCCGACGAGATCATCAAGAAGGCGCTCGATTACGAATTCGGCCTCATGCAAGAGATGGGAATCAACGCCATCCGCGACGAGTTCGACGGCGCTGACGGCGGCATGCCCGCCAAGTGGATCACGTACATCTACGAGAAGTATGGGGTCATGACCGTCATCAACCCCGTCGTGGGTCGATACGGCTATCTCATCGACGGCACCTACGTCAGTCCGACCAACTACGCCGATCCTCGCTTCCGCGACGCGGTCAAACGAGACATCTTCGCCGTCGTCGACAAGTACAAGAACGTGCCCGGCGTCCTGCTGTGGATGCTTGGCAACGAGAACAACTACGGCTTGTATTGGTCGTCGACGGAGATCGAAGACCTGCCCCAGATGCAGCAGGGTGACGCCCGCGCCGTGTTTCTATACTCGTTGTTCGGCGAGATCGTCGACGAGATCAAGAATCGGGACCAGAATCACCCGGTGGCCATCGCCAACGGCGACCTGGGCTTCATCGACCTCATCAAGAAACATATCCCCAAGCTCGATATCATGGGCGCCAACGTCTACCGAGGCTACTCGATGGGCGACCTCTACGACCGGGTGAGTGAAGAGCTCGACCTGCCCTTCTTCTCCACCGAAATGGGCGCCGACGCCTGGAACGCCAGAGATAATCGGGAAGACCATCTGGCGCAGGCCGAGATTCTTCGCTCCCTCTGGCAAGAGATCTACGAACACAGCTACGGCAAGGGCCGCGCCAACAACGCCATCGGTGGCTTCACGTTCCATTGGAGCGACGGGTGGTGGAAGTACAAGCAGCAGGTCGACCTCGACGTCCACAATACCATCGCCACTTGGTCCAACGGTGCCTTCCCTTACGACTACGTCGAAGGCGAAAACAACGTGAACGAGGAGTGGTTCGGCATCAACGCGAAGGGCCGGCCCAACGCCGACGGCCTCTACAAGCTCTATCCGCGGTCGGGCTTCTACGTCCTCAAAGAGGGCTGCAAGCTGAACCCCTACGCCGACAGCACCAATCTGCAGACCATCCGCCGCCACTGGGGCAACTTGCGCGCGTCCGAGCTCGGGCAACCGTACGACGTCTCTTCTCTCAAAGGCCTGGTAGAGAACCTCGAGGTCATCCGAGCCCTCAACCTGTCGATGGAGTTCGAGACGTTCACCACCGACGGCAACCTCGTCGACGATCCGCAGCGAGATACCGGCCGCTTCGACCACCTCGAGTCTTTCTACCTCGATTTCCAAGTCCAGCCGGCCAGCAACGTTCGGGCGTCCGTATCCCTGAACGTTCTTGGCAACGCCCCTCAGAACCCCATCAACGAGATCTTCTTCGAAGACCGGGCCCTACCCAGAACCGTGATAGGCACCGACGGAGAAGACGTGGTCATCAGCGACGTCGAGCGGCTGAAGGTCTACCAGGCCAAGATCGACTGGAAATCCGAGTACTTTGACCTCGAGGGATTCTATCGGACCGGTCACTTCCACTGGGGCTTCGAAGGCGACTTCTTCTCCATCTATCCGGAAGCGAACTACGAGCCTCAGGTCGACATGTTCAACGCCAACGCGCCCAACGGCTTCGTCATCACCGGCAAAAAATGGTTCGAAGGGCTGAAGATCGCGGCTGGCCCCGAGCTGTACTGGGGCGCGAATCCGACCGTATTCGCGAAGTACTATCGCGAGATCGACAACTGGAAGTTCTCGATCGTGCACCAGGAGGACATCACGCAGCGTGCGAACGCCCCTACCAGCTCCGTGATTCCGCTGCCTCGAACCCGAAAGACGGCGGTCTACGTCGGCAAGTCCTACGGATCGTTCACCTTCGAGTTCGGCGGCCTGATGGCCGGCACCGACCGCCTCAACCGTTCGTTCACCATCGCCGATCAGGTCGGAAGTGATTCTTGCATCGAAAATACGCCCAACCAGTGCGGAGGTTATCTGGGATCCGGCTACGACATCCTCGACGACAAGATCGACATCATCGATACCCTCGGCGTTCGAGCCAAGATCACCTACGTCAATAACAACGTGAACATCTACGTGCAGGGTGCGTATCGAGGGTTGGTGGCCGATAGTGGCTGGGACCCGCTGACGACGTTCACCGGCTGGAGCCTTCGAGAGAGCGGACAGGGCAACAACTACAATATCTTCGCGGGGACCGCGATCAACTTCGGCAACTTCCAGATCGCACCGAACTTCATGTACCAAAAGCCCCTCGAAGGTCCATTGCCCCTCATTGAAGACCAGTTCGATGCCACCACCGGCGACTTCTTCGGTGGCGTTCGCCCTCGTAACCTCCTCGAGGATCCGTTCTGGGTTCGCGGCAGCCGAGAGACCCTCGGCGTCGAGCTGATGCTCAGCTACGACCCCACCGGCGCCACGTGGGCTTGGGCCTGGGATAACATCGTGAAGGAAGACGCGAATTTCGCGGCTTGGATCAACTTCGTTTACCGTCACCTACCGACCTCTCAGGACGCCTTCGTGGGCGTCGCCGACGAAGGTTTCCTATTCGCGTTTTCGGGCGCCCCGCCGGCCAAGGACCTGTGGGAGATCCGGGGCCGGATGATCTTCAATCCGAGCACCAACAGCCACATCGTGATCAACGGCTACGGCGGCATCAAGCAGTCGACCGGCGCCGACGGCCGGACCATCAACGCCGGCGGCGCCGACTTCCGTTGGACTTACAAGAAGGTCAACCTCGCTGGCTTTATGAAGATCAACGACTGGGGCCCCTACGACTTCCAGCGCGACTTCAACCTCACCTTCCCTCTTCAGCTGCTCGGCGACATATCCTACTCATTGGGCACGCCGGAGTGGTTCGTGCGCGCCTTTACTCGGATCGGCGCCGCCTTCCAGTATCGAACCCTAGACGAGTTCTCGCCCCGATTCGCGGGTGAGGACGACCAGCTTGGCTACGAATGGGAGCTCAGGACCTATGTTCACATCACGCTCTAAGACAGATCGCGAAACCATCATTGGCGACGGGTCGATGCGCACCTCGCGGGCAGCCGCCGTCGTGGTCGTCATGCTCACCACCGTAGCCTGCGAGATCGATTCGCCGGAGTTTCGAGACCGGGTCCAGCTCGCCTCGCTCGACTTCGAGCTACACAGTGAGAACGTCGGGGTGCATCCGTTCCAAGACGTCTTAAACGATCCGAACAACCCGTTTCGACGGTTCGGCGTGGGTTCCGAGACCAAGTTCGATATTCTCGCCGGCGCGAGTACCCCGGGCGCGTTCTACGCGTGGGCCACCTTGCTCGCGACCCAGCCGAACGGCGAGCATCAATTCTACACCGCACAGCTGATGGAGGTGCTCGCGGGCACCCGAAGCGGCGAAGAGCGTTTCGTGCTCGAGCAGCTCGCGATCCGGGGCTACCAAGCGGTGCTCGACTTCTTCCCGGGCGACGTATCCTTCCTGGACGAGAATCTGCTGAGCAAATTCCGGGTCGCAACCCCGTCGTACTTCGGCATCATCCGATTGGGCGGTCAGGTGCAGGGCAACTGGGTCGCGGCGGTCGATTCCAACGGCAACGAAGAGGCGATCCTCGCGTCGCCGCCCATCTTTCCCGATCCCGACCCCAATGACGATGACGACGAGGAAGACGAGGAGGACGAAGGCTCATGAACGCGCGGTACGGTCTTCTATTGCTTCTATTGCTCATCGCTTTGGTCGGGTGCCGAGAGGACCCCGGCTCGTTCGACTACAGCACCCACGAGGGGGTTCGCCAACCGGTCGAGTTCCTCCCCGGGCCGACCCCCTACGTCTCGGGCGTGCCGCGGCTGTGGCTGCAGGTGTTCTATGAGCCCGCGGGTGACGAGCGGGTGTTCCCGTTCAACGCCGACAACACGTTCATCTTTGCCTTCGACACCGTGGGCGATGGCACCGGTGCGTTCACCGTTAATGACGAGGACGAGGAGTCATCGGACCGAGTACAAGGCGAGGTCTCCAACCGCATCGTCCACCAGGGCTTTACGTTTTGGGGTCTCGGGGTGTTCTGGTTTCAGCCACGGGACATCTCGCAGTACACAACGTTCAACATCAGCCTAAAGTCGACCTCGACCGCGGCCGCCACCTTCGACGAGATTGTGCTCGTGTTCACGTCGGGGGCCGCAAACCCGGCCCCGACGGTCACTTCCTCCGTCGGGGCGACCGAGTACGGTTACGTCAACGACGGCGAATGGCACAGCATCACCATTCCTATCTCCGACCTCGAAGCGCGCGGTTTCCTTCCTTTCTCGGTGCGAAGCCCCTTGGGACTGGGCGGCGGAGAGGGAACTTTGGGCGACTCCTTCCTCATCGATGACGTATATTATCAGTAGCTGACCCATGACCTCCTCACACCTGCCGGGCGATTCCGGTCCCCTCGAGCTCTTCGAGCACGACGGCGAGGTGCGTCTGAGCATCGCGAACGTCGAGCACATGCCGCCGTTCCTCATGAGCGTGCTCAGCAGTACCGACCTATGGATGTTCGTCGCCAGCAACGGCGGCCTGACCGCGGGGCGAATGAGCGCCGAGCACAGTCTCTTCCCCTACGAAACCGTAGACCGACTGTACGAGCGCCCGGGGCTCGGAGGCCCGATCACCCTTATCCGGATCGACGATCGGGTGTGGGCACCGTTCGATCCGCGGGCCGACGATCCGGAGATCGTGCGGACGGTCAGCAAGAGCGATCTCGGCGATCGGGTCGCGTTCGAGGAGCGCCATACGGGCTACGGGCTCGGCTTTCGCTACGAGTGGATGCCGAGCGAAGACTTCGGATGGGTACGAACCGCCGAGCTCTGGACCACGGGATCGAGCCCCCGCACCGTCGAAGTGCTCGACGGGTTACTCGACGTGCTGCCGGCGGGCGTCGCGCTCAGCACCCAGCAGCGAGCGAGCAACCTCATCGACGCCTATCGACATTCCGAACTGTACGAAGAGCCTTGTCACCTCGCCCTGTACAGTCTGTCGTCACTGTTGACGGACCGCGCCGAGCCCGCGGAGGCATTGCGCGCGAACGCGGTGTGGCGCACGGGGCTCCCTGGACCTACCCACCTGTCGCCCGAAGTGATCAATCGGTGGCGCCGAAGACAGCCGATCGAGCCAACGAATCATCTGCGGGGCAAAAAGGGCGCGTATCTCGTGACCACGACGATCACCCCGAACGTCGACGATCCGGTCCGATGGTCGCTCGTCGGCGACGTGTCTTTGGACAGCGTGAAAATGGCTGCGCTTCGGTCCGAGCTGAACCGCGATGATGTCGCGGGTCGACTCGACCGCTCCATTGAAACGACGCGAACCGGTTTGAAGCAGCTGGTGGCGGCGATCGACGGTCAGCAGCGAACCGGAGACCGAATCATCAACCTCAACCACCTGTCCAACGCCCTGTTCAACGGTCTGCGAGGGGGGGTGTTGATCAACGAAGGCCGGGTTCCGCGCGCCGAGCTCGAGGACTTCGTCCGCCTCCGCAACCGTCGTGTCGCCGACCACCACCGCGCTTGGATGGCCCAGCAGCCCGAACTCGTGGATATCGAGTCGCTGCGGCGCTCGGCGTCCACCCGTGGCGACAGCGACCTGCTCCGCCTCGTCGACGAGATGCTGCCTCTGGCCTTCGGTCGTCGCCATGGCGATCCGAGCCGGCCGTGGAACCGGTTCTCCATCCGGACCAAGACCGACAGTGGCGAGCGGGCTATTCACTACGAAGGCAACTGGCGAGACATCTTTCAAAACTGGGAAGCGCTGGCGGTCGGCTTTCCCGAGTATCTGCCGTCGATGATCGCCAAGTTCGTCAACGCATCCACGGTCGACGGATTCAATCCCTACCGCATCTCTCGCGAAGGTATCGACTGGGAAGTGCCGGATCCCGAGGACCCATGGTCGAACATCGGATATTGGGGCGACCATCAGATCATCTACCTGCTTCGGCTTCTCGAGACGCTGCATGCGTATCGGCCCGCGATGCTCGAGGAGATGCTCGACCAGCGGCGGTTCAGCTTCGGTGACGTTCCGTATCGAATCTGCCCCTACGCGCAGATGCTGAAGACCCCCCGCGACACCATTGAATTCGACGAAGAACACCACGCCCGCATCGAGGAACGGGTCGGCGACGTTGGTCAGGACGGGCGACTGGTGTGGCGGGGCTCAGACGTTGCGCTCACCCACCTGTGGGAGAAGCTCCTGATCCCCCTGTTGAGCAAACTTTCGAATCTGGTCGTCGACGGCGGGATCTGGATGAACACCCAGCGCCCGGAATGGAATGACGCGAACAACGCGCTGCCGGGATATGGGCTGTCCGTGGTCACCTTGGCCCACACCCTTCGTTACGCGCGGTTCCTGGCCCAGCTGATCCGAGGTCGAACGACGCCCCTCGAGCTCACGACGTGCGTTCGAGGGTGGCTAGAGGGGGTGGGGCAAGTCTTGGCGTCCGTCGCCGCCAAGACCTCGCCTGTCTCCGCCGAGGAGCGACGGCTGACCATGGACCGCTTGGGCCAAGTCTTCTCCGAATACCGCTCCTCCGTCTACCAGGGCTGGCCGACCGCGACGCTGCCCGTCCCCGCGGAGGCGGTCGCGGGCTTTCTGGCCGACGCGAGCCGGGTCTTGGAGCAAAGCTTCCGCGCCAACCTTCGGGACGACGGCCTATTTCACAGCTACAACACGATGAGCATCGAGCCCCACGCGGTGCACATCCACCGGTTGTCCCTGATGCTCGAAGGCCAGGTTGCCGCCCTCGATGCGCAGGTCCTTTCGCCCGCCGAGGCCGCGGCCCTGGTCGACGCGATGTTCGACAGTGCCTTGTATCGGTCCGACCAGAACACCTTCCTCCTCTATCCAGACAAGATCCTGCCCGACTTCGAAGCGCGCAACCGCGTGCCAGAAGACGACGCGAAAGCGATCGACGCCGTTCAGCGGTGGCTGCACGCGGGCGACGCCCGGATCATCGGGGTGGACCGAAGCGGCGGGCTGCACTTCCATTCCGACCTGAAGAATGAGGAGGTGCTTCGAGACCGGCTCGATGCGCTGGAACGCGAGGTCGACGGGACCCCGTTCACCGACCCGGATCGAGAGCGGCTGCTGGCGCTCTACGAGCGAACGTTTCGACACGCGGAGTTCACCGGCCGCTCGGCCTCCATGTATGGATTCGAAGGCCTCGGATGCGTGTACTGGCACATGGTCGCCAAGCTGCTGGTCGCAGTGCAGGAGTCGCACCGCCGGGCGACGCGAGAGGGCATGGATGCCGCCCCGCTCGTCGAGGCCTACGACCGGGTGCGGGCCGGCCTCAGCTTCAACAAGTCCCCCGCCGTCTACGGCGCGTTCCCCACCGATGCGTACTCCCACACCCCGGGTCACTCGGGCGCGCAGCAGCCGGGGATGACCGGCCAAGTCAAGGAACAGGTTCTCACGCGGTTCGGTGAACTCGGACTGCGGACCGATGGCGGCTGCCTGAGCTTCGAGCCCGCCCTGCTGAAGAACGGCGAGCTGTTGCCCGCTGACGTCACCTGGCAACTCACCGCCACCGACGGCCGCGCCCGGCAAGAACACCTGCCGAAAGGAGGGCTGGGCTTCACGTTGGCCGGGGTGGTGGTCGTGTATCGAACCGACGGGGAGCCAGACACGCTCCGGATCACCGGCCACGATGGTCAAACACGAGATGTTCAGGGACGACGACTGGACCCCTCGACCACCCGGGCCCTTTTCGGTCGAAATCAGATCGCGCGGATAGACGTCTGGTTCAGCGCGAACAGATTCCGGCCGTAGCCGCCTGCAACCCCACCGGCGCCGGGATCACGGCGCGGGGCGAGGGAGGAGCTGGCCGGACGCCACGCCGGCTTTGGGGCGACGATCGATGTCGAACAGGCCCCAGTGTTTCTCGGCCCCGTCGGGGTTGTCATCGCCCTTCCAGTCCTCGTCGAAGGCTTCGAATACGAACACCGTGATGTTGTGGGTGCGGCCGTACTCGAGAAGCGCCGCCACGTAGGCGGTCTGATTCGGTTCGTTGGCGCGATCACCAAACTCGCTGGCCACCGTCGGCCATCCCGCCTCCCCGATGGCGATCGATGCGTTGGGGATGGCCGCGTGGACCTGCCCCAAGTTCGCTTGGGTATAGGCCATGGCCTCCTCGAGGGTCTTTCCTTCCCACACCGGATACGTGTGCACGAGCGCGAAATCAGCGACCGACATCAGGGCGGGACCATGGTCCGCCCACGCGACGTAGTTATCGGCCGTGCTGACCGGCTGGGCGATCGCGTCTTTGACCCGCTTGATGTAGCCGACCATGGCCTCGATCGAAACGAGGTGGTCGTTCCACGTCACCAGCGCCTCGTTGCCCACGTTGACCGCAACCACGGTCTTCGGGTGTCTATTGGCGAGCTCGATCGCCCGCCGGACCTCGTCGACGTTCCTCGCGCGATTGGCCGCCAGCTGCTCGGGCGGTATCGGCTCGGTCAACCAGGCGCACGTTTCGTGGGCGCTCAGTTCAGCGTGTAGCCAGGCCCCCAACATCGCCTTCATCGGCAGCCCACGGTTCTCGATGATGTCGAGAACGAGCGCAGAGTTCGGACCCGAATCGTAGAGCCGGATGAGCCGGACCCCGTGGGCGTTCAACAGGCGGAGATCTTCCTCGACCTGGGCGGGGGTGGGGGAAGCGTCGCCGTCGCCACGATCGGGATGCTGGCCGCGGCGAAAGCCGGAGTACGCGAGCGCCACCGACTCGCCTCCGATGAGCGCGTCAGGTGACTGAGGAGCGAGGTGTTGAATTTCGGGCATATCTTTGGTCGGGTTGGGCGCGGTGGTTACGCACGCGGCCAGCGCGAAACACGATAGCGGCCATGACCCTCGAGTCGCGGGTCGGACTCCCCGCATCACGTCGCCTCCGCCTGCCGCGCGGCCGCGCGCGCGTCGAGATCCGCTCGGATCTCCATGGCCCGCGCCTCGGTGATCGAGTAGGTCCATACCGTAAACAACGCGATGGCGGAAGTAACCATCGGGACCACGACATCGAACACGCGCATCAAAAACAGCGTCTCTTCGGTTTGGTTTCCTTCGAGCTTGACGTCGAATCCTGTCGCATTGAGCAAGAAGCCGCCGCCGAGGAGTGCGACGGCCATCCCGAGTTTGACCACCCACCAGAAGATCGACCCGAACATTCCCTCTCGCCGCTGATTCGTTTGCAGCTCATCGAGGTCCACGACGTCGGCGATCATCGAGCCCATCAGCGTGAACAGACCACCGAGCCCAAAAGCGATGAACGGAGCGGGAATCAACAGCAGCCACGGATAGTCTTGGTTGTAGCAGAACCACTTGAGCCCGTAGCCGAAGATCGAGATTCCCGTCGACACGAAGAACGCCCGGCGCTTGCCGATCTTGGTGCCGATGGCGGTGACGACGGCGATGACCGCGAACGTCGAAATCGCGGAGATCGTTCCGAAGTATCCCAGATAGATCGAGCCCTGCGTCTTGTCGCCCAGGAAGACGTAATAGATGATCACGTACGACTGAAACGAAGAGATGAGAATGAAGCCGTTAAAAACGAGAAACGTCGCCGCACAGAGCTTTTGAAACGGGCGAAACTTGAGGGTGGCCGCGAAGCCCGTAAAGAAGTCGATCATGTTACGAATCAGCGGATTCGTGGATTGGCGACGCTCGGTTTCGAACTTCGTCTTGATGCGAGCGGGGTCATCGGGGGGAGGTTCGACGGTCGGCGGGGGCTCCGGCGTGTGCTCGAAGCGCTCTCGCAACAGGAGCGCGGGCAGGACGCCGATCACGATGGTGAAGATGCCGATGGCCACCGCGAGCCCGGCCGCCCCGTCGATCAGATCCTCGAACAGCTCCTCGTTCTGCATCGTCCACAGAAACCAAGGCGCCACGACGTAGGCGAGCTGACCGATGAAGTTTTGCACCCCCATGAGCCGAGTACGCTCGTGATAGTCGGGCGTCAGCTCGTATCCCAACGCGACCCACGGGGTCGCGAAGCAGGTGTAGGCGAGATAGAAGATCAAGGAGCCGACCAAGAAAACGACGAAGTAGAACGTTTGAGTATGCCCCCGCGGAAGCTGCCAAAGCAGCATGTAGATCAGACCGGACAGGATCGCGCCGACGAAGATGTACGGCCGCCGTCGTCCCCACTTGGACTTGGTGTTGTCGGAGATGTAACCCATCAACGGGTCGGTCACCGCGTCGGTCAAACGAGGTAGTGAGGCCAGGGTCCCGACCAACGCGGGATCCATCCCGAAACCGAGGTTGAGAACGATGCTCATCCCTCCTATGGCGCCCGCGAGCAGGTTGTTAACGAAGGCCCCGAGTCCGTAGATAACCTTCTGGGGGAATGGAATTCGATCTTCTGGGGCCGTCGTGTGGTGCGTTGCGGAACTCATTGGACCTTCGGCCCATCATCCGTACGAACCTAGGGGTCGGTCAATGTGCGAAGCCCGTTAACGCATGGGGTCCAGAACCGAGACCAGTTAAGGGTTCTGCGCGATCCCGACCGCACCGCTCACTGTCAGGTCAGAACTTCCGATGCAACTTGGCCGGCAAAGTCGGGGTGACCAGAAACGCTCAGATCATCGATGCCCAGGGCGCGGATCCCGGCGTTGTACAGCTCGGTCGCCTGTCGGTCCGTCTCGACGACCCCGGTCCGGATCGCGCCGTTTCCGCCTGCGATGAGGTGGAATACGTCTTCCACGTCGTGGGGGTTGCCGTCGCCGAGCTCCGTGCCGACCACCACCAGAGCGTTGTCCAACACCGTCTTGCCGTTAGGGTCCGGAAAGTCCGTGTCGTCCAGCGCCTGCAGAAAGTAGGTCGTCTCGGCCATCATCAGCCAGATGTGGTCGAGCATGCCCGCCTCGTCGGAATTGCCCGGCGCCCAGCGGTGCCAGTACTCGTGAGACGTCTCCGAGTCGTCGAAGGTCCGCGTCTGGCCGTAGGCGGTGTAGCTTCCGTACAGCTCGATCCGCTCGCCGCCCGACTGGAACTGCAGATTGCCGAAACGGCTGACGTCGCACTTCACGGCCATCGCATATACGTCGGCCATCGCGCGCCACAGCTCCATCCATCGATTGACGTCCATGCGAACGCCCTCGTTGTTCACGGTCTTCTGAATCTCGACCATCTCGGGGTGAGTGAACTCCGGCGGCGCCGGCGGCGGGCACTGCGCGGGCACATCACCGGGATCGTCGGGCACCGCATCCGGGTCGAATATCCGCCGCTCGAGCTCTCGAATGCGCTCGACGTGGAGGTTGAGCTTGGACTTGGACTCGGCGCCGAGCCCGAACGCATCGCTGGTGACGAATCGATACTGCTCGATCGCGGCGTCGAGGATGCTGCGCTCGTAACGGGCCTGGCGGACCACGGCGGGATCCACGCCGGGCCCCGGGCCCGGTACGAAACTCCCGAACACGCGGTCGAACAGGAGCCGGGGAGACTCGATGGGCTGCGCCGTCGGCTGCTGCGGGCCGACCCAGCTGTGGACGTGACGTTGGTTGCCGTCTTGTCGGGTGTAGGTCCCGGCGACGAGGCTTCGAATCGCGGTCGGCGCGGTGTCGCCATGAAGGCGACTCAACACCGCTTGGTCCACGCTCGCGCCCGCGTTTCGCTCCCCGACGAACGCGGCCTGCGACCCCCGAGCATGATTGCCCGACGAGCGGCTGTTCTTCTCGTAGTAGATCCCGCGAGGGAAACAGATCTTGTTGGCGACGGCCTGCAGGGGCGCGAGATGCTCGCGGTACGGATTGACGAAGCTGTCGCTCTGAAACGGCGACGGTATGCCGAGGCCGACGAACATGGTCAGCACTCGCGCCGGCGGCGGCGCCCCTTGCGCGTAGACGCTGGTCGCCATCATTTCTTCGAGAAACGGCAGCCCGATGGCGACCGTGCCTGCACCGCGGAGAAAGGTCCGCCGATCGAGGACGTGTCTATACTTCATGGCATCGCTCCGGAGGCGGCGATATGAGTGAACATTGGATGAGTTGCGATCGCCACCAGGAGGTCGGTGTAGGAGCCGCCCAGGTCTTCGGCGGATTTGGCGATGGTTTCGACAGCACATCGGTCGCCCGCCGCGTCCCCGATCTGGCGCCGAAGCGCGAAGCCCAGGGGCTTCTCGGCCAGGCAGGCCTTGACGAACGGGGCGCTGGTGAGCACGTCGACCAGGCCATCGACGTCGTCGTAGGGATACTGGGCGCCCTCCGGGGTGTCGGGCGCCGCACCGAAGAGCGCCGGCACCCAGCCGTCGCTTCGAACCTGGTTGCCGTTCGGATCGACATCGGACAAAACGCCGAATCCTGAG
>JANQQN010000081.1 GCA_028289325.1 Myxococcota bacterium | reverse complement strand
CGACTTCGGATCTCGAGAGCCGAAGCGACAACGCGGGCGGACCGGCCGACGCCCGGACGATGCGCTGGCCTCACGATCTCACCAACACGCGATTGTTGCCGGCGTCGGCAACCGCCAGCCGCCCATCGATGATGGCGAGATCGTGAGGCCAGCGCATCGTCCGGGCGTCGGCCGGTCCGCCCGCGTTGTCGCTTCGGCTCTCGAGATCCGTCTGGCCGAGGGCGAAGTCCGCCGGTTGCGCGGTCTCAGTGGGCAACGTCCGCCACACCAAGATGCGCCGATTGCCGGCATCGGCGACGTACAGGCGCCCGTCGTGAACCAACACCTGAAACGGCCAGTGCATCGTGTCGCCGCGGGGGGCGCGGAGGTCGCGGTTCGGACGCTGACCAGCCGGGTCGTCCTGACCGAGGATGATGTCCGCGGGAACCGCGGATTCGGTGGGCATCGTTCGCCAGATCAACACGCGGTTGTTCCAGGAATCGGCGACCGCGACACCGTCACCAAACCGGCAGATCCCCGTCGGCACATTCATGGTCGCGGCGGTCGCGTCGTCTCGGCCCGCGTTGCGGCCCTCGGTTTGAAAGTCTGGTTGCCCGAGAACGATGTCCGCCGCTCGGCCATCTTCTTCGGGTCGCCGATGATGAACCACCACCCGGTGATGGCCGGTGTCCGCGATGAACAACGGTCCGTCGGCCCCGGCCAGGAATGCGCTCCTCGGACCGAACAGCGACGCCGGCTGGGGGACGATGTCCGGATGAAACGGGTCGGCGCCGCCGAGAACGACGGTTGGACCTTCGGGGTCCAACACCGGCGGAGGGGGCGGCGCAGTATCCGGGGAGACGGGGGCGAGCTTGACCTTCATGTTGTGACCTGAACGAGGATGCGACCGGCTTGCACCCGGGCCGGATAGGTCGGTAGCTGGATGGAAGGCGCGGTCAGGCACTCCCCCGAAGCCAGCGCAAACTGAAAGCCGTGATAGGGACAAGTGAGGACGCCATCTTCGACCGCGCCCCCGTCGAGAGGCATCCCGAGATGAGCGCACGCATTGCGGTAGGCCTTGGGCTGCCCCTTGGCCACCGTGAGCAGAATCGACGCCTCCTCGAGCTCCACCGCGCGGATCTCGTGTTCAGTGAGGTCGAACGGCCCCGCATCTTGCCACGCGCGGGCGAACGGGCTGCCTTCCACGCCGGGCAGCTGGACCAGCGCATCCCCGCGTCGACCGTTGACGACCTTCACCCGCTCGATGGCGGGGACCGCGTCTTTGATCGCCGTCTCGATCCCTTGCCGGACGGTGACGTCGGAGTGAGTGCAGCCGTCGCAGCTACCTTCCAGGCGAATTCTCGCCTCCGTTCCGTCGACGATCTCCACCAGCTCCACGTTGCCGTTGTGGCTGGCGAGCATCGGTCGAACGGACTCCAGCGCTTGCTCGACCAGGGCCTCCGGCGTCGGCGCCGGCGCCCGAACGAGGCCGTGGTAAGCGAGAACGCCATGGACCCACGGGTCGCCGACGGCCTTCTTCAGCGCGTCGAGACCGCCGGGCTCGTCTTTGATGGTCTTGATGAGCGAACGAAACGCGCCGGCCTGAATCGACTCGATGGTGGTTCGAATCGCGGTCAGCGTCGAACGCTGTTCGGGCGACCAGTCCTCGGTGATGCGTTCGAGACGATCGAGATCTTCGGCGAGCTGGGGGAAGGTCCGTTCCTCGTTCATGCCTGACCTTCCATCTGGCGGAGCTCGGCGGACAACGACGCCGCGAGCTCGCGCACGATCTGGGCCCGATCCGTGACCCCCGACTTGTCGAACACCTCGGCGGATTCGTTCAGAAGCTTGATCGCCTCCAGCAGGTTTTGCGGGTTGCCAGGGGCCGGGGCCACCGGGGGCGGCCTCGCATCGCCATTGC
This sequence comes from Myxococcota bacterium, assembly GCA_028289325.1. Taxonomy (GTDB): domain Bacteria; phylum Myxococcota; class Kuafuiibacteriia; order Kuafuiibacteriales; family Kuafuiibacteriaceae; genus JANQQN01. Next base: position 8,964 of record JANQQN010000081.1, on the reverse strand, counting down.
CCTGCTCCAACGCTGGCATCAGGTCGGGCAGGTTCATCAACGCGTTCGCCTTGTTGGCGAGGGTGTTCGCATACTCGACCGGCGTGTCGTAGGCGGTCCGAACCTTGAGCGCCTCGTCGTAGGCCTCGACCGCCCGCTGGAGATTCTCGAGCGGATGCGAAGAGCGCATCGCCTGCAGCGCGTTTCCAAGATTGTTCTGCAGCATGGCGTACTCGGTCGGATCCTCCTCGAGGGTCACGACTTTCAACGCCTCCTGAAACGACTGGACGGCGAGCGCCTCGCGAATGACTTCACGCTCGGGCGCGAGCTGCATCGAGAGATACGCGGTGGCGAGGTTGTTATGGATGGTGGCGAACTCGCGCGGATAACGGTCTTTGGTGAACGTTCCCAAGGCGCGATGATAGGCCTGGATCGCCTGTTCCAGCGGCGCCTTACCGAAGTTCGCGAGGGCCTGAAGAACCAAGCCATAGCTCATTTCGACTTCGGCCACCTCTTCCGCTTCCCCCGCCTCCCGCAACACGGTCAACGCCTCTTGAAAGCACTCTTTCGCCTGGGCGAGCTCATCAGCGCCGAGGCCGGGCATACGTCGCAGCGCGCCGCCTCTGCCCGCCAGCGCCCGGGCCCGGGCGAGCGGCGTGGCCGCGGAAAGTTCGAGGGCGTGGTCATAAAGGAACAACGCATCAATCAGGTCTTGGGGAGACTTCGGCTTCTTCTGAAGGTCGAACGCTACTTCCACCAACGACTCGGCTTGCTCGATATCCGGGCGTCCGGACGCCCGAATCTGGGCCACCGTGGCTTGAACGTGTTCACTCGCGTTCATGACTTGAGTCCTGGCAGCGCGAACGACAAGGCGCCCAGCGCGGATTCCCACTGTACCTCAACTTCGCCCTCGAAACCTTCGACATCGTGAGCCCTCAGAAACTCCGCGCCTAGGATAACCCGATCCCCTCGCAGGTTGCGTTGCTTGATGATCAAACCGCCCGCCAGCTGGTCTACGGGCACGACCTGCACCCGGTCGTCGCGGACCATGAGCAGCGCGCCTTCCCGGCCGTCGAAGTATTTGTCGTAAAGCTCTTTTGACAGACGGAGCGACCCTCTCCTGATTTCGAGTTTGTCTTGGATCGCGCCTTCGTGCCGCTGTGACGCGTGGTCGGCGATACTGGTCAGCACCCGCTGATAAACATCGTCGGCCGCCGTTCGAACCACATCGGACAGCTCGAGACCGTACGCCGTCGACCGAGCTTCGATGAGCCACACGCGGACATCGGTGGGAAACTCGTCTTTGAAGATCTTCTTTCCCGCCGCCAGGGCGTGGTCCCATCGAAAGTCATGCAGCGAATACGTCGGCTCGTGTTCTCTCGCGAGCTCCTCGCCGGGAACTTCATAGATCGTGCCCGGCTCGGAACCCGTCTGGGACGCGTCGACGATGATCAGCGCGGTGCTGCCGCGGGCCTTGAACATGACATCGACCCCCGCCGTTCCGCAGTCGAACACTTGAACACCAGGGACCGGGTGGCGACGGAATCGCGCCTGCAGTCGCTGGGCGAGGACGACCCCGACGCCGTCGTCACTTCGATTGAGGTTACCGCAACCGATGACGGTGAGCATCGGGGTCTGTTCCTACCCCAGAACGGACGTTTACGAAACTCAGGCCGCGGAACTACGCCGTCCGGAACTTGGCCAGTTGTTCACCGGTCTTCGCGTCGTACGCGTGAACCGTGCACACCAGGCAGGAGTCGAACGACCGGGCGACGTGACCGACCTCGACCGGGTCGTGCTTGTTCGCGATCGGCGAGCCGATCAGGGCCGCCTCGATCGGGCCGGGGTTCTCGTTCGCGTCCCGGGGACCGACGTTCCAGGTCGTCGGCGCGACGATCTGGTAGTTCTTCAGCTTGCCGTCCTCGACCTCGATCCAGTGGGCGAGCGCGCCTCGGATGGCTTCCGTCGCCCCCCAGCCCTTGCCGTCGCGGACCTTCGGCTTGATGTAGAACGGCTCATCGAGCCGGAACTCCCGCAAGCAGCGCTCCGCCTGGCGGTACAGCTTGATCGTCTCGTGCATGCGCGCGATCTGGCGGAGGTGCAGGCTAGGCCCGCCTAGCGCCTTGTACATGCTGACCACGAGCGGGTCGTGGTGCTGCCACGAGTGACCGTGGGTGCCGCCGGCGACCATCTGCCGCGCGAACGGGCCGGCCTCGCACCGACCGAGCTCGAAATCGCTCACCGCCGTGCACCAGGAGTAGTTCCCCGAGAAGTCGGTCTGGTTGTTGGGAATCGCATTGGTGGTCCGGTCGAACGGATGGACGTCGTCCGGGCCTTCCGAGTACCACGCGTGTGTGGTGTTCTCGCGAACCCGGGTGTTGTCCATCGTGATCCACTTGTCGGTCGCACCGTCGTAGATGCCGCTCTTCATGATCACGGCGTCGTTGCGACCTTCGATGGTCGGGTTGTTGTACTTGTCTTCGTGGGGCAGGTAGCCCCACGTGATGTACCGGCCGAGCCCGCCGCCATACTGGTCAAGCCCGTAGTCGACGCCCGCCTTGTAATAGAAGGCGAGATCCGAATTGGCGTGCTCGGGCTTTTCGTCCATCCACGCCATGAAATCCTCGTACGACTGGATCTCTTCGTACCGCTCGAGCGAGCAGCCCAGCCAGCACGGCTCCAGCCAGTTGCGTCGGAAGTACTCGAGGATCGACCAAGACCGGGTCACGTCGGTCAGGGTCGGCGCGCACATCACGCCGCCCGGGACCATGTACGACGAGTGGGGCCACTGACCGCCGAGAAGCGCGTAGATCTCCACCGGCTTACCGGAGATGGTCACGCCGAGCTCATAGGAGCTACCGGTGAATGGCGCGAACCGCTTGATCGACTCCTCGTAGTACTTCGAGCCCTTGTACTTCTCGTTGACCATGTCGATCGCGTACAGGCCGTAGAAGTATCGCGGCTGACTCTGAAGGCTCTCGACGATCTGGCCGAGGTTGCGGGCGATGATCGCGTTGCGCGGAACCTCGGTTCCGTACGCGGTATCGAGGGCCCACGCGGCGCAGGTGAGATGGGACGCGCCGCAGATTCCGCACGCGCGCGGAGTCACCACGAGGCCGGCCTGTGGGTCTTTGCCCCGGAGGATGAGCTCGAAGCCGCGGAACATCTCGGCCTGAGTCCAGGCGTTCACGACGACGCCGTTGTCGATCGACACACGGACGTCGAGGTCGCCTTCCACTCGACCGACCGGAGAAATGTCGAGGGTCTCAACGTTGGGATTTTCGGTGGTAGCCGTCATTTCTGATTCCTTTAAAAGTATGGAGTGAGCGCTCTTGGGTCCTCAGACCACGAAGATGTCTTCTTTGGACCACTGAGGGGCGTTCGCTTTGCCGGCGCCGACCATGGTCAGGTAGGAGCGCTTGCTCATCCCGACCGGGACCTCGTTCGGCAGGCCGAGGGTGGTGGGGGTCTGGAAGACGGTCCCGGGGGCAAGATCGAAATGGGGGAACTCGGGCTCGGTGCAGCCGATGCACGGCATCCCGGCGCGGGTCTTCGATGATTGACGGTTCCACAAAATGCGGTTGCACGGCGAACGGGTAAACGGGCCGCGACAGCCGAGGTCATAGAACAGGCAGCCCTTACGCTGACCGAACTCGGTCGTCGACACCTTGTACGCGAACATCATGTTCCGGGTGCAACCGGTCTGGGTGAAGCTGGTGAAGAACGTGGTCGGACGTTGGTACTCGTCGAGCTTGAGCTCGCCACCGCGACCGGTGGCCAATGCGACGATGATCTGGGTGATCCAGTCGGGGTGCGCGGGGCAACCGGGGATATTGATCACTGGCAAGCCAGCTTTCGACTTGAATTCGGCGCCCAGGAAGCCGCCCGCCGACTTCTTCAGAAACTGCATACCCGTCGAGTCCGACGGATTCGGAGCCATCGCCGGAATGCCTCCGTAGGTCGCGCAGTCGCCGATGGCCACGACATAACCCGCAGCGTCGGAAAGCTGCTTGACCCAGTTCATCATGGGCTGACCCGCGAACCGATTCCAGTGGCCGGTGCCGTTCGGCGCCTGAATGACGGTGCCTTCGAACACGAAGACGTCCAGCTGGATCTTCCCCGACACGCAGTCGTCGAGGATCGCCTTCACGCCCGGTCCGAGCTCCATGCCCAGCGACGGATGCCACAGCAGGTTGAGACCGAAATCGGTCACGAGATCGACCGCGCTCGGCTCTTCCGCATTCAGAAAAGACATGGTGTTGCCGGAACAGGCGCCGCCTTGCAGCCACAATACGTTCGTCATCGAGTACCCCTTTTGATGCCTGATGGAGCCCGAATGGTCGGGGCGCCCATCGGTGGTGCGCGACCGTACCGAGTATTCGGGGACGCAACAAGATACCCATAATTCGTGAAGGTCTCTCGGTGAGCTATTGACTCGCTGCGCAGGAACGAATTTTCGCGAATCGCTACCAACGAGACGGGACTGCACCGCACGCGGGTTCTATTCAAACACCAGCGGATTCCCGCTACCATGCCCTGATGGCTGTCGAGGATGACCTGGCCAAGCTGCTTCGAGGCGACGGCCCGCCTTCAGGACGAACGTTCAAGGACCTCGGTCTGTCCGCGCTGGCCAAACGGCTGCCGCGCGTCCCCAACACGCTGTACGGCAAATGGTGCTCTCGCTGCCGGGGCATCTGGTTCGGGCTGGTTGGGGAGTGTGAGTGCCCGAAGTGCGGGAATCGCCACGGCTGACGTCCGTGGCCCACGCGAAACACGAGGACCAAACTCGCTTAGACGTGCGGCTAAACCCTTCTGTTGCCCCGCGATCTCGGGCGTGGGCAATGGCCGAGCTTCACCCCGCGATGCCGTAGTCTTCGCCGAGGTCGCTGGCGGCACTCCAAAAACTTCCGTGCTTCCGGTCGAAAAAAACCGCGGTGATCGGCCCGGAAGACTTCTCGCAAACCATCAAGTCGTATCCCATGGACTCGAGTCGCTGGCGCACGAACCGGGGCGTTTCTTCGTTGATCAGGAGCCGACCCGGCTGTGCGCGGTGGTCACTGAACGAGTTGCGCAGCTGAAAGCTCCAGACGTAGGCGGCTTCCTGAACGTTCATCCAAATTCGACCACGTTCAGGAAGAACTGGATCAACACTTGGTCCTGGATGTCGCCGCCCTGCACCGCGAACGACAGGTACGGTTGGCTGTCTTTGAGAGCCATGCCCGGGGTCAAGGTCGCCCGCGGGCGCTTGCCGGGAGCGAGCACGTTGAACGGGTTCTGGGCCGGGTCGCCGCGAGCAATAGTATGTGAAACACGGAGTTACGACAGGCGGGGGCAGCGGTTTGACGAAATCTTCGAGGTTTGCGTTATCCCATGACGGGGCCGAACGGATGGAAGGTGACAGCGGGCAGCCGGAGGTACGCGATCTCCCGTTTCCGGATCTGGCCCGGCTCCAGCCGCTGACCGTCGAGCAGCTCATCGTCGCCCTCCTCGCGACCGCCCCTCGCCGCTCTCTGGCCCAGGTCAAGCGGAGCCTCATGCGGTTTGCGCCCCCCTCCCACTGGGAAGGCGCGTTGCACTCGCTGTCGAACGCCGGTCTGATCGCCACCGAAGGTCGAGGTTGGCGACTCGCGGACGGTGGGCGCAACGACCCGCTGGCCGCGGCCGTCCTCGCGGCGAGGGCCGACTGGCCGCGAACCAGGGCCACCATCCTGCCTATGGTCGCCCTGGGTTTGCCGCTGAGCCCCGACGCCGTGCGGCGTTTTTCCCGCGGCGACAATCTGCGCGCGGCCACCCTTGCCGTGCTTTACGATCTTCCGCTGTCCTTGCCCACGGTGCGGCTCACGCACACGAGAGCGTGCCTCCTCGCCCGCAGTCTTGCCGCCCACTACGACGGGCTTCGATTGCCCCCGATCAACGGGACCGAGCGTCTCGATGCGTTTTCTACTGCTATCCTGCATCGGATGGCGGGCACCGAGCGCCAAAGCGTCAGCCAGACGATCACCGTCCTGACCAGCCGCGCCCTGGGGACCAGAGATCTGTCGCTCGATGGGCTGCGACACGCGCTGGTGACCGCCGCCGTCGCCCGCAGCGAGACGTCGCCGCCGGTGGCGTCCCGCGGGGCGCGTCCGACCGACGTCGCGGAGATCGGGGAGTTTGCGCGCCGGGTGCAAGCCCTCGCCGACGCGGTCGCCACGCCGCCATTCGAAGATCGCCTGGCCATCAGCGCCGCTTACGAGCTGTACGGCCGCCACCATACCGATGCGGGGACGATCGCCTCATTCAAACAGCGACTCGCGGCCGCCCACCGAGAGCGCTGGCTATCGCTGCGGCGGCTCGACTACGTCGACGCCATCACCGCTGACCTCCGCCAGCGCTCGGAGCTGATCATCGACGGCCGGCACTTCCATTTTGTTGCGAGGGTTTCATGAATAGTTCGCTCTTCGAGGCCTTCGTCGGCTCCCACTTCGACCCGCTGTTCAGCTCGGCGGCGGCCTTCGCGGGCGCCGAAGACTCGGCCGCTCTGAACGTGCCCAAGCTTCATGCCATCGCGCGGTCGGGAATCATGAAGGTGGCGTCGAACGCGGCGCGCCAGCTGACCGACGCCACCACCCGCATCCTGCTGATCGACGGCGATGCCGGCTTCGGCAAGACCCACGTTCTGACTTCGACCCTGTTCAAGCTGGCCCAGGAGGGCGACGTGTTACCCGCGGCGTTTCAGCTGTCGGCGGATATCGGTGAGGATGAGATCGTCCGGCGCCTGCTGCGAGCGACGGTTCGCGAGCTCGAGGCCCGCCATTTCCGCGATACCAACGGCTGGGTTCCGCTGCGGCATCTGGCCATCGGCCTTTTGGAGCTGGCCGACTACGATCGCGAAGCGTTCGACAAGGCGGTCGCCGACGTCGACGAGGAGGCCGCGGCCGTCGAAGCCCTCAAGGCGGCAGCAAGCATCGTGCGGGCCCTGGAGGCGAACGGCCATGCACCGCCGGATGAACACCTCGTGGCCGCGATCCTGCTCACTGCCGAGCGGGTGTCCTCGTCCGCGCGTCGATGGCTGTTGGGTTATTCGGCGGCCTCCGTCGGGCCGTTGATCCTGCCTCCGTTCGAGTCCGAGTCCGATATCTTCGATGTCCTGCTGGGGATCAGCGTGCTCGGAGCGGCCATCGACGCGCCGCTGTTGCTCGCCTTCGACCAGGTGGAAGCGGCCCTCGCCGCCGGGTCGGAAGTGTTGGTCACCCGGGTGGTCACTCAGGCCTGTCAGCTCGCGGAGCTGAGCCCGTCGATCGGGGTGGTATTCTCGGCCCTTTCGGGGACGTTCCCCGCCTCGGTTCTCCCTCGCCTTCACGCGAGCATTCGCGATCGGATCCGCCACCCACCGTCTCAGCCCATCCACCTCAAGGCGCCGGACGTCGGCATCTTGCGCACGGTTGTTGACCGGCGGTGCGAAGAGCTCGTGCGCCGCGCGGGCCTCGAACCCCACCCCGAAGCCGGTCGAATCATGGTCCCGACCTGGCTCATCGAACAACACACCGGACAATCCATCCGAGAGCTGTTCCGGGAGATCCGGGACTACCGCGAGCTATCCCGAGCCCTCGGGCGATTCGCGGAGGCCTCGGAGTTCAGCGCCAGCCGCTTTCCGAAGCCCCTGCCCCCCAGCGACGACTTCGACAAGCTGTGGGAGAACACGAAAGACCGCGACGCCGGCGTGGTCACCACCCTTACCGATCACGAGCGCGCCGCCCTGTTTGCCGAGCTGCTGCGAAAGTGTTCGGACGAGCTCGCCAACGTCTCGAAGACCGTCGTTTCCCAGCGAGATAGCGACACGATGGCCACCCGAATCGTCGACGCCACGTTCTTCGATGAAGCCTCGAACCAGATCGAAAAGTGGACGATCGCGTTCACGGACGAGCCGAACAGCCAAGGACAGTTTCGCGATCAGCTCAACGAGTTCCTCGACCAACGGGAGGACGGCCGACCCGCGATCATTCGCCGCCGCCCGATCCCCGGGGTCAAGGAAGGCAAGCCGCGTCGAGACCGCGACCTATCCAACCTGCAAGCGGGTCCGGCCATCCGTCGGCTGTTCTCGGAGGGCGGCCGGGCGGCGTACGCGCCCGACCAAGACTGGGCGCGGCTGCGCCTGGCCCTCGATTTCTGTCGCGATCGGGCGGACGCGGTCGGCTTCCTCGAATGGCGCAAAGCGCGCCGATTCCTCCTCGAAGGGGCCGCGATCGGGGAGATGATCCGGCTCGTCCAGCCCAGTCAGCGGGACGACAGCGAAACCGCTTCCGCCTCCGACGCGCTCGCGGCGCCCCGCCGGCTGTCCGTCGACCCTCGCGACGCCGCTCAGCTGTTCTTCGGCTTTGCGCCCGACAAGCGCAAGATCATGTGGGACCTCGACCGGACCTCGAAGCCGCTGCTGCCGAACTTCGGACTGCTGGTGTCCGGCGACGCGGACCAGGGTCGAACGCAGCTCGTCAAGGCCCTGGTCGCGGACACCGTGCAGCTGGGCTGCCCCGTTCTGATCTTCGATCATGCGGGAGCGTTCGCCGACGCTAACGAAGACCCATTCGCCTCCGATCATGGCTTCGACGTCGTCGACCTGCAGGATGGCTTGCCGTTCAACCCATTTCGTCTCCCCCCGCGGGGGGCCAGCGGGAGTCAGCCGATCGAACACATCTTCGAGGTGACCGGCATCCTCCGCACCGCCTTGTCCTTGACCGAGCAACAGACGGCGATTCTCCGCTCGGCGATCGAGATCGCGTTTCGCAAGCTCGGCGTCCCGTTGAGGGATTGGGTCGACCCCACGGCCACCCCCGCCCCTTCGATGAGCGACGTCGTCGACGCCGCCCGCGAAGAGTACGACCACACCGCGAAGAGCCTGGTGCATCGGCTCGGCGCGCTGCACGACGACCGCCTTCTTCCGTCGGATGACGACGCGTCCATGACCTTCTTCGAGCTGGTGCGAAGGCCGTCGAACCGGAGGATGAC
>JANQQN010000348.1 GCA_028289325.1 Myxococcota bacterium | reverse complement strand
GTCGTCGCCTGCCAAGACTGACGTCGGCCCGACGCTACCCCAGACGCCCCGCCTTTCGGGCGAGGCGGTCTGGGGTCCCTTCCTCCCCCGCTCCTAGGTTAGTCTTGGCCCGCTGACCCCGGGCCAATGATGTCTACCGTCCAACGATACGAACACTCCGACTGCTCGATCCGCACCGGGCTGCGCCCTGGCGATCTCGGGCGTCTGATCACCATTCATGGCGAGGTCTACGACCGTTTGCCCGGCTACGGGTTACGCTTCGAGGCGTACGTGGTCCGAACGGTGGCCGAGTACTTCCTCGACAACGACAACCGAGGGCAGATCTGGCTCGCGGAGGCCGGCGACGTCCTGATGGGGTGCATCGCCATCGCCGAGCGGAGTCCTACCCGCGCCCAGCTGCGATGGCTGGTGGTGCGCCCTGAAGCCCGAGGCACGGGTCTCGGTCGAACCCTCGTCGACCTCGCGCTCGCGTACTGCGTCGAGCGCAGGTTCGAGACGGTCTTTTTGGAGACCACCGAAGGCCTCGAAGCCTCGATGAGGCTTTACGAAAAACGAGGCTTCAACGTCACTCGGCGGACCATCGAGCCCCTCTGGAATGGCGATGGACCGCTCATCATCATGGAAAAACAGCTATGAATCGAAGAGCGCGGAGGTCGTCGATGTGCCCCATATGCTGGTCACCATCCATCTCCCAACGTCCATCTTTCGAAAGAACACCACCGCAGCGCGTCAACCAGCCCCCGATCGGCCCCGTCGATTGACTCCCCTTTGGCTGGGTGGGACCAAAAGGAATGCGGCTGCTCCGGTTCGTCCTCGTTCTCTGCCTTCCTTTCGCCTGCAGCGAGAGCGACCCCGAGCCGCCCGACCTCGCGCCGCTGGAGCTTCCTTCGCGAGCCGAGGTTTCGACGTCGCTACAGGGCCTCGACTTCCCCACCTTCGTCGAGCGCTCCTTCGAGCAGCTCCTCCGACGTTCGCCCGAATCGCTGACCGACCTCGGCCTCGCGAGGTCCATGGGCCTCGACAATCAACACCTCGACGACCGTTCGCTAGCGTTTCGCCGCCAGACGGCGGAGATCGAAGGCGACATCCTGGCCCAGCTGGCCACCTACCCCGAGGCCACCCTCACTGAGGACCAGCGCCTGATCGCCGCCACCTATCGCTGGTGGCTGGAAGACCAGCGAGAGCTGGCGCGATACGCGGAACACGAGTACCTGCTGCAGCCTAGCTTTCGCGGCGTGCATCGAAACCTCGAATTGCTGATGACCCAGGTCCATCCGTTCCGAGACCGCCAAGACGCCGAAGACTACGTGATCCGACTTTGGCGCGTGGCGAGGGTCATCGACCAGGCGATCGATCGCATCGATACCGCGGCGGGCGCAGGTATCATTCCCACCCGCCTCGTCGTCGACGCCACCCGCGGTCAGCTCGACGCCTTCGCCGCTCAATCGGCGACCGCCACCCCCTACTATCTGACCTTCACCTCGAAGGGCGAGGAGGCCGGAGTCATCGACGACGATCTGCGGGCTCAGGCCCGGGCCGCGATCGCGCAGTCGGTCCAGCCCGCCTATCGCCGGCTCGCGTCGCTCGCAGGCCGGCTGTCATCGCGGGCCCCGAGCGCCATCGGGGTCGGCCAACATCCCGACGGCGCCGCCTACTACGCAGCGACGCTCCGCCATCATACCACCACCAACCTTTCGGCGACGGAGATCGCCGACCTCGGGCGCACCGAGATCCAGAAGATCAATCGCCGCATGAACGTGATATTCGAGGACCTCGGCTACAGTCCGGGCGCCTCTCTCGCTTCGAACTACGCCCGCGCGGCCAGTGAGGGAAGCATCATCTCGGCCTCCTCCGTCCAGCGCACCTACGAGGAGCTGATCGAAGAGGCCACCGAACGCTCGCTGGCGCTATTCAAACGACTACCGATCGCGCCCGTCAGCGTGGTGCTGGTGGACTCCGGCGGCTACTACATCGGACCTTCCCTCGACGGGACCCGAGGCGGCGCGTTTTACGCCAGCCGAGGTTCTCAGCCGCTGCTGACGATGCCCACGCTCGCGTACCACGAGGCCATTCCCGGTCACCATCTCCAGATCGCCCTCGCGTCCGAGCTGAACGATCTGCCCCTCTTTCAGCGTGTCGCGGGCTTCACCGGCTACATCGAGGGGTGGGGCCTGTACGCCGAGACCCTCGGCCAAGACTTAGGGTGGTTCGACTCCCCATACACCGAACTCGGCTACCTGCAGTTTCAGGCGTTTCGGGCTGCGCGTCTGGTCGTCGACACCGGCATCCACACCGGGGCGCTGACCTTCGACAACGCCGTGCAGTACTTCATCAATCAGGTCGGCTTCAGCCGCGGCGCGGCCGAGGGCCAGGTGTTTCGGTATGTGAGCTGGCCCGGACAGGCCACCGCGTACATGGTCGGACAACTGGAGCTGCTCGCGCTGCGAGAGGAGGAGCGCGCTCGGCAGGGCGACGCATTCGACATCCGCGAGTTTCACGATGTCGTGCTGAACCGCGGCGCGCTGCCGCTGGAGATCTTGCGCGGCCGTTTCGGCCCCTAGACTCCGGACCGGTTCCGACCTCCGTCGGAACCCCGCCGAGGACTCGCTACTGGGCCGACGCGACGGGGAAGGTGACCGCGACGTCGGCCCACATCATCTGAATGCCGCCGTCGGCGGCCGCGAAGGTCAGCGCCTCGGTGTTGTCGTGAGCGGCGGCGGTGACGTCGGCGGTCAGGACGTCCTTCGAGGTGTCGTGCCGGTAGGCGCCCCACTGCTTGGCCTGGCTGTTGAGGATGACCTTCCAGCCGCTCTCGCCGGGGACGGTGAACAGGGCGTAGGTTCCGCGTTCGACCTTCTGGCCGGCGAAGGTCGCGGCCTTGCTGAAGCTGATGGTGGTCGCTTCATCGGCGCCGGTTCGCCACACCTTTCCGTATGGGATCAGGTCCCCGAAGATGGTGCGTCCGTTCACCTGGGGGCGACCGTAGTTGACCCGAATCTTGACGCCGGCGATCTCCGCATCGAGGGCCCCGTTCTTGCTCTTGCGATCCGCATCGTCGCCGCGTTCGGGCGCGGCGGGGAGCCCCGTTTCGGCAGCCATCGCCGCCGCGGGCTTCGACGCCGCGGCGGCGGGCTTCGACGCCGCCGGCTTCGACGCCGCGGGGCTGCTGGGCGCCTCGCTGGTGGTGGCTTGGGTACACGCCGTCACCGAGACGGCAAAGAACATCGTCGCGATCGTTCGCATCATGGCCGCGGCCTAACCCAGGTCGCGCCGAAGGGCATCTGAAAACGGAGCGTTCGGCCCAGGGAACCGGATCCTCCCGCCCGGACCTGCGAATGCTTTCCAGGGATCATTGCGCGTCGGCCAACGGTTTTACAGGTTTGAGCCATCCGCGCTAAGGGCGCACCAGCATGAATATTCGCGCTTTCACGATAACCTCGGTGATCGCCGTAGCCTTCGGCTGCGGCGCCGACGGCGATGATGCATCCGCGTTGGAGCAGGGCGGAGCCACCGATCGGCGGGTCGTATTCGTTACCGCGGATACTTTTACGGGAGATCTCGAGGGTGACGCCGGCGCCGATGCCGCCTGCCAGAGCCGGGCGACCGCCGCCGGCCTCACCGGCAACTTCCGGGCCTGGCTCTCCGGGTCCTCAGGCGACGCGGCGGCGAAGATCGCTGACCTGCGATATGTGCGCACCGACGGCGAGGTCGTCGCCACTTCCAGCGCCGACCTTCTCGACGGCACCCTCAACCAGCCGATCGATCGGGACGCGAGCGGCAGCGAAGTTCAAGGCGACGTGTGGACCGGAACCCGAAGCGATGGCTCGTCGGCGGGCGCGGACTGCGACCAGTGGTCGATCGGCAACACCAGCGCCACCGGCGTGTGCGGCTCGACCCGCTTCACCACCGCTAACTGGACCGACAACAGCGTCCCTCGGTGCAACACTCCTCTGCATCTGTTCTGCTTCGAGCAGTGATTCCTTTCTCCCGCGCCGATCTTCGTTTGAAACGCGCACTGCAACGGGGTCCTGCACGTCCAACCGCAGCCCCGCGACAGGCGCGGTGCCCGGGCCGCCGGGCCGACCGCGCGCCGCCGCGGGTCCCCCAGGTGAGGGACTTCTGCGGGATCACAGGTCCCGTCAGAGCCGCGAGCACGCCAGCTGTACCGTCGCCCGGTTGACCGTCCGCCCAGCCCCCGAGTGTACTGACGCGGATGGAGGGGCGGTCGGCGATGGCAGCGCTCGCGGTCGCCGGCGGATTGCTCGTCGCGCCGGCGGTGGCCAATGGGCAGTCGTCGGAGATTCGTCGCGCGGAGCCCACGGTCGGCGAACCGAAGTTCCAGGCCAAGCGGGTCGTCGACCCCCGGTACGATGGCGCGTCGCCCTCACCCGGATGGCTTCAGCTCACGGGGGTAGCGGTGATTCTCGCCCTCGTCGTCATCAAGCGATGACCGACCGGGTCGGTGGCGCACGCCGCCTGCCAAATAGAATCGCAGGAGAGTGCGCGCGATGAGTCAGATGTGGATCCGCTGTCCGAACTGCGACCTCATGCATTCCGCCCGGCCCGACCAGACCTGCCCACGCTGCGGCCGAGCGATTCCCTCCTCCGCGTATGAGACGTCGATCGCCACCGATGCCCCCGCGGGCGACCACCCCCCACGTCGCAGTCGGTTGCCGATGCCCGCGTCGCCAGCGCTGGATCGCGCGGTATCGTCCGACGTCCCCCCAACGACGCCCGAGGTTTCGACACCGCTCACGCGATACGGAACCTCGGCCTCGAGCCTTCATCGCCAGCTGGGCGTGAACCCCACCCCGCCGGCCGAGACCAAGCGTCCGACGGCGACCTCGTGGCTCGTCAGCCTCTGCGCGGGCCTTGTCGCCAGCGCCGCCGGTGGCGCGGCATGGGGCTATGCGGTCATAGGAATCGGAAAAGACATCGGATTCTCGGCCGCGATCGTCGGCCTCGCCACCGGCCTCGCCATCCGAGGGGTCGGCGGTCGAGGCCTCGGGACTCAGATCATCGCCGCCCTGTGCGTCATCCTCGGCTTCGGCATCGGCAAGACATTGATCATCGAAAGCCCGGTTGCATTCACGGCGCTGATCGAGAAGACCGCGGTCGACGACCGAGCGATGATCATCCCCGCCATGGTCAGCCTCGCCGGCGAAGGCGTCATTCCGCAGCCCGTGGGCCACCGGCTCCTGCCTCTACCCCTGGACGTCGGCTACGCCGGATTTGCCGAGGCCATGACCGCGGTCGCTCGCTATGAATCCGAAGCCCTACGCCACGCGCAGTCTTCCAACGCGGACCAGCGCCGAGCACTCGCGCGCGGCTACCTCGACGCGGTCATGAAAGGCCAGCCGTTCATCGTCCGCGCCCGGGTGGCGACGGCGATCAACGACGCCATCTTGTGGCTCTTCTTGTCCATGCTGGTCGCGTTCCGTCTCGTCCGTAACGCTGGCTGATCCGCGCTCGCTTCATAGGCGCCGACGGTAGCTTCTCACCGCGCTCCGCAATACGCGACAAGGCCGCCTCACATGCCCCACTCTATCTCTGGTCTCCACAGAATAGGCGCGAGTCGATGACGCGAAGCGGTCAGACATTATTGTAGGAACTCACCGCGCTCGGGGTCCGCGGCGATGGTATCGACTGCCAAGAGCGCTCGTTTTCTGTAAAGAACCCTGCAATTCCACGGCGAGAGTTCCACTGAGCGCTCGCTCGTAAATTGCGACATTTATGAAGGCCCAAACGACGGTTCCTACGCTTTCGTGCCCTCATACGCCTCTGTTGCACCGCAGGTGATGATTTTATTAAGGAATACTGGATGCGTGTATTTGTTCGCACCCGCTCATTACATCGCTTGCTTCGGTTGAATGGGATGCTGGTCACGATGGCTATGGCCATCGCGGGATCGTCTACGGCGTTTGGTCAGGAAACCGACAGCTCGACGACCGCGGTGGCCCAAGCCCCCGGACCCAACGATGACGCCGAGGTTATCGTCGTCACCGGCTCCCGAATTCTTAATAAGAGCACCGTCGCGCCGGCGCCGGTCCTCACGCTCGATGCGAACGACCCGCTATTCTTGGGGAAGACCGACATCATCGACGTGGTCACTCAGGTCCCCAGCCTCACCAATTCGATCAACACCGCCCAGACCGCCGACCAACAGGGCATCGAGGGCGACGGCGACACCGCCTCCAACGTCGGCGTCGCGACCCTGAACCTTCGAAGCCTGGGCACCAAGCGAACCTTGGTTCTCGTCGACGGCCGACGTCACGTCGGCGGCCGGGCCGGCGACACCGCCGTCGACATCAACATGATCCCGTTCGCGCTCATCGACCGGGTCGAGGTGCTCACCGGCGGCGCGTCGGCGGTCTACGGTGCCGACGCGGTGACCGGCGTCGTCAACTTCATCACCAAGCGGAGTCTCGACGGCGTACAGGCCCGAACCCAGTTCGACATCAACGATGGCGGTCACGGCGCGCGGTACTACGTCTCCGCGGCCGCGGGTGAGACCTTCGCCGAGGATCGAGGCAGCGCAATGATCGCCGTCGAGTACCGGCGGCAATCCAAGCTGCTGTGCGGCGATGTGGATTTCTGTCAAGACTTCGGCGTCCTTGATGACGACGGTAACCCCGACGCCACCGAAGAGAACGGGCTTCCTCCCCGCGTGTTCAGGCCCCACCGAACCTTCGCCATTTCCAGCGCCCTGGGCCGTATCGGCATCGACTTCGACGGCGACGGCAACCCCGACAGCGTCGCTCCGGCCGGGTTCAATGTCGACACCGACAACAACGGCGTGAACGACATGGGTCAGACCTTCCTCGGCTCGGAAGGCTTCGGCGACTGGGTCGTCGACAACGGAAACCTCCGCTTGTTCAACACCGGGGATATCGCCTCGTTCGCGAACCAGTTCGGCGGCGACGGCATCGCGTCCGGGCCTTTCAACTTCCAGTCGATCATTCCCGAGCGGGACAGCGTGGTCGCCAATGCGATCCTCCGCTACCAGCTCACCGACGATATCCGCTTCTTCAGCGAGTCGAAGGTCGCCTACACCCAGACGACGTTGATCGGTCAGATCACCGCATTCAACGACTTCCTCACCGTTTCGCTCGACAATCCGTTCATCCCTGCCCAGCTGCGGGCGGGGATCGACGGCGCGATCGCCGAGAATCCCGAGCTCGCAGACACCACCAACCTCTTCGTGACCCGCGACTTCCTGGATATCGGTGACGACATCACCGACAACGAGCGCTTCACCTTCCGCCTCGTCAACGGCATCGAGGGTGAGGTCGGGGAGACCGTTCGCTTCGAAGCGTCGTACAACTACGGGCGCACCAGCGAGGAGTTCACCCTTCGCAACCGCCGGATTGAAGATCGCTTCTTCGCGGCCATCGACGTGGTCAGCGACGCTAACGGCAACCCCGCTTGTCGGTCTTCCGTGGATCCTTCGGCCCCCCCGCCGCCGACGTCGCCGTTCCCGTTCATCGATCCCGGCTTCCGCACGTTCGCCCCCGGCGACGGCACCTGTCAGCCGTTGAACCTCTTCGGTCTCGGCGCTCCGAGCGCGGAGGCGGCCAACTTCGTAAGCCAAGACGCGACGCAAAACTCGGTCATCGATCAGCATGTCGTCATGGTCACCATGTCCGGCGACAGCTCGGAGTTCGGCCTCGAGCTGCCGGCAGGACCGGTCGGATTCGCGGTCGGATTCGAGTATCGACGAGAGTTCAGCCGCTTTACGCCCGACGCGTTTCGGCTGACCGGGCTGCGGTTCGACGGCACGACGATCACCGGCCTCGAGGGCTCCTACGACGTGTACGAGAGCTTCGGCGAGATCCAGGTCCCCATCCTCAAAGGCATTCCGGGCATCGAAGAGCTGACCTTGGACACCGCGGTGCGCGGAGCGCGTTACTCCACCGTGGGCACCAACGTCAGTTGGAAGGTCGGCGGCACCTACGCCCCGGTTCCCGACATTCGGGTGCGAGGTGGCTATTCCGTCGCGGTTCGCGCCCCGAACGTCGCCGAGCTCTTCCAGGCCGAGACCACCGCGTTCTTCCGTCCCATCGACCCCTGCGACGCCACGGTCATCGCGGGCCTCGACGACCCGGATCGCCAGGCCATCCGCGCCGCGAACTGCGCCGCCGACGGCATCCCGGACGACTACGTCGATCCGCTGACCGGTCGCTTCCCGGGCCTTCAGTCCGGCAACCCAGACCTGCAGGAGGAGACGGCCAAGACCTACACCGTCGGCGTGGCCGGCGCGCCTCGGTGGGTCAAGGGCCTGACGTTCTCGGTCGACTACTTCGACATCACGCTCGAAGACGCGATCGATTTTCCTGACGACCAGGGCATTCTCAACAACTGCTACGACGACCCCGGCGGCATCAACAACGTGTTCTGCAACCAGTTCTCGCGTAATCGACAGTCGGGATCGCCGACCTTCCTGGGCCTCAACTTCCTGCGCGTGAGCGCGCTGAACCAGGCCCAACGGTCGGTGCGAGGCCTCGACTTCGAGGTCACCTACGCCCTGCGCACCAAGCAGCTCGACCTGCCGGACATCGGCTTGTTCGTGTTTCGGGTGTTCGGCACCCATCTGTTCGAGCTCGAGGACCAGCCGAACCAGAACGACCCCAGCTTCGTCGACGACGAGCTCAAGGAAGTCCGTCGTCCCCAGTGGATCGTCAACGGTGGTCTGCAGTGGCAGTACGACCGCGTGCAGGTCAACTATGGGCTGTTGTTCATGTCGAACCAGGCGCTGGACGACGTGGAGATCGCCGACGAAGGGCTGTTCGTGAACCCGTTCGCTGGCGACACCTTCATTCACAACCTCTCCGCCAACTACGAGGTCTTCGACGGGATCAACATCTACGGCGGCATCAACAACTTCACGGACACCGACCCCCTGGGAACGTCGACGTCCTTCCCCGTCAGCCCGATGGGACGAACTTTCTTCCTCGGGCTCAACTCGTCGATCTGATCCTCGTCCCGTCGCCGGCGACCGAGCCAGCGACGGGACGCAACACGGCTCGGTCGACCGCGCGTCCGCGGCCGGCCGGGCCCGCGTCGCTCCCCGGTAGCGGTACAAAGGCCGTCACTTCTTGCTGATGGTCCCGATGCGACACGCCACCGGCCATTCCAGCGTTCGGGCCTCGGTCAACGGCCCGCGCTCGCACCACGCGGCCTGCAGGTCATCGAGCACTTCGACGAGCGGGTCTCGACCGGTGGACTTTCGATAGCTGCTGACGATCGACCACGTGCCCATGAGTTTTTTGAGGTCGTCGAAGTCCCCGCTGCTGGTGGCGGGAGGAACCTCGAGCATCAACTCCTCGAACGGGAACTCCAGCGTTCGGTAGCCGTTGAGAATCGCATCGATGGCCGAAGGCCAGGACGAGGACGGGCGCAAGATGTCGTTGACCAGGCGGTCGACGACGCGACCGATCGCCGAATCGTTGGGCAGGACCCCGTAGCTGTACAGCGCTACGAGCCCCCCTTCCCGGACCACGCGCCGCACCTCCTGATAGAACCCATCGAGGTCGAGCCAATGCGCGACGGCGGCCGCCGAAGCGAGGTCGACCGAAGAGTCGGGCAAGGTACAACACTCTGCCCGCTCCGTGCGATAGCGGATGCGGGGGTGGGGAACGGCATGCAGAATCTGGGAGTCGCTGATGTCGGTGGCCACCACGTAGCGGAAGTGATCAACGAGATGCCGTGCCGCCTGTCCGTTACCGGTTCCCACATCCCACGCACAGTCCGGGTTCGACAACAGGCCTGCCATGCGTTCGAAGAAATCGGGAGCGTAGCTCGGCCGGTGCATGCTGTAGGCCTTCGCTTCTGAAGAATAGTGATCCTGAGGCGGCGGGATCTTGACGTGGGTCGACCGCCGCCGCTCGGGCTCAGGAATCCACAGCCTCAGCGCCGCCTCGAGCTCGGCGAGATCCACCGGCTTCGTCAGCGTCGCGTCGGCGCCACAGACCCGGGCGGATTTGGCAAACTCGTCGTCGTCTTGGCCGGTCACCATGAGCACGCGAACGCTTCGGTTCGGCGACCGAGAATCCGAGGCGCGAAGCTCGGTTACGATCCGACACCCGTCGCCGTCTCGGAGCTGCTGGTCGATGAGCGCGACGTCGAACACCTGGGTGGTCAACAGTCGCGTCGCTTGGGTGACGCTCGCGGTCTCGGTGCAGTCGAGCCCCAGGCGCGAGAGCTTGTACACCAGCAGCGCGCGGTTGATCGGGTCGTCGTCGACGACGAGGACCCGCGCTGCCCCCAGTGGCTCGTCAGGACCAACCCCCGGCATCCACGCGTCGAGCTCCGCGGCCAGCTTACGAAGCGACAGCGGCTTCGAAAGAAAGCGATTGGCGCCGGCCTGCATGCACCGTCCTCGCGTGGCGGGCAACAGGTCTGCGGTGACCACCAAGATAGGGACATTGCGATCGAGCACGGCGCCTTCGCCGTTGCGAATGGTCTCGGTGGCCTTGATGCCGTCCATCACCGGCATGTGGATATCCATCAAGACCACGTCGACCCGCCGCTGGGCCAAAAAGTCGACGGCCTGCTGTCCGTCTTCCACCATTTCGGCATCCCAGCCCAGGCGATTGCACAACCCCGAGGCCACCCGGCGGTTGACCGGATTGTCGTCGACCACCAACGCTCGCGGTCGACACCCTGCTGTGGATGAGACCTCTCGTCGCGAGGAGCTCGCGGGGGCCGCACCCTTGGCGGCAACGAATCGGAACCAAAACACCGTGCCCCGACCCACCTCGCTCCTGACGATGCCGACGTCGCCGCCCATCATCCGAGCCAGGGAGCGAGCGATGGTCAGCCCCAAGCCGGTCCCGCCAAACTGCCGGGTGATCGAGCCGTCGGCCTGGGAGAACCGCTCGAACAGGCGCGGCTGCAGCGACTCGGGAATACCGATCCCCGTGTCTTCGACTTCGCCATACAGGCTGATCGCATCGCCGTGCTGGTCTTCGACCTGCATCCTCAGCTCGACCGTGCCCTCCTCGGTGAACTTGATGGCGTTGCCAATAAGATTAAACAGAATCTGACGCACCCTCGACGCGTCGCCGAATAGATGCAGTTCGACGTCGGAATCTTCGAACAGAACCTCGAGCCCTTTTTCTCTCGCCGAGACCCTCAGCAGGCTGAGGACTTCGTCGCATACCAACTGCAGCGAGAACGGCCCTTCATCCAGGGTCACTTCGTTCGCTTCGATCCGGCTGAAATCGAGGAGGTTCTCGATCAGCTCCATCAGGAGCTGACCCGAACGCCGGACGGTGGTGGCGAGGGAACGCTGTTCTTCCTCGAGCTCGGTGTCCAGGAGGAGATCGGTGATGCCGAGGATCCCGTTCATGGGGGTTCGCAGCTCGTGGCTGACGTTGGCCAGGAACTCGGTCTTGGCCCGGACGGCGTCCTCCGCCGCGTCCTTCGCCTTCTCCAGCCTCTGCCGCGCGAACAGGGTGCGATAAGCCATACCCACGAGGTCACCGACGTACTTCAGGACGGAGATATGGAGCGGATCGAACGCGCCGGCCCGTTTGCTTGCGAGGCCCAACGCCCCGATGCACTCGCCGTGCGAAGAGACCGGAACCCACAGGCGGGAACAGACCTTGAAACTTCGCCGACTGGACGCGCTGTCGCCGGAAGAATTGGTCTCGCAGTCATCGATGTGCAAGACCTGCTGCTCTCTCAGGATCCATCCCGGATGACGCTGAAGCGCGCTCCGCTCGGCATCGCGGGCCTCCTCGGGGGTGAAGCCGACCGTCTGCACCAAGCGGAGCTCGTCCGTGTCGAGGTCCAGAAGATATAGCCCGAGGTACTCGACATCGACGATGGATGCGACGATGTCGACGACGCACGGTCCGATGGCCTTGAGATCTCGGACATCGGCGATCTGCGCGGTGATCAAGCGCAGCTGCTCGACGAGGGTCGGCCGCAGGTCGTCAGCGACCTCGGGGTGGCTGATCGTGACCTGGGCCATCAGATGTTCGCCGTGACGGTCTGCAGAGCCGCGTCCACGCAAGCCTCGTCTTGACGGTAGTGGCCACCGGCGACGCCTATGGCCCCCACCATCTCGCCATCCACGACGATCGGCGCACCGCCGCCAAGGATGGTGAAGTCGTCGAGCGAATCGACGCCCATCGTGAGCTTGGGGTCGTCTTTGATGAAGTCGTACCACTCGTCGCCGGTCTTGAGCCCCAGGCCGACGGCGGTGAGCGCCTTCTTCCGACAGGCGCTTTCGGCCATGAGCGGCGCGCCGTCCATCCGGCGATACGCCTTGAGCACCCCGCTGTCGTCGAAGATAGAGACGCTGACCCGAATCCCGAGACTGCTCGCTTCATCGAAGGCCGCTTCCACCAGCGTGGCGGCAAACGATGCGGTGAGTGTCGAGCGTCGATACGTTCGCATTGATCGCCCTATCGGCACCGACGATCGTGGATTGAGCTCCGGTCCGAACCGCCCCCGTCGCCGGGGGTGACGATGCGTCAAGGGAGAAGTCACGGGCCCTTTGGGGCCAACGTTTGTGCATGAGTGGCCGTTCGCTCGGCTTTTTTCGACCGATTCGCGACGCGGCGGTCGGAGATGTAACCCGACATCCAACCGTCATCGGATGAGGAAGTCTCAGCCGTTCGATGATGAATCCGAATCTTCCGCCCTGAATGCTACGAGATCCATGTCCGCTGTATATCCCCCGGCCCTCTCACGCCCGCAACCGACACCGCAGGACAACTTGACTCAACCCCAAGATCGGCGCCGAACCCGTCCGAAAGTACAAGTTCGCCGGGTGAATTGCGAAGACAACGCTCGGATTGTTCGGTCCAACACCCCCGACTTCGATGCCTTGCAAGCTGATTTGCCGATGCGATGAACGCAGCTTGTGACTGACGTGAACAAGATCGTGTCTTGCCTGATCGTTGCATTCTGAGTCTTCTGAAGACGTACTTCTCAATTCGCTACGAGGTCTCGGCCTGCGAAGACAGTGAAGGCGTGGAGGTTCCGTATGGAGATCGTCGTTGATCGAGTCATGGCTTCGGCCATCAGTGCTGCTGCCCCGGCGACCAAAACTCGCCCGTCGCGAGACGTCTGCGACTTACGCAGTCTCTTTTTCGTTCGGCCCGACCGCATCGCCAAAAAGATGACGGCCATCGAAGGTACGTCGCTGATCCTCGACCTCGAAGACGGCGTCCCCGCCGCCCACAAGGAAGCTCGGCGCCAGCAGATCGCCGAGCTTCTCGCCGCCGGAACGTTCGTGGATCGCCATCTATTGATCCGAACGAACAGTCTCGAAAACGGATTCGACGCGATCGAGGCCGACCTCCGGACGTGTCTGCATCGCGACGTTTACGGTTTGATTCTCCCGATGCTCGAACGCGCCGACAACGTTCGCGTCTTCGACGCGCTGGTTCGCGAGCGCGAGCACGCCCTCGGGATACCGACCGGGAGCGTGGCGTTCTTTCCTCTCCTCGAACGCGCGGAAGGCGTCTTGAACGCGCTCGAGATCGCGCGAGCGTCGTCGCGAGTACGAGCGCTGTGCTTTGGTCATGCCGACTTCCTGCTCAGCCTTGGCGGCGCGCCAGGGCGAATGGCCGTCGACATGGCGCTTCCCGAAGTGTTGCTCGCCGCGGGCGCGGCCGGCGTGCCCGCGATCGCCAGCCCCTACCTCGATTTGGCCAACAAACGAGGCTTCCGTCACTACTGCGCGCGGATGAGAGAGCTGGGATTCTCCGGCGTCTTTACGCTCAATCCGGCCCAGGACACCATCGCCCGTACCGTCTTTGCCGTCACCGCCCTCGAGACTCAGCACGCCCGAGCCGTGCTCGACGTCGTTAACTCGGGCGCGTCGATCGCCAAGGTCAACGGCCAGATGGTCGGCCCCCCGATGGCCGCTCGGGCCAAGCAGTTCCTTTCGCGGTCCACCGCCGAACCTCGGGCGGTGAGCAAACCGATCGTAGGATCGAAACGGAAGTACGGGCTTCAGCTCGACACCGTATTTAAGCACCAAATGCTGGAGAGTCCGCACGAGCTCACGGTCGACGAAGGTTGGCGCACGTTGTGGTTGGCCTCGTTCCCGACGTCCAACCGGCTGGTGACCAGTGAGACCTACGCCCAGGCGTGGGGCCTATCCGGGCGCGCTCTTCCGCCGAGTCTGCTCCTGAATCTCACGCTGTGCATGTCCGTCGAGCCCTTCTCCCACAGCTGTCGGCTCCACCTCGGGCTGCACGACGCTCGCCAACTCGCCCCTGCGCACTGCGGCGACACGTTCCGCAACTACATTCGCATCGAGAGCGTGCGAAACACGTCCCGCGGCGACGCGAGCGTCATCAAGAGTACCCACGTGCTGGTCAATCAACGCGACGAGTGTGTGTTCCGGCTTACGAAGATGTCGTACTTCGATCCGGTTCGAAACCCAACGAACGAAGATCCGGCCGCGCCGGATCTCGAGACCGCTCGCCTCTTCGACGAAACCGGCGCGACGCCCTTCGACGATATCTTCCGCGACCGGCGCGATCCGCCCTCCGCCCCCAGCTTCCCGCTCACCGCCGGTGAAGTGATCCTTCACCCCATGGTGCGGCCGATCGCGTGGAGCGAGAACCTCCTTTTGACGACCCTTCTTCGAAACACGCACCCCGTGCATTTCGACTCCGAACGGTACGCGCGGGAGGAGATCATCGTCTGCGGCGGGTTCGTCCAGTCGATGGTCTTCGCCGCCGCCGAATCGGAGCTGCGACAGGTGTTGGCAGAAACTCTGGTTCACGCCTCTCACATCAACACCGTCGCTCCGAACGATCGCATCGGCGCGATCAGTCGAATCGCGAGCGTGGAGCCGATCGGTCCTCGCCTGGAGATCGTTCGCTTGAAGACGTTGGGTTTGAAGAACCTTCACCCCGAGCGCGACCTGGACGGCCTCGAGTTGCCGAGCCAACTGTTCGAAGAGACCAGCCTCAAGCCGTCGGAGATCGAAGACATCTGCCGGCGCGAGCGCCCGGAGCTGGAAGGACGGATCGCGCTGCAGGCGACCCGCGTCCTTGTGCGCGCCCGTAGTTGAAACGAGCCAACTCTTGCCGAGTCACTTGCGAGAAGGGGCTCGATCTCTCGTCCACACCGTGGTTCGCCCGAACCACGATATCCCCACGTAACCCCGGATGAACAGCTTGCCTTCTTCGAGGCGCAGCTTGCATGAGTAAGTCTTGCCGTTATCGGGGTCATAGATCTGTCCATCGACCCACTTCGTCTTTTCTTCGTTATCCGGCTTGAATCCCCACAGAATTCGCGCCCCGAGAAGCTTGCGCCCTTTCAGCTTGGGATCGGGATTGTTCACGTCTCGCCGGTCGGGGTCGTCACCCCCTGCCGCCCCGACGCCAACCAGAGTGCCGTCCGGGGCCACCGACACCGCGATGACCGCATCGCCCGCCTCATTGCGCCAACGGCCGACGACCCCCGGGGCGGCGACGGCGGTGGACGCCAGCGTAAGGAGCGCCAAGACCGAGACGATTTGCTTAACCACGTACATTCGTTTCTCCCCGACTCGAGCGAACGCTTCGAGCCTGATTGCCAGACACTGTCTAGCGGATTCATAGACACTGTCTGCATGGCGAATTAGACACTGTCAATGTATTTGGTTGACATCGTCTATGTCCCTTCGCAGACACTGTCTAGGAATGACGACGAACAAATGGCGACGATATGGCCCCTGGGCCGTAGTGACCGGGGCCTCGGAGGGCATCGGGCGGCAGATGGCCATCCAGCTGGCCGGCCGCGGATTGAATGTAGTGCTCATCGCGCGACGGCAGAGCGTCCTGGTCGAATTGGCCGACCGTCTTCGGTCGGCCGGCGTGGAAGCGACAGTGATCGACGCCGACTTGAGCCAGCCGTCGACGGTGCAGAGGGTGCTGGACGTGACGAAAGCACTGGACGTCGGTCTGTTCGTGGGCGCGGCAGGGTTCGGCGGATCCGGCGACCTTATCGACGCCGATATCGAGCACGAGCTGGCGATGATCGACGTCAACTGCCGGGCGCTCCTGCAGATGACCTACGCGTTCGGGCAGCGGTTCGCGGCTCAGGGTCGAGGAGGAATCGTGGTGCTCAGCTCCCTGGTGGGCTTTCAGGGGGTCCCGAGGGCCGCCAACTATGCGGCCACCAAGGCGTACGTTCAGTCGCTGGCCGAGGGCCTCGGGCACGAGCTCGGCCCGAAGGGCGTCGACGTCTTGGCCAGCGCTCCAGGCCCCGTCAACAGTGGTTTCGCGGCGCGGGCCAATATGCGGATGGGGGCCGCGCTCGACCCCGAGGTCGTGGCCCGAGAGACCCTCGGCGCCCTCGGTCGAGCCCGAACCGTCCGCCCGGGGTTCATGACCAAGTTTCTCCTGTTCTCGCTGTCGCTGCTGCCCCGTTGGCTGCGCGTGCGCGCGGTCGGCCGCGTCATGTGGGGCATGACCAAACACCAGCTCACCGCGGCCGCGACCTGATACGGAGCCCGTTTTTGCTTTCGGCAACGGGGGGGAACGCGCGAGACTCCGGCGCATGGACGACATTCGACGGGCCATCCTGGACCACGCGGTCAGCCTCGTCGCCGAACACGGGGTCCGGGGGGTCAGCTTCCGAGAGGTCGCCCGACGGGCCGGCGTCAGCCACCAGGCGCCCTACCACCACTTCGGCAACCTACAGGGCATCCTCGACGCGATCGCGAAAGAAGGCTTTCAGTCGCTGACCGCGTCGATGCGCAAGGCCACCCGGAATGCCGTCGACCCGATCGACGCGCTCAACGGCATGGGTATCGCGTACGTCAAGTTCGCCACCAACAACGTCGGGCATTTCCGGGTCATGTTTCAGCGCTCTCCCATCGAGCCGCCCAATGAGCCGCGCGACCTGCAGGAGGCCCAGCATACGTACCAGACCCTCGTCGAGATCACGGAGCGGGTCATCGAAGCCGGTTATGGGACCTTCCTCGAGCCTGACGCCCTCGCGCACCTCGCGTGGTCGATGGTCCACGGTCTCGCGACCCTGATGGTCGAAGACAAGCTCGAGCGCAAGTCGAAGCGGGAGATCAACGCCCAGGCCCGATTGGTCGTCGAGAGCCTGACCTCCTTGCTCGTGCGGTCCAAGCCGCCTGCACGGTGACCGATCACCGTGTCCGACTTGGCGACGTCGATCTTGGACCCGCTCGACCCCCGGCTCGACGGCTACCGGGATCTCAAAGATGGCCCCCGAATACGGGAGCGCGGACAGTTCGTCGCCGAGTCGCGACCGGTCGTCGCGCGACTGATCCGTGCGCGGCCAGACCTTATCGAGTCGTTGCTGATGACGCCGCGACAGTGGGCGAACCTGCGGCGAGAGGTCACGCCGTGGCCCCTCGACCTCACCGTCCTCCTCGCCGAAAGTGAGGTCATGCGGACGGTGTCCGGCTTTACGATCCATCGTGGCTGCGTCGCGCTGGCCCGCTGCCCGGCCCTGAACCCCGCTACGCTGTGGACCGAGGGGCCCGGTTGGTGGCTGGGCATGGAAGGCATCGGCGACCACGACAATATCGGCAGCCTGATCCGAACCGGGGCCGTTATGGGCGCCCGCGGAATCCTCCATGATCCGACCTGCGCCGACCCGTTGTACCGCCGCGCGGTGCGGGTCTCCATGGGCGCTGCTTTTTTGCTCCCTCGGGCGACGGCGCCGTGGCCCGAGCTCTTGAAGTCCGCCCGCACGCACGGGGTAAAGATCGCGGCCCTCACCCCAAGAGGAGACACGGAGCTGAGGTGGGGTGACGTGCCGTTTCGAGGGTCTCGGTGGGCGCTATGTGTCGGCGCGGAAGGCCCGGGGCTGTCGGACGCGATTTTGAACGCTGCGGATCTACGTCTGCGAATCCCCATGGCCGACGGCGCCGATTCATTGAACGTCGCGGTGGCAGCCGGCCTTGCCGCGTGGGCATTCAGCGCCACCCCGTGACCGGTCGAATCTCCCGCGCCCTACATCGATACGCAAGGCTCGAAACGCACAGCCGCTGTCGTGCGAGGGTCCGAAGTTCGGTGCGAAGCTGGCAACATGCGTTTCCGATTCGCGGTCGCCGCGATCTGCCTCGCGGTGATCCTGGGCACCGATCGTGCCGACGCTCAGACGCCGACCATCACTATCGAGCCCGCGACGACCCACCAGACGATCGAAGGCCTCGGTGGCTTCGGGCCAGCCAAGGTGTGGTGGAGCGCTGGCCCCTGGCACGACCAAGGCTACATCGACTTCATCGTCAAGGACATGGGGACGAGCATGCTTCGAACCCAGATCTACTGGGACGGCGAGGAGAGCAACGATGACAACGATCCGGATCACTTCGAGTGGGCCGGCTTCGATTTCAGCCCCACCTCCGCTAACGGCAAGCAGTTCGCGTTCATTCGAGACCTGAAGGCGGCGGGCATGGACCGCCTGATCGCCTCCGTCTGGACCCCCCCGATCTGGATGAAGCTGAATCCCGACGACAGCCTCGCCTCGTTCTGCCGAGGGCAATGCGGCGGCCGATTGAATCCGGCCCACCGCGAAGAGTTCGCTGAATATCTCGCCGCCTACGTCGTCAAGCTCAAGGAAGAGACCGGTCTCGAACCCTACGCGCTCAGCATTCAAAACGAGCTTCTGTTCGCCACCCCGTTCGAGTCCTGCGTCTACACCGCCGCAGAGTACGCGGAGACGTTGAAGGTGGTCGGTGCCCGCTTCGAGCGAGAAGGATTCACGACCAAGCTCTTCGGGCCCGAACATATGGGGGACTTCGGCTGGAACGAGCGCTCGGGGCTCCTGTCCGAGATCCTCGATGATCCCGAAGCATCGCGCCATCTCGGGGTGTTTGCGGTTCACAAATACATCAACGGGGTGACGCCGGACTACGGAAACGCCGAAGGCTGGGCGCAGTTTCAGGCGCGAATGAAGGGCGCCGGCAAACCGCTGTGGATGACCGAAACGTCCGACTACAGCTCTTCGGGCTGGGCGCGCGCGTTCGAGACCGGGCGCAGTCTCCATCTCGCTCTCAAACACGGCCACGTCTCGGCCTGGGTGTACTGGTACTACGCCGACGTCGTCGTGGTGGACAACGGCCCCACCCCATTGTCCCACGTCTTCAAGAGCTACTACCGATTCGTCCGCCCCGGCGACGTGATGATCGATGCTCGAGCCGACGACGCGGATCTGTTGGTCACCGCATTTCGCGCCGACGACCGCCTCACGGTGGTGGTCATCAACAACGGCACCACGTCGAAGTCGGCCCAGATCGACGTGCTGGGGTCCGATGAACCCGAGCGCTTCGAATTGTACCGAACCACGGAAGCCGACGGCTTCGTGACCTTGGGCCCGGCGTCGAACCCGGTGGAGTTACCGGCGCAGAGCATCTCCACCTTGGTGGCGGTCTCTGCGGCGGGGCCCGTGGACGCGGGAACGGGCCCCGATGCCGCGGGCGCGAACGGTGATCCCGACGGAGGTCCGAGCCCCGACGGAGGTCCGAGCCCCGACGGAGGTCCGAGCCCTGATGCCGGCCCCGCCGCCCCTGCGCCGGCCGCTGGCGACGGACCGTTGAGCGGAGGCCCGGGCGTGGTGCGAGGTCACTGTCGTTGTGTCGCCACCATCTCTGCGCGACGGTCGGCCGGCACAGCACTGGGCGGGGTGGTGATCCTCGGCGCGCTCGCGATCGCGAGAGGGGTCGGACGGCGCCGTTCGGGTTCTGGGTCGGGGTCGGGCTCGTCTACGGGGTCGGGCTCGTCTACGGGGCCGGGCTCGTCTACGGGGTCGGGCTCGTCTACGGGGCCGGGCTGACTTCGTCAGCGGCGGGTGGGGGGATCGATGAACGCCCGGCGCGCGGCTTCGACTTCCTGGAGCACGCGACGCGCGTGAAGCAGGAACCGGTGACCTTCCGGCCGCAGCCGCATGCCCCTTGGGGTCCGGTCGAACAGCTGAGTACCCAGCTCATCCTCGAGGCTCCTGATCTGTCGGGACAGCGGCGGTTGAGAGATGTGAAGCCGCTCCGCGGCCCGGCCGACGTGGCCTTCCTCCGCAACGGCGACGAAGTATTCGATCTGCGCCAGGCTCACTTGAACACCCTGACACAACCGGCAGGCAGGAAACAGCCCCGTTCGGCGTGGGCGCTCATCTAGGGCTCGGGTGGCTCGGCGCCGGCCGGTCTTTCGCCGACCATCCGCAGCGTCGCCACCCCGAGCGCGGATTTGATCACCGCGCCGGGAATAAACGGCACCACCCCCTTGGCGATCGCGGGTTCCACGCCGATGGTCGCCGCAAGCCACGCCCCGCCCCCACCCAAACACACCGCATGTCCGATCAGCATCGCCGCGAAGCTCAGCCCCAGACGTCGCGCGGTCCACCCCCGCTCGGTGAGTCCCCCGACGACGAAAGCGGCGACGGGAAAGGCGTAAAGGTACCCTGCGGTGGGACCCAGGAACCGATCGACCCCCG
>JANQQN010000340.1 GCA_028289325.1 Myxococcota bacterium | reverse complement strand
CCTCGACCAGGTCGAGCGGCAACCCAACGGCGAGCCCAATCCGACTCGCTGTCCGGACCCCGACGCGGCGGCGCGGATGGCGGAGCTGATCGACACCGTGCGCAAGGACCGCGACAGCATTGGGGGACGGGCGGTGGTGGTGGCCACCGGCGTGCCCCCGGGGCTCGGAGAACCGGTGTTCGACAAGCTGAAGGCCGATATCGGAAAAGCGTTGTTCAGTCTGCCCGCCGTGGTCGGCGTCGCCTACGGGGCCGGTTTTGACGCCGTCACCATGCGCGGCAGCGAGCATAACGACCCCTTCGTCCCCGACGGTCATGACGGGATCACGACCGCGAGCAATCACCACGGAGGCATGCTCGGGGGCATCTCGACGGGACTGCCCATCGTGGTCCAGGCCGCGGTCAAACCGACCAGCAGCATTCCTCGCGAGCAAGCGACGGTGCGCCGGGACGGCGCGCCGACCACGGTCACGGTCACCGGCCGCCACGATCCGTGTCTGCTGCCTCGGTTCATTCCGATGGCCGAAGCGATGGTCGCGCTGGTGATCGCGGATCACTGGCTCCGGATGGTGGGGCCGAAGCACGGATGGTCGAGCGACGCGTAAACGGTGGCCCGGGACCGGTCACCGGCCGGATCCGAGCGCGAGGGGCCGCGCCGCGTCTTCGTCGAGGTCGCGCGAAACCTGCTGGCGGAGGTCTTCGAGGGTGCGGCCCACGGCCAGGAAGCTCCACACCCGCTTCGACCGACCGGGGTCCGTAGTGGCGATGACCCCGCCGAGGAGCTGGCGCCGCCGTCCGGATCTGCGGGTTTCGATCGCCGGCCAGCGAGCGACCTTCGTCGCGTCGTCGGGCTTCGTCGGTCGATGCAGCCACGCCCCGATACGGCCGGGGGCGAGGTGTTGTTTGAGGGCGTAAGCAACGTGGGCCATCGTGCGGCGCGCATTGATCTCCACGATCGGCTTCAGCGCCCAGTCCTCGGGCCCCTTCGCCCCCGGGGGCCGGTACACGAGCAGGTCGATCGCGGCCGGGCCTCGATGTCCCGCCGCGGCGAGATGGCGCCGAACGTAGGCCGCGAGCCCCGCCAGCCGACCCGCTACCCCGCCGTCGGCGCCGAAAGCCACTCTCTTTTCCAGCTGCTCGGGCCATCCGAACGTCGGCTCCGCGAGGAGGTGGCCGCGATAAACCCCGTGGGCGCCGGTGATGAACGGCATGCTCGCGACCCGGGGGCGGTACCGCTCGTCCGATTCGAGATCGCGGTCCGTCACCTCCAACAGGACGCTCAGGTCCGCGACCTTGTCGAGCCACGGCTCCGCGAGGATCGGCCCGTCGGCGAAAGCCCGGGCTAACCAGCGTTCCGGAAGCGCTCCGTCGACCGCGATGCGCAGGCGAGCCTGGCCGCTGGTGCTGAACGGCCGCTTCAGAATCAGGGCCGAAAAGCCGGCGGCCGTCGCGCGTCTCTGGGCGGCCCGGACGTCGTCGGGTGATTCGCAGCGTCGACCGACGACCTCGGGGGGGCCGGCAAGCTCGGCCCATTTCGGCTGGGCAGCGAGCAGCGCCTCGAGGCGCTCGGCCGCCCACAGCTTGGAGGATACATCCGGCGATGGCCGCGCCCGTCGCGGGAGATCGAGCTGCGCCCGAAGCCCGTCGACCGCGGCTGAGGTCGCCCACCCTTCGACCCCGCTCACGCCGCGGTCGCCCAGGGCGGCCGCGGCGTCGGGCGTCGGCGCGGCGAGCAGCTCGGGGACCTCGAAACCGGCTCTGGTCAGCGCGCTGAGGATCGGGGTGCTGGGCCGTGTGGGGGCCACGACGACGTCGTCGGAAGCGGCCAGATACATCATCACCGGTGCCAGGTCCTGCTGGATGGCGGCCGCGGTGGCTGTCGCCCGCGGACGGCGGCCGAGGGCTCGGGCCTGCTCCTGCGCTTCGAAGTCCGGCTCGAACAACCAGACGACCGGTGGGCGGCCGCGGGACTGGCTGTAGATCTCCAGCTCGGCGGCGAACGTCTCGGACAACCCCACCCGTCGGCGAGCGTCGATGACGTACGGGCTGCCTTTGGCCCGGCGGGGGGACAACGGGGATGGGAGCAGGCGCCGGTAGGCGTCCCAGTCGGTTTCGTCGCGGCGATCGGGGGCCTCGGTTCGCCACCGGTTGAACCACTGCACGCCGTGCCGGACGTGGCCGATCTCCTCTTCGTAGATCAGGTCCATCAGGTCCGCGGTCTCGCCGTCGTCGACCGCGCGAAACAGCGCCGCATAGTGTCGGGCGTGATCGAGGTTGGCCTGTTCGAAGGTCATGCTCATCCGCACCACGTAGTCCAGCGGAGAGGCCATGTCGGCCATGGTCGCCCAGAAGAAGTCGCTGACCGGCACATCGCCGAGCTCGACGCCGAGCGCGTGCATCCGGTCGCGATAGCGGCGCAAGTGAGATTGCTCCTCGAGCAGGGTGTGGGCCACGCCCCGTCTGAAGGCGGCTGGAGCCTGGGGAAACCGAAGGAGGACCAGGGCCATGAGCTCCATGGCCAGCAGCTCATGATTGGCAAAGAAGTGCAGCGCGCGGCCCCGGGCGGTGGGATCGTGCAGCTGGCCGGGGCCCGGAAAACGGACCCGCGGTCGGCCGGAGTCCAACGCCAGACCCGGCGGACGAGCAGGGGCGGACGGCGGCTGAGCGAGCGGCGAGCCGGGTCGGTCGTCGGTCAGCCCGGCGCCATCGGGGGCGACCAGCTTGTCGTCCAGGCGCGATCCGAGCAGGACCGCTCGCGCGAGCTCCGTGAGCTCCACGGGTCAGGAGGTCCGCTCGTCGACGGGGAGATGGGCCGCGTCGCTGTGCTCGCCGAGTCCAAAGATGAAGCCGTCCGCGATGGGGACGGCCCGCAGTCGGCTGAGCGAGGCGTGTTTCAGGGCCATGCGCTCCCACTGCCACGGCACCGGCCGAAGCCCCATCAGGTGCCCGATGGCCACGCTGTTGGTGCCCGCGTGTCCAACGATCAGCAGGACCTCGTCGTTGCCCGCGCCATCCCAAAGAGGGGCTACGGACGTCGGGCGATGGGTGACGCCCAAGGTCGCGAGCTTTCGGTCGAGATCGTGGGTGACCCGCTGGTGGAAGGCTTCGAACGTCTCGCCGCCGGCGATCCCGCTCCACCACTCGGTGACCGTGCGGCTTCGTGCGCGCGCAAAATGGTCGGAGAGGGAGTGGGCGGGTCGGCCTTCCCATTCGGCGGGGAGGCGAACCTCGTCCAGCCAGCCGAAGACTTCGGCCGAGATCTCGAGATGGGCTTCGACCGGCTGCGCGGTTGCCGCGGTGCGGCGGGTATCCGACCGCCATATGCGCGTTGGCCGGCGTTTCAGCGTGCCCACCCTTTCAGCTAAGAGTTCGGCTTGGCGTTTACCGAGAGGTGTGAGGACCGGGTCGAGCACTGCGGTGCCGTTTTGCGCCCAGGCCGGCTGAGCGTGCCGCGCGAACCAAATCTCCATACGATATGGAGGATTCTAGGGGTGCGATGGATTCGCAATAGGTATTGCGAATGCCTGCCCCCAGTCCGGCCCAAGCTGTGTATATTCAACCGGGTGACAACCCGCACTGTCACCTCGGACGTGAAGATGGTCGCTGCCCAGTCCCAACCTCGCGCCCCGGCGTTGGTGACCGATCGGCAACACGAGACGTTCGAAGCGGTGGTGTGCGAGCTGATGCCCAACAGCATGCTCCTTCGAGAGCTGCCCCGCGCCTTGACCTTTCGGGAGCGGATTTTGGTGAAGGTGCTGGGGTACGAGGTCGAGGGCGAGGTGGTGTTCGCGGGCGCCGGCGAAGCGGCCGTGGTCTTCGATACCTTTCCCGAAGTATTCGAGGCGATCGAAGCGTTCGAGGACTTCGTCCACGACGCCGACGGCGGGCAGGCCCCGGCCGAACCGGACGAAGAAGACCCCACCGTTCATCAGCCGCCGCTGCCGCAGTCCGGCGAGTCGGCGGCCGAGGCCCTCACCCCCG
>JANQQN010000328.1 GCA_028289325.1 Myxococcota bacterium | reverse complement strand
CGGGGGTGGGCTCGGGTTCAGGGTCCGGCGGGGGGAGCCGAGGGGGGGTTCGCGAGGGGCCCGGCGCCAGCGGCGTTTCCGTCGGACCATCGAACGTCGACTCCAGGGTCGAAGCATCGAGCGTGGGCGAGAACCCGGACAGGTTCGGGGCCGGGGGAATGGTGAGCGTCCGCGCGGACGCCAGTCGGTCGAGCTCGTCGATCACCAGCTCCGCGCTCGCCGGCCGGCGGTCGGGTCGCTTCTCCAGCAGCCAGTGCACGAGCAGCTCGAGTCCTTGCGCCGGCGGCAGCGACGGCACGGGGGCGGTCGAGTGCTTGATGAACAGATCCACGACGCTCTCCGCGTCGAAGGGCGGTTGTCCGACCAGCATCTCGAACATGATCACGCCCAGGCCGTACAGGTCGGCGGCGGGAGAGATGGTCTTCGAGTCTCGGGACTGCTCGGGGGCCATGTACAGCGGGGTGCCCACGAAATGGCCGGAGCCGGTGATCCGGGCCCCGTGTTGGGCGGGGAGCAGACTCACGATGCCGAAGTCGAGGATCTTGACGTACTCGTGTTGACCGTCCGCCCACACCATGACGTTGGACGGCTTGACGTCGCGATGGATGAAGTCTTGGCGGTGGGCTTCAGCGAGGCCGGCCGCGATTTGCCGCGCGATATTCGCCGCCCGCTGTGGCGTGAAAGGCGCCTCGGCGGTGATGATCTCGGCGAGGGTGCGGCCGGCGACGTACTCCATGACCAGGAAGGTGAGGCCGTTGTCAGTGCTGCCGAAGTCGGTGACCTCGACGACGTTGGGATGACGGATCTTGGAGACCACCTGGGCTTCACGCCGAAAGCGTTCGACGATCCGTTTGTTTGCGGAGAGGTCTCCGAAGAGGACCTTCATCGCGTACTCGTGCTCCAAAAACGTGTGAGCGACCTTGTAGACGCAACCCATGGCCCCCAAGCCCAGACGCTGCAGAACGCGGTAGCGGTCGAGCACGCGCCCCACCAGCGGATCCTTCGGCTCCTCGCGAAGCTGCGTCCCATCGATGCCGCAGTAGTCGACCTGCGACGTGTAGATGGAAAAGCAATGGGGGCAAAAGCGCACCGCCCTCAGCATAACGAGACGCTGGATCCGGACAAAGCTGATAAGGTCCGCCGACGGTGTGGTTGTCCGACTTTGACTACGCGCTGCCAGCGACGGCGATCGCTCGTCATCCCGCGAGCCGACGGGATGCCAGCCGCTTGATGACCCTCGATCGCCGAACCGGCGCCGTCGAGCATCGCGGGTTTCGGGAGTTGCCCGACCTCCTTCGGCCGCAGGATCTCCTGATCGTCAACGATACCCGAGTGCGGCCGGCCCGCCTTCATTGCCGCAAGCCGACGGGCGGCCGGGTTGAGGTGCTGCTGGTCGAGCCCGACGGGGACCGGTGGCTGGCGTTGGCCCAGGCGAGCAAACCGATCAAACCCGAAACGGTTCTCACCGTGGACGATGCACCGGTGACGGTCACGGTCATCGACCGTCTCGATGACGGATGGCTGCGGGTTGCGGTGTCCGGTGACGTCGAGGAGGTCACCGAGCGCTACGGGGAGCTGCCGTTGCCGCCGTACATGGATCGACCCGCGGCGCCGGAAGACACCGAGCGCTACCAGACCATCTTTGCTCGCCGCGACCGAACGGGATCGGTGGCCGCGCCCACCGCCGGCTTGCACTTTACCGACGAGGTGATGGCCGCGCTCCATCGACGGGGAATCTCCACCACCTCCATTACCCTTCACGTCGGGCCGGGGACTTTCTTACCGGTGCGCACCGAGAACGTCGACGCGCACCGCATGCATGCCGAGCGCTTTACGTTGCCCGAGGCGGCGGCGTTGGCGATCGATCGGACCCGTCGCGAAGGCGGTCGGGTGGTGGCGGTGGGGACCACGGTGACCCGCGTTCTGGAGGCCGTCGACGACCCGACCCAACCCACGAGCGGATCGACGGATCTCTTCATCCGGCCCGGCTTCGCCTTTCGCCACGTCGACGCGCTGATCACCAACTTCCATCTTCCCAAGTCGACGCTGTTGATGCTCGTGTGCGCGTTCGCTGGCCGCGATCCGGTGTTGGCCGCGTACCGGACGGCGGTCGATGCCGGCTACCGGTTCTATTCTTATGGCGACGCCATGCTGATTCAGTGAGGCCGCAGTTGCGCACCGTACGCTACGAGCTTCTTAAACAGGATCCTCATACTCGCGCCCGCCGAGGCCGGATGATCACCCCCCACGGTACGGTCGAGCTGCCGACGTTCATGCCGGTGGGGACCGCCGGCTCGGTGAAGGCGATGCTTCCCGAAGAGGTGGCAAGGACGGGGGCCCAGGTCATCCTCGGCAACACGTATCATTTGCTGCTTCGCCCCGGTCATACGCTGGTCCGCGACCTCGGCGGTCTTCACAAGTTCGCGGGCTGGTCGGGCACCATCCTCACCGATAGCGGCGGCTTCCAGGTTCTTTCGCTCAAAGAGCTCCGCAAGATCTCCGAGGAAGGGGTCGCGTTTCAAAGCCCCTACGACGGCCGCAAACACCTGCTCAGCCCCGAGTTATCGATCGAGATCCAAGAGGCGCTAGGAACGGACATCGCGATGGCCTTCGACGAGTGTCCGCCCGCCGATGCGGAGCGGGACTACGTCGCCCGGTCGATGGCCCGGACCACCCGGTGGCTGCAGCGGTGTCAAGACGCCCGGCGTCAGCCCGAACGAACGTCGATGTTCGGCATCGTGCAGGGCGGGGTCTACGACGACCTTCGTCGCGAGCACGCGGAGCAGGTGTTGGCCTTCGACCTCGACGGGTACGCGATCGGGGGCGTAGCGATCGGCGAATCGAAGGAAGACATGTTGCGGGTGGTCGACACGTCGACGGACCTGCTGCCCGTCGATCGCCCGCGGTACCTGATGGGGGTCGGGCTGCCCTACGACCTGGTGGCCGCGGTCGCGGCGGGCGTCGACATGTTCGATTGTGTCGTACCGACGAGAAACGCGAGAACGGGACGGATCTTCACATCAAAGGGATTGGTGGTGGTCAAGAACGCGCAGAATCGCGACGACGGCCGGCCGCTCGACGAAGACTGCGATTGCCCGACGTGCCAGAACTTCAGTCGGGCCTATATTCGCCACCTGTGGACGTCGGGCGAGATCCTGGTCCACCGGCTCACCACCATGCACAACCTGTGGTTCTTCGGTCGGCTGATGGCCCGGATCCGCGCCGCGATCGACGCGGGGACGATGCAGGATCTCTTGCGAGAGACGAAAGCGGGGCCCTACGGCGTCGATGGGGGCCGGTGATGGTCGGCCCCTAGGTCAGGCTGGCGACGAGGCTTCGGGCGAGGAAGGTCATGAGGATCAGCGCGACGGGGTACGCGGCGGCGTAGCTCACCACGGGCACGTTGCTGTCGATGCGGCCGGTCATCGCGCCGAGGGCGGGGGTCGAGGTCATCCCTCCGCAGATCCCGCCCATGGTCTGCAGCAGGTCGAGTCCGAGCAGGCGGCGGGCGACGAGGTAACCGAGGGCCAAGGGGACCAGCGCCACCACCGCGCTCGCCAGCAGCAGCGGGGCGCCGAAGGTCATGACCGTCGATACCAAGTCTCGACCGCCCTGGACCCCGGCTTCGGCCAAGAACAGGACCAGTCCCAGCTCCTGTAGGGCGAGCCGCGTGCCGCGCGGGATATAGCCGACCAGGCCCCCGACCTTGCCGAAGTGCCCGAGCGCGAGGCCGACGATGAGCGGGCCTCCGGCCATGCCCAGCTGAAGCGGAGCGCCGCCGGGGAGGCCGAACGGGGCCATGCCCACGATGATGCCGAGGGTGAGGCCGAGGGCCAGGGACATGAGGTCCGTCTCGTCGAAGGCCCGGGTCCGGTGGCCGACGAAGGTCGCGAACGCGGTCAGGTCTTGCGGCTCGCCGACGGTCAGCAGGATGTCGTGGTTGTTGAGTCGAGTTTCTGCGTTGGGCACGAACGTGAGCTCGTGACGGGTGATGCGGGTGACGATGACCCCGTGGTTCTTGAGGGGGGCGAGCTCCCGCAGGCTCTTGCCGACCAGGGCGCGATCCGTGACCACCAGCTGCCGGCGCTCGTTCTCGACGTCTTTGACGTAGGGGCGGTCGCTCTTGCGCCCGAGGTAATCGATGGCGATCGCGATCTCCCGGGGCCGACCGACGACGAGCAGATGTTGTCCGGGGGCGAACTCGTCGGCGTAGTGCAGAGGCACGAGCCGCTCGTCGCGCAACACTCGGGAGACCAAACACGCATTGAAGCGAGAGATGCCGGAGTCCGCGATCCGCTTGCCGTGCAGGTTGGTGTTCGTGACTTCGACGAGGACGGTTTCGACGGCCGGCTGGAGATCCGTGGCGTCGTCGGACTCTTCGAGCAGAGACTGGGTGTCTTTGCCGAGCACTTTGGGCAGCAGCTGGACGAACAGCACCACCCCGATCACCCCGAACGGGTACGCGATACCGTACCCCACCGCGACCTGGGCCGCGGTCATGTCGGCCGCCTCCCGAGCCGCGGCGAGGGCCGGCGTGCTGGTGAGGGCCCCGGCGAAGATGCCGCCGGTCAGAGGGCCCGGCAGTCCGAACCAGCGCCCGAGGGCGAAGGCCAGCGCGGCCCCCGAGGCGACGATGACCACGGCCAGCCGGGCGAGCTTGCTGCCGTCGCGGGCGAGCACGGTGAGGAGGGTCGCGCCGGCGCCGATGCCTACGCAGTACACGAACAGGGCGAGGCCGAGGCCCCCGACCTGACCCGGCGGCTGAAGGTGAAAGTGCCCGGCCACGAGCCCCACGAACAGGACCGCCGAGCTGCCGAGCGAGATGCCCCCGATGGGGATCCGGCCCACGGCCATCCCGACCCCGACCACACTGAATAACACCACCAGCGGCTGGGCG
Source organism: Myxococcota bacterium (assembly GCA_028289325.1). Lineage (GTDB taxonomy): Bacteria > Myxococcota > Kuafuiibacteriia > Kuafuiibacteriales > Kuafuiibacteriaceae > JANQQN01. The sequence continues at coordinate 2,493 of JANQQN010000328.1, read as the reverse complement.
AACAACGTGTGCACGACGTCCACGGGGGTGCGGGTACCGGTAACGGCCAGGCCGAGCAAATCGAAGGTTCCGGGGTCGGCACAGGATGGTCCGGTGACCGGGGGGTTGGCCGGGTCGGGTTTGGCGTGAAGTCTTTCGCGATCCGTCGCGGCGCGCGTCGACGAAGGCATGACCCTTTGGCTAGGACGACGGGTCGGTGGGGAGGACGGGTCCCAGGGCTGATATCATCGACGACGCGCCCGATGCGACGGGTCGCCTCGAGGACCGATGGCCAACGTATTTATCAGCTACCGACGGGTCGACGCCGACGATGCCCGAAAGCTCGGGACCGCCATCCAGAACGCGGGTCACGAAGTCTTCCTCGACGAGTGGCGGATCGAGGCGGGCGACTCGCTGGTCGAGACGATCTCTCGGGGTCTTGGCGACGCGCGGTACCTGGTTCTCTGCTGCTCGGGCGCGGGGTCGTCGCCGTGGGTCGACCGCGAGTGGCAGTCCTTTCTCGGTCGCCAGCTCGGCGGCGAAGACGTCAAGATCCTGCCCGCTGTGCTGCCCGGCGGGGCGACGCCGGCCATCCTGGCCGACATTCGATACGCCGACCTGGCCGCGGACTGGGACGCGGGCGTATCAGATCTGTTGAGGGCGATCCGATGACCATCGACGTTCTGATCGCCCACGCCAAGGGCGAGGCCGCGGAGGCGGAGAAGCTGGCCGAACCGCTGCGCGCGGCGGGGTACCGGGTCACCCACGACTTGACGGTAGGGGTCGGCGATTCGGTGGTGGCCGAGGCCTCGCGATTGATGATGGCGGGAGCGCCGGTGGTGTTGTGCGGGACGGTGCGGGCGGTGGGAACGAAGTGGGGGCGACGGGTGGTGAACGCCGCGCGCGGGCACGACGGGGTGCGGGTGTTCATCGTGCAGATGGAGGAAGACGCCGACACCGACATGCTGGCCTTCGACGAGGTGATCGCCCGCCACTGGGAAGATCCCGCGAAGGCCGAGCAGCAGCTGGTGGACGCGCTCGCGAAGTATTATCCGCCCGGCGGCAACGCGGTCGAAGCCTATCGCGAGCAAGACCTCGAAGCGCGCTACCGCGAGGTGGCGCTCAAGTCGTGCGACATCATCGACCTCGCGAATCTCCCCGAAGACGACCGCCATCTGGCGACGAGGGAGCTGGCGCTGCGGCGGCTGTACGTCGCCCTGCGGCTGCGGGTGGAGGTGCCCGTCGACGCCAAAGAGGGCGAGGCGGACAAACGATTTGCGACCCTGGACGGCGCCGGCCGCACCAGGTGGGGCGAAGCGGGGGTTTCGGGCGTCTCGTCGGATGAGTTGACCTCCCTCGGGGCCCGCCTGGCCGAGAACCCGAGACTGGTGGTCCTCGGGGACCCGGGGGCGGGCAAGACGACCATGCTCCGGTGGTTGGCGACCGCCTATCTGCTGCAACTCAAAAACGATCCGGACTTCGAAAGCCTGCCTGACATCGAGAGCCTGCCCGATACGGTGCGGCTCCCGGTGATCGTGCGCTGTCGAGACCTGCCGCCGGAGGCGGTGACCGTCGAAGACATGATCCACCACAGCCTGCGGTCGGCGGGGCTGCGAGAGGAAGACTGCCGCCAGGTCGGTCAGCTCGTGTGGGACCGCCTGATCGCGGGCGAGGCCCTGCTGATGATCGACGGCCTCGACGAGATCAGCGAGTCGATGGCGAGAGCGCGGTTCTCGCGCAGCCTCGAGCAGTTCTGTCGCGCCCACGAAAAGGCGGCGATGGTGGTGACCTCCCGTATCGTTGGTTATCGGGAGATGGGCTACCGCCTCCGCGCCAACTTCGAGCACCTCACCGTCGCGGACCTGACCCGGGAAGACAAAGACGACTTCGCGCGCCGATGGACGGCGCTGGTCGAGCGCCCGGAGCGTCGGGACGCCGCGGCCGACGAGCTGATCCGAGACCTCCACAGCAGCGACCGCATCGAGCGCCTCACCGGCAATCCGATGCTGCTCACCACGATGGCGCTGGTGAAGCGCAAGGTGGGCCGGCTGCCCCAGCGCCGGGTGGACCTCTACGAGAGCGCGGTGGAGGTCTTGCTCAACTGGCGCAGCGAGGTCGACGAGCCCATCGACAAACGAGAGGCGCTGCCGCAGCTCGAATACCTGGCCTACGCCATGTGTGACCGGGGGGTGCAGCGGCTGCGGGAAGACGAGGTCTTGGGGCTGCTTCGTGGGGTGCGCGAAGAGTATCCTAGCCTGCACCTGTTGAAGGATCATTCGCCGGAGCGATTCTTGGAGCGACTGGAGCGTCGCACCGGGCTGTTGATTCAGAGTGGCTTTACGCGCCACGACGGGCAGTCGGTGCCGGTGTATGAGTTCCGGCATCTGACGTTTCAGGAGTATCTGGCTGGGATCGCGCTGGTGCAAGGTCACTTTCCGGACCGGGACCGAGACAAGACGCTGGCCGAGCATGTTGCGCCGTTAGCTGGGAGGCTGGGCAAGTCGGAGCGCGATG
>JANQQN010000321.1 GCA_028289325.1 Myxococcota bacterium | reverse complement strand
CGTTCTCGTGGGCGCCTTGCTCGTCAGCAAAGGCGAGCCGCCGAGACCTCTGGCGACCACCGCCGCCATGACCGCGACGCCTTCCAAACCACCGCCTTCACCGGTGGCGCCCATACCGTCCGCGGCCGTCGGGCCGCCCACTCAACACACCGTAACCCTGCCCCGGCGCTCCGCGCTGTACGTGCGCCCCGACCCGGCCGGGACACGGGCGGCCCGACTCCGGCGTGGTCACGTCGTCACGGTCTTTCCGGACTTCCCGAGCCCCGACGGCTGGGCCCTCGCGACCTCCGAAAAAGGCACCGTCGGCTTCATCTCCACCCACCACCTCGAGGGTCGCGCAGATCCCCGATTTCGGACGCCCCGCCGCTCATCGCGCCGACGGGGGCGGCGCTCGTCCAAGGCCAAACGGTCCGCCGGCAAGCAGGCGAAATCGAAAGTACGCACCCGCATCAAGCGTCGATCGAGCAACCCGCATTGACCGAAACGTCTGCCCCGAAGGGGCGACAGACCGCGGCACCGAGGTCAGGCCGCGGCGGACATCAACGCTTCGCTGAGCACCCGCTTCACCTCGTGGATGCGCGCCGGGTCTTCGAGCTTGGCGCCGGTGTTGGCGTCGGTGACGTAGAAGCCATCCGCGAGCCGATCTCCCTGGGTGGAGATCTTGGCCAACGAGATCGTCAGCCCCAACTCCGCGAGCGCGTGAGCTACAGTGTGGAGCGCGCCCATGTGGTCCGGCCCGAACACGTCGATGACCGTCTCCGTGCGGCTATCTCGATTCGAGATCATCACCTTGGTCCGCACCGTGGGTCGCGGCTGGGGAGATAGGCCCGCCTGCCGCCGGGCCCGGAGCACGGAGACGACCTCGTCGCGCTTGAGAACAACCTGGTCCAAAGACTGCCGGATCCGATCCCATTTCTCGGGATCGTCAGCGATTCGACCGGACTGATCCTTCACGTACAAAACGTCGAGGGCGATTCGGTCTGGCCGCTCGGAGCCGGTACCCAGGTGTTGATACGGAACGTCCGGCGCCGCTCCGATGGGCGCCGAGGTCGCTTCGTAGGGGTCGAGGGAGTAGATCGATGCCGACAGGATGTCGATCGAGTGCGCGGCGAGCACCCCGCTGACCTCGGCCAGGAGCCCCGGATGATCGCGACACATGACCGTGAGCCGAGTGGTGGCCTCGCGGCGGAGCTGGCGCACGTGAACCGCGAGGCCGCCTCCGTGGCTGACGTCCCGCCACATCTGTACGTGCCGGACCATCTGCCGGGCCGAAAAGTTCAGCAGGTACCGAAGGGGCATCGCGCTGGTGAACGCGTCGATGAGGCGGGGATCGACCCGCCGGTCCGTGCTCGCTGCCGCTTCCATCAGCTCCTCGGCCGCGCGTCGCCGGCGTTCGTCGAGCGCCGGCGTCCCGTCGCTTTGGGCCGCCGATAGGATCATCCAGGTGTGCTCATAGAGCTCCCGCAGCAGGGCGCCTTTCCAATCGGTCCACACCTTGGGCGACGTCCCTCTCATGTCGGCGAACGTCAGCAGATACAGCATCGTCAGGCGCTCGATGGACTGGACTTCACCCGCGAACCCTTGCACGAGGTGTCGATCCGACACGTCTCTGCGTTGAGCGATATCGCTCATGGTTAGATGGTCGCGAACCAGCCACACCAGATCCGCGGTCTCCCGCGCGGTCCAGCGGTCGAGCCCGGCCTCTTCGAAGCGCCCGCCGACAACCTGGGCCACCTTTGCCCCTCGCTCGGAGTGATCGCCCTTGTGCCAGCCTTTGCCGATGTCGTGCAGCAGCGCCGCCATGTACAACACCGCCGGTCGCGGCAGTTCAGTCAGCAGACGGCTCAGCCCTGGATACTCGTCGGCGAGATCGCCATTGCGCAGCCGCTTGACGTTGCGGACGACCTCGAGGCTATGCACGTCGACCGTGTACACGTGATAGAGCGACTGCTGCCAGCGAGCGGTCACCCGGCTCCACTCCGGGATGAGCCGCTGCAGCAGTCCCAATCGATGGAGGTTATGCAGGACCGAACCGTCGCCGTGGGGCGATTCGAGCAGGGACAGAAACTCCCCCACCACCTTGGGGCTGCGCCGCGCGAACCGGTCGATGTGCCGCTTGTTACTGGCGGCGAGGTCCTTCGTGTAGCTATAGACGTCGAACGACTCCTCTTCGGCGATTCTGAACAGCCTCACCAACGCGGACGGATCGTTCTTGAACTGATCTCGGTGGGTCACGGTCAGCATGCCGTCCCACAGCCGGAAGCCCCCCGGCGCCGGGCGCGAGGTCGGAGCCCGGCGACCCCGGTGATGGGTCGCGCGCTCGAGGACGAGTCCGGTGTAGTGCCGCAGGGTTTGGGCATGAAAGTAGTAGGCTCGCATGAACCGCTCGGTCCCGAGGTGATCGTGGGGATCCGCGTCGGGTCGGCGGTATCCGAGGGAGGTCGCCAACATCTCTTGAAATCTGAACTGAAGATTGTCTTGCCGGCGGCCGGCCGCGAGGTGCAGCTCGCTGCGAACGCGGAGCAAGAACTCGTACGCGCGCTCGATCGACCGGCTCTCCCGGCCGGAGATGACCCCCATCCGCCGCAGCTCGTCGAGCGAGCGGGCTCGCCATCGCGCGCGGGCGATCCAGCGCGCGGTGTGGAGCTCGCGAAGCCCGCCGCGGCTCTCCTTGACGTTGGGCTCCAGCAGATAGATCGAGTCCCCGAAGCGGCTCTCGCGTTCGGTGGACTCCTCGAGCTTCGCACCGATGAGGCCGGCGGCTGACGTGCCGCGGAACAGCAGTCGATCGATCTGCTGCTGGAGCTCCCGAAAAGTGGGGTCGTCCGGGTCCCCGTTGACCAACCGGGCATCGAGTAAACTCGATAGGATGGACTGTTCGCCGATCGCATCCTCGACACACTCTTCGATGGTCCGAACCGAGTGACCGATATCGAAGCCGACGTCCCACAAGCCGTAGAGGACGACGTTGATGAAGGCCTCCTGCGCCGACCGATCGTGGTCGCGAGATAACAAGAACAACAGGTCGATGTCGGAGTGGGGGCACAGCTCTCGGCGCCCGTAGCTGCCCAGGGCGATCAGCCGCACCGCATCCGCGGCCTCGACGAGGACCGGGTCCAGCGCTTGTCGCGCTGCATCAACAACGGACCGGACGCTGCGGTCGACGATCTCGGTGACCGCCTCGACCAGGCGACGCCCCTCCATGGGCGACAGCTCGATCGCGAGCGGCTTGAGGGTTGCGCGAGCGTCTTCGAGCGCGCTCTTCAGCCGCGCGATGACGTCAGGATCGATCGTGGGGGCCACCGACGTCAGATGCATCGCCGTATGGTCGGTGTCCGGGACGGTTGGGGCAAGAGGACTGTTCGGATGCCGGCAGACCCGGTAAGCCATGGGTGATGCCGCGCCGCGATCGGTATGTGATCAGGGAGGTCGAACCCAAAGACCTGGACGGCCTCTATCGGCTGTCGAAGCACCTGAATTCCGTCAACTTTCCTCACGATCGAGTCGCCCTCGAGCGCCGGATCCGGTTCAGCCGCAAGAGCTTCGCCGGTCGAATTCCCGAGGTCAGCCTCGGCCGTTACATGTTCGTCATGGCCAACGCGAACTCGGGCCGGATCGCGGGAACGTCGACGATCTTCGCCAAGCACGGCACGCCCGAGCATCCGCACGTCTTCTTCGACGTCCTCGAGGACGAACGATACTCCACCACCCTGAACCGCCATTTCAAACACACGACGTTACGGCTCGGCTTCACCTACCATGGCCCCACCGAGCTTGGCGCCCTGGTCCTCGATCCCAAACGCCGCGCCCACGGGCTCGGTCGACCCTTATCGTTCGTGCGGTTCCTGTTCATGGCGATGTACCGCGAACGATTTCGAGACGAGGTGATCGCCGAGCTCATGCCCCCGCTCGAGCCCGATGGCCGCTCGCGCCTGTGGGAACACATCGGCCGCCGTTTCACCGGTCTTCCGTATCAGGAGGCGGATAAGCTCAGCTACACCAACAAAGAGTTCATCCTCTCCCTGTTTCCCATGGAGATGAACGCCACGCTGCTGCCGGAGGACGTCCGCGCGCTCATCGGAGAGGTCGGTGAAGCGACGAAGGGGGTTCGTCGTATGCTGGAGTCGGTGGGCTTCGAATACGTCCATCGCATCGATCCCTTCGACGGCGGTCCCCACTTTCACGCGCTGACCGATGACATCTCGGTGGTCAAGAACACCGCCCACGGCTACGTCGCGGCCGACCCGCTCGACGCGGACGTAGAAGCTTCGATCCTGTTCGATCGCCAGTCTGTCGACGGGGTCGACCGTGTATTGCTCGGGGTCGGTCAGGCGGAAGGCCCGCCGCGATTCCGCGCCACGACGGCCGCGCTGTGCCGCGACGGCCGCGGTTTCTTGATCAGCAAAGAGACACAACAGATCCTGCGCGTCCGGCCCGGCGAATCGATCTCTGCGAGCCCGTTGTAAACGGTCTCAACCCGGCGAGTGATAGCGATCAAAGAATCGGATGATCGCCTTGCAGGTCTGTTGGGGGCAGTCGATCATCGGCCAGTGTCCGGCGCCAGTGTAGACTTGGTGCGAGATATCCGCCCCCCGGATCCACGCCTGGGTCTCACCGGGCGTGCTCTGTTCCGACCAATAATACAACGCCGGCGGCTTCAGCGCCTGGAAGCGCTCGGCGAGCCGATTGTCGCGGCTTATCTTGGTGGTGTCGCGGCCGAGGTGCCACATGGCCCGGGGATCGGCCATGTGGGCGGTCGCAAAGTAGTGACGAAGGGCAGGCATCGTTCGGCCCATCTCCCAGATCTCATCGAGGAAGCTCGCTTTAAACGCCTCGGGCGTTTCGAAGCTGTTTGCCCGACCGGTGAACATCGCGTCGTGGACAGTGAGATTGCCTTCGATCGAAAAGACGCCGACCACCTGATCCGCTTGCGGGCCGAGCAGCTCGACGAGCTCGATGGCCATTGCCGACGCGATCGAGTGGGCGACGAGACCCACTGGGCGATCGCCGATGCAGTCCGCGACCAGGGCCCGCAGCGCGCGCGCATAGTCCGCGACCGTCCGCATCGACGGTCGCCACGGCGTCGCACCGAAACCCCACAGGTCGGGTACCACCAGCCGAAACCGCTGATCTAGACCACACCGGGCCGTGGCCGCGAAGCACGACCCTGTCTCCGCGAACGCGTGGATGAGCAAGAGAACCGGCGCCTCGGCGGGGCCGGTGGTTCGAACGAGCGCTCCTTGCCGGACGTCCACCGCGGTCAAAGAAGGGCCGAAGTGAGCGCTGTGCATGCGACCCGCCGGCGGCTAATAGCCTTTGCCCAAGAAATCTCGAATCGACCCGTAGATCGCTTCTTTATCTTTGATCTCCGAGGTGACCACCTTGTCTTCCTCGGGGTCCGGGAATGCGTCCCGGAGGTCTTTGATGAACTGTCCGGAACCGTAGGGCGACTCCACCTGGCCGTAGCAAAACATATTGACGACGGGCAACACGTTCTCCCGCATGAGCGTAATGCACTGACTGGTGTCGTCGGCCGACCAGTTATCACCGTCCGAAAAATGGAACGGATAGATGTTCCACTGCGACGCCGGATAGTCCTCTTCGATGATCTTCCACGCCAGCTTGTAGGCTGAGGAAATCATCGTTCCTCCGGACTCCCGCGTGTGAAAGAAAGTATCGCGGTCGACCTCTTTGGCCATCGCGTCGTGAATGATGTACCGAGCCTCGATTCCCTTGTACTGGGACCTCAACCACGTATCGAGCCAGAAGGATTCGATGCGGACGATCTCCTTCTGTTCGTCGCCCATCGACCCGGACACGTCCATCATGTAGATGATGACCGCGTTCGCCTCCGGTTCGATCATCTCCTTCCACGTCCGGTATCGCTTGTCCTGACGGGTCAGGATGACTTGAGGGTCTTCGGGATCGTAGGTTCCGGACGCGATCGTTCGACGCAACGCCTGCTTGTAGGTTCGCTTGAGGTGCCGAAGAGACTCCGGGCCGGAGGTGTTGACGCCCGTGTAGCGGTACTTGACGTCTTCGATGTTCTCTTTGCCCTTCGGTTCGATGCGCGGAAGCTGCAGCTCTTCCCCGAGCATCTCCGCCAGCTCCTCCATCGACACGTCGACCTCCAGCACATGCTCGCCAGGATCCCGCCCCGCGCTCCCGGGACCACCCTGACCCTGCTCGACCTGTCCCGGCTGCAGGACGTCACCGACCTCCCCTTCGCCTTGGCCCGTCCCCCCTTGGTCGGCATGGCCGAACCGGAATTTGGGCAGGTCGATCGACGGCACAGGAATCGACACCAGGTCCTTACCCTGCTTGCCGATCATCTCTCCCTTTTGGATGTACTTGCGGAGGTTCTGTTTGATCTTGCCGCGGACGATGTTCTTGAACCGCGCGTGATCGGTGTCGATCTTGAGGCTCATTCAAAAAGCACGGTAGCAGCAGCTCACCCCCGATGGAATGAGCCGGCGTACGTCTCGAGGAAAACGCGGGGCGCGCCATCGAGGTCGTACTTGAGGCCGGGCATCAACAACGACAAGCGTTGGGCTAATCCATCGAATACCAAAAACCCCCGCTTCACCGCCTCCCCGGACAGCGTTCGGGCGTCGATTTCACCCTTGAGCCGATCCCGCTGGTCTTTGGCCATCGAGGACGTCAACGTCCCCCGGACCAAGGCCTCGGTGAGCAGGTGATGAAAGCCGCTCTTTCGAAAGTCTTCGACCATCACCGCGAGTCGATTGACCCGAGAAGATTGCAAGGCGGATTGCAAGGCGGCGGTGATCGCCTCCGCCGACTCCCGCATCATCTCCGGCCGTGCGGGGTCGTTGGCGCGCGGTCGCAGCCGTTCGATGTGATGATTGACCACCGCCATCGCCCCGTGAAGGGCCTCGGCCTCCCGCGGCTTCAGCTGTTGGAGCCGTTCGGTTCTAAAGCGCGCCATTCGCTTACCACGCTTGCTCCACGGCCCGGTCCTCACGGCCACGGCGCTCGGCGTCCCTCGCGCCCCCACGGCTGGGGAGACGGGATCGGGTAAAGGCGTCCGCGTAGTTTCCGGCGGTTTCAGTGCCGGCTGGGCCGGCGTTTCCTGTTGGCTCGGCTCGGGCTCGCGACCTACGGGCGCTTTGGGGCTCACGCTGCTCGTACCCGGCGCTGGCTTGGTGTAGGACGACATCCGCGTTTTGCCCCCCGCTTCCCGGCGTGCCCCTATCGGACTCGCTCGCCGTTCAGCCTACAAAACGTGAGTGTGCAGGGTAGATGCCCCCGGGGTCAAGGCGCCCGACGCAACGCGTCAGTCAGCGGCACCGAAACTCGACCACATCATTGGCGGAGAATCGCACGGTCGCCGTCCGTCGGACACGGCCTTTGCAGACCACCGCCACCTCCCGCCGACCGGGAGGAATGGCGCGTTTCACGGCCGGGGTCCGCCCGGCGCACGTCGCGTCCACCAGCACCGCGCAGTCATCGGGACAGCCTCGGGTCGAGATCCCCGACAATCCGGCAAAAACCGACGTCCGACACTCGCGGGCGATCTTGAGCAGGTCATCGTTGCCCTCTTTGGTGGGAATCACCAGCGCACGAGGGCCCGTGACCACGCCGGGGCCCACGAGGTCGTCGCTCGGGGGAGCCAGACGCCGGCGTGACCCCGGATAGCGGCCGCAAGAAAGCGCGTCGTCCGCGCCGCCGTCGCCGTCGTC
>JANQQN010000532.1 GCA_028289325.1 Myxococcota bacterium | reverse complement strand
GTTCGAAAAGACGATCCAACAGCAAGGCTTCGCCCCGGATTGCCAGGTCCTCGACGAAAAGAGCCGGCTGGTGATCACCTCGATCGGCAACGGGCGACTGCGAGGGGCGTCGCTGCTGATGGTCGGTCGCGCGGACGGGACCCTGATCGAGAAGCCGGACTACTCCGATGCGCCGGACCAGCCGCCGGTGCCCGAACCGGAGGAAGCCGACGAGGAAGAGGCGCCGGCCGAAGAGCCCAAAAAGGACGACGCCGAGCCGTCCAAGGACTGAACCAGAGTTTCCGTCGAGACGCGCCGACGGTCGCCGCAGCGACTACTGGAACAGGTCGGGCGCCCATTCGCGGAGCCGCTCGGTGAGCGCCTCCTCGATGGCCTTGGCGGTGGGCATGTTGAGCGCCTCTTCGACGAAGGTTTCGCACGCCGAGACGTCGAGCCGCCGCAGCATCCGTTTGACGACCGGTATCGCGCTCGCGGTCATCGACAGCTTGCGGAGTCCGAGCCCGAGCAGGATCGGAACGTGGAAGGGGTCGGCGGCCATCTCCCCGCACAGCGTCACCGATACCCCTCGCGCCCGGCCACTCTCGCAGACGTTGCGAATGATCCGGAGCACGGCCGGGTGGCAAGGCCGGTAGAGATACGCGACGTCCCGATTGCCCCGGTCGGTGGCCAGCGCGTACTGAATGAGGTCGTTGCTCCCGATGGAGAAGAAGTCGCACTCCGCGGCCAGCAGGTCGGCGATCACCGCCGCCCCCGGGGTCTCGATCATCACCCCGATCGGCATCTTCTCATCGAAGGCGACCCCCTGCGCCCGGAGCTGTTCCTGTATGTCTCGGATGGCCGATTTCGCCTCCCGCAACTCGTCGATGGCGGTCACCATCGGCAATAGACAGCGAACCTCACCGACCGCGCTCACCCGCACGATGCCCTCCAGCTGCTCGCGAAACGGACCGGGATGCTTGAGGGACAGCCGGATCGCCCGCAGCCCGAGGGCGGGATTGGTGTGGGATTCGACCGGCGCCGGAGACGACGCGGCCAGCGCGGCTTGGGTGCCGTCGTTGGTGCGAAGAAGCTTATCGCCGCCCACGTCGACCGTCCGAATGGTCACCGGAAGCCCCTGCATCCCCCGAACGACGGCTCCATACACGTCGAAGTGCCCCATCGGCCCCTGAAGGTCCGGCCGTTCCAGGTAGATGAACTCGGTCCGGTACAGACCGATGCCCACCGCGCCGTTGGCGACCACCGCGTCGATCTCTTGGGACACCTCGATGTTGCCGAGCAGGCCGACGGACGTCCCGTCTTTGGTCTCCGAAGGCAGGGACCGATCTTGCAAGAGGGCCTGCTCCTCGGCCTGGCGGCGCTTCTTGGTGCGCTGATACTGGCTCGAGGCCGACGAGTCCGGCTGCAAGATCACTTGCCCCGCGTAACCGTCGACGATGATCTCGTCGCCGGTGCCGGCGACGTTCATGATGCCTCGTGCGTTGAGGACACACGGCACGTTCATCGCTCGGGCCAAGATCGCGGTGTGGGACGTCGGCCCACCGCCCTCGGTCACCAGTGCCCTCGCCCGATAACGCGCGAGATTGACGGTGTCGGCGGGAGACAGGTCGTAAGCAACGACGACCGCGTCTTCGGAAATGTTGTCGAGGAGGTCGGTTTCGGCGCCGACGAGGTTGCGCAAAATCCGATCGCCGACAAAGTCGATGTCGCTGCGCCGCTCCCGAAAGTAGTCCTGGTCGAGCCGATCGAACAGCCGCTTGAGGTGTTTGATGGTCTCTTTGAGCGCCCACTCGGCGTTTTTGCCTTCGTCGAGGATCCGACGCCGAGTCGCGCCTCGCAGCTCCGTATCTCTCAGGATCATTGAGTGCGCCTGCAGCAAGACCCCCACCTGCTCGAGACCCGCGCTCTCGCTGCGGGCCTGCAGCGCCTCGAACTGCTGTTCGGACGCGGTGATGGCGTTTTCTAGCCGGTGGAGCTCCTGCTCTCGACGCGCCTCGGGCAGATGGTAATGAGGCACCGCCACCCGACGCCGGTCGATGATATGCACCGAGCCGAAAGCAATGCCCGGGCACACGCCGAGGCCTCGGAACCTATCTCCGCTCACTCGCTCCTCTTCATGCCGGGGGCGACGCCCTCATCGAAGCCGCCCGCAAAAAGCTCCCGCAAAGCCTCGAGAACGTCGGCGGCACCGGGGCCGGTCACCGCGATCTTGAGCCGGGTCCCGGCCGCTGCGCCCAGCGCCGTGAGTCCGAGCAAGCTCTTGGCATTGACCATGAAGCCATCCCGCCCGACCTCGATGTGGTTCGGAAACTGATTGCACCGCGCGGCCAAGACGTGGGCCGCGCGCAAGTGTAGGCCCCGCTCGTTGACGACCTCGAACTCGGCTTCCGCGTGATGGCCACCCTCGTCGGGCCCGGGATCGGGCGCCGGCGGGTCGATGAACACCGGCTTATCGTCGGGCAGGGACTGGAGGCTCACCTTCACCCCCTTCGACTGCAGGCGACGGATCGCCGCCAACTCGTCCGGCCCCAAGAATACGGCGGGAAGATACTGCTCGCGCTCGGGCCCGTCCGGGATGTGGCCGACGTTGAGGGTGGCCACGGGCAGCCCATGGTCGATCGCGGCCTCGACCGCGGCGAGGCCTGAGAACAGCACGATCGTATTGACCGTCGACGCCTCGACCGCGGCGGCCGCGTCTTCCTCATTCACGAACTCTACGCGCCCTACGTCGACCGCCGCGATCTCCACGATGGTCCGACGACGGTCATCGGCGGCGACGGCGCTGTCCGCGACGATGAGCCGTTGGGCCCGCTGGGCGGGCACCCAGGCGTTGGTCAAGGTGGCGTGCACCAGCCGGGGGTCGACCCGGAACAACACCGTGTGCGCGTCAGGCATCGTGTTCCCGCTCCTTAAGAATCTCGCTCGCGACCAGAATGTTTCGCTGTCCGTAGAACTTCAGAAGCTGGGCGAGTCCTTTGATGTCCGTCGCCGTGGGCATGGCGCTGCTGAGCTTGAGAAGCATGGGTAGATTGCAGCCGGTGACCACCTCGACTTGGTGGCGGCCAACCAAACGCAGCGCGACGTTAGCCGCCGTCCCGCCGAACATGTCGGCCAGAATCAAGACCCCATCCCCCCGCTCGACCCGCATGACCGCACCGCGAAGCCGGTCTTCGATCGTCGGCAGGCTTTCTTGACGGGACACGGCCAGCGCTTCCGCAGACTCGAACGCGCCGACGATCTCGGCCGCGGTGTCGAGCAGGGCCTGCGCCAAATCGCCATGACTTACGAGGACCACACCGATCACGCCGCAGGGACTCTACCAGAGTCAGCGAGCGACGTCCCGGTGGCTCACCTGGACCCGGCCCCCCCGCTGTTCAACCCACTGAGCGACCTGATTCGTGACCGCGACCGACCGGTGGCGTCCGCCGGTGCATCCGATGGCCACGGTGAGGTACGCCTTACCCTCCGCTTCGTATTTGGGGAGCAGAAACTCTAGCAGCGGCATGAACCGGTCGAAAAAGCCCGCCGTCTCCGGGCGCTCGAGCACGTAACGAGCGACGTCCGGATCGTTGCCCGTCTGGTTCTTGAGCGCCTCCACAAAGAAAGGATTGGGAAGGAATCGCACGTCCATCACCAGGTCTGCCTGCGGAGGCACGCCGTGTTTGAAGCCGAACGACATCACCGTCACCGACAGATGGCGGCCATCCGATCCCGCCGCGAAGGCGTGTTCGATCTCCCGCCGGAGGTCGTGTACCGACATGCCGCTGGTGTCGATCGAGGTCGTCGCGGCCAGCCGCAGCGGCTCCAAGAGCGCGCGTTCGGCCCGGATGCCCCCCTCGACCGAGCCATCGGGGCTCAACGGATGGCGGCGACGGGTCTCCGAGTACCGCCGGGACAAGACCTCGTTGTCGGTATCGAGGAACACCACGTCGACCTCGTGACCGAGCGCCCGGTAAGCGTTCAGCAGCGGAGGCACCGACGCCAGCACGCCGGCGATGCTGGCGCCCTGCAGCTGACGAGTGCGAGCGTCGATGACGAGAGCGACCTTGGATAGCTCGGCCGAGGCGCCGAACAGCTCGACCAGCTTGTCGAGCAGCACCACGGGCAGATTGTCGATCGCGTAGTACCCGGCGTCTTCGAGCGCCTTCAACACGGTCGTCTTGCCCGACCCGCTCATGCCGGTGATCAATACGATGCGCACGGTTACTCGACCTCGTCTTCGATGTGGTCGGTCACTTCGGCCAGGGGGGCCAGACGCCGCAGCTGAGGCTTCGATGGCGACACCTCCCGCAGCGAACGCTTCGGTGCGCTGTCCTCGAGCGCGCCGAAGATCCGCTCATTGAGGTCGCGCGCCGCATGGTGGCCGCGCACCTGCAGCAGGAAGTTTCGCGCCGCGACCTCCACGATCCCGGCCACGTTGCGGCCGGGCGAAACCGGTACCAGGAGGGAACGAACCTTGACCCCCAACACTTCTTTCGCGCGCTCCTCGAGCCCTGTCCGGTCGTACTGACCCTCCGGCGACCAAAACTCGAGGTGGATATGCAGCTCCACGCGCTTGTGTTCCCGGGTCGCGGACACGCCGTACAGTTCGACGATGTTGATGATGCCGAGGCCGCGAACCTCGATGAGGTTTTGAATCAAGGAGGATGCCTGGCCGACGAGGTCTTCGCCGCGCCGCCGGATCTCGACCACGTCGTCGGCGACGAGGCGATGCCCGCGGGATACGAGGTCGAGGGCACACTCGCTCTTACCGATGCCTGACTCGCCGGTCAGCAACACCCCCACTCCGCTGACGTCGACCAGGACGCCATGAATGCTGCACCGAGGCGACAACAGGTCGTCGAGATAGGTCAGGATTCGCCGGATGCATACCGAGGAGGTGATCTCGGTGCGGAACAGGGCGGTAGAGGCCTCTTCGCACGCCTCGATGAGCTCCGGCGGAGGCCGAAGGCCCTTGGTGAGCACCAGACACGCGACCTTGCGGGCCAGCAGACCGTCGACCGACTGGCGGCGCGCGGCCGATTCGAGGGTATCGAGGTACGACAGCTCGGTCTCGCCGAGGATCTGCACCCGGTCGCCGTGCACGAACGACGTGAAGCCGGCGAGGGCCAGCCCCGGCTTCTGAATTCGATTCGAACGAAGCCGGCGGTCGAGACCGGCCTCCCCGGCCATCAACTCGAGGCCGATGGGCTGGCGGGTATGGTCCCAGAAGCCGCGAACGGTGATCTCTTCCATCCCCCGCCTCCTCGCCGTGAAGCCAGGCCGTCAGCCCAGCTCGGCGTCTTTGTCCCGGATCAGCGACCAGACTTGGTCCGCCGCTGCGTTTCGAAGGGCCTGCAGGAAGGCCGGCTCTTTGAACAATCGCGACGCTCGAGCCAAGGCCTTCAAATGGATCCCGGCATTGCCTTCGGGCGCCAGCAACGCCAGAAACAGAAAACACGGTCGCCCGTCGCGCGCCGCGAAATCGACCCCCCCGACCGAGCGGGCGAAGCACGCGACCGCGCCGTCGAGGGACGACAGCTTGGCGTGGGGAATGGCCAGGCCATGTCCGACGCCGGTCGAGCCGATGTCCTCCCGCGCCACGAGAACCTGGACCGCTCCATCGGGGGACACTCTGGGCCTGACCCGAGCGATCCGATCCACCAACTCACGGATGACCGTGTCCCGACTCTTCGCCGCGAGCTCGGGAATGATGAGATCTTCCGACAGGATGTCGACGATCTTCACCGGCCCGACGGTACTCCCGGACCGGTTGCCCAGCAAGCATCAGGCGGGGTGCGCCTCGATTAAGCCGTATTGGCCGCCGGGAAGCCGATACATGACGTTGACCTCCTGACTGGTCGCATTGGTGAACACCAGAAACTGGGCGTCGAGGAGGTCCATCTGCATGACCGCGTCGTCGGTGTTGAGCACGCGCGCGACGATGGTATCGGTTCGGACGACCTTCGGGCTCGGCACGTCTTCGTGGATGTGCTCGGGGACTTCGAGGACCCGGTGGCCGAGCTCGCGCCCGCTGGCCGGCCGCTCACGCTGTTTCTGCAGGCGGCTACGGTAGCGCTTGAGCTGCTTGAGGATGCGATCGACGGCGGCGTCGATGGAGGCGTAGAGGTCTTCGGAACGGTCCGAGCCACGAAGTCTGAGGGAACCGTCGGTCACCAGCTCGATGTGGGCTTCGTGCTGGTACTTCTCCACCGAGAGGGTGACGAGGGCCTCTCCTTTGCGGTCGAGCAAGCGTGAGAGTTTCTCCACCCGCTCCTGGACAAACTCCCGGATCGGCTCGCTGGTCTTCATGTGGCGGAAAGTCACCGAACACTTCATACGCGTTCCCTTTCTAGCGTTCGCCCGGGACCCGGGCGGGATCGCGCCGGGCCGGGTCGAAGGTCTAAAGAATCTTTCTTCGCTTCGACGACGACAGGATGCCCATGCCTTCGCGGTACTTGGCGACCGTCCGGCGGGCGATCTTGATGTTCTCCTTCTTGAGCAGCTCCACCAGGGCCTGATCGGAATAAGGACGCTTGGCGTCCTCGGCCTCGATGAGCTGTTTGATGCGGTGTTTGACGGAGGTGCTGGCGACATCCCCGTCGCCTCCGGTGATCGAGCTGTTGAAGAAGTACTTCAGCTCGAAGATGCCCTGCGGGGTGTGCACGTATTTGTTGGTCGTCACCCGAGAGATCGTCGATTCGTGCATACCGATGTCTTCCGCGACGTCACGAAGGATCAGCGGCTTGAGGTGTTCGATGCCCTTTTCGAAGAAGTCGCGCTGAAACTTCAGGATCGACTCCATGACCTTGTAGATGGTGCGCTGGCGCTGATGGATGGACCGGATGAGCCACTGGGCCGAGCGCAGCTTCTCTTGCACGTAGTTTTTGGCCGCCCCGTTCATGCCGTCGCTCAGCGCGGCCCGGTAATACTTCGAGACGCGGAGCATGGGCATTCCGTCTTCGTTTTGAACGATCACGAACTCGTCCCCGACCTTGTACACGTAGATGTCGGGAGTGATGTAGATCGAGCTTTCGCCGCCGAAGTTTCGGGCCGGACGAGGGTCGAGGCGCTGGATGATCTTCAGCGCCTCCGCCACCTCTTCCATCTCCACTTCTTCCTTCTTGGCGATCGCCTGGTAGTTCCGTTTCTCCAGGTCCGACAGGTATTCGCTGACGAGCTTCTCGGCGAGGGGGTTCGTGTTGCCCTGCATCCGGAGCTGGATGAGCAGGCACTCGGTGATGTCCCGCGCCGCGATCCCCGGCGGCTCGAACTGCTGAACGAGCCCCAACACTCGCTCGACGTGGTCGACGGAGACGCCCAGTCGAATCGCGATGTCTTCGGTCGGACGCGCCCCGGTGAGGAATCCGTTCTCGTCGAGCGCGCCGATGATCTCGAGCGCGATCCGGCGGTCGGCGTCGACGACCTGGGCCAAGTTGAGCTGCCATTCGAGGTGCTCGTATAGGGTCTCCTCGGTGGAGACGGTCTGCTCGAGATTGGGGACATCCTCGGGCGAGTCGCGGCGGATGCCGCCCCCGATGGGCGCAGAAGCGTTGTACTGCTCCAGCCACTGCTGCCAGTCGATGTCCATCGCGTTTTCTTCGCCGCCGGACACCTCTTTCGCGCGGTCGGTTTCGACCCGCTCGGTGGTTTGTTGCGGATCCTGTCCGGTAACCAATGCTTCCTGCTGCACGGCCCCCGGGTCCTCCCGCAGCTCTTCTTCGAGCGCCGGATTCTGCTCTAATTCCGCGTTGATAGCATCGAGAAGCTCCATCCGGTTCAGCTGCAGAAGCCGGATGGCCTGCTGCAGCTGCGGGGTCATCACCAGCGACTGCTGGAGCTTGAGGTTTATACTCTGCCTGAGCTCGAGCATCTGCGGCACCAAGCTAGCACGACGGGCCGGCGAGCTTCAAAGGGTCTGAACGATTTTGGCCCGATCTCTGCATAAGCCTGTTTGTGGCCCAATACGTGCTTATTCCGCCGGCCGACGTCCTTCAGCGGGCGATCGCACCCGGCGCATGAATTCTCATCGGCCCGCCGGCGGTAGACGAAAATGTGGGCCCAAATACGAAGCCCTGGCAGAAGCACTTTGGGCCAGCTGAGCCGGGGTTCCCGTCTCGATGATCCGGCCTTCCTGAAGCAGATACGCCCGATCGCACAGAGGGAGCGTGGCGAGGGCGTTGTGATCCGTGACCAGCACCGCCATGCCCTGGCCGCGAAGCGCCAGCAGGCGGTCCTGAAGATCCGTCACCCCGATCGGGTCAATCCCGTAGAACGGCTCGTCGAGGAGCAACCACCGCGGGCGGCGGACCAAGCACCGAGCCAACTCCAGGCGCCGGCGCTCACCGCCCGACAGCCGGTCGGCCCGCTGGGTGGCTCGCTCGACGAGGTCCGCCTCGCGGAGGCCGGCCGAAACCCGGTCCTCGACGTCCGACCGCGTCAACCCTCGCTGCAGGGTCAGGACCGCCTCGAGATTGCCGCGCACCGTCAAGTTCCGAAACACGGACGGCGCCTGCGACAGATAGCCGAGTCCATGCCGCGCTCGGCGATGCAGAGGCCACCCGGTGACCGGCCGATCCCCGAGCCACACGCGGCCTCGGTCCGGGCGCACCAGGCCCGCGATGATGCGAAACGCCGTGGTCTTGCCCGCGCCGTTGGGCCCGAGAAGCCCCACGATCTCGTTGGGCTCGACCCGAAGGCCGACGCCGTCGAGGACCGCGCGGGCACCGAAGCGCTTGCTCAGCGCGTCGACCCGCAACCCACGCTCGGTCGCCTCGTCGCTCATCGGCGCGCCTTGGTCGGCTGAGGACACGAGCGGGCGGCGGCAGGCAGCGCTCCCCCGTCGGGGGAGAAGACGAGCGAGCTACCGGGCCCCGAGACGTCCAGCCGCTCCGCGGACAGGTCGTACTCGATCCGGCGACCGGTCAACCGCCCTCGAGGGCGCCAGACCACGACCCCCCCGCGGAGCACCAGTCGATCCGCGGCCACCCGGAACTCGGCCCACCCGGCGGTGATCCGCGTCGGGCCCACGGTATGGATCACCACATTGCCGCGACACGAAACCTTCTCGATGGTCTTCGCACCGTACCGAGCCTCGGCTTCATCGCAACACACGACGAAGTCACGGCGTCGAATGATCACGTTGCCCCGGGCCCGGCCGATCCGCTTGACCATATCGATCGTCAGATTGCCGTCCGCGGTCATCTCGATCGGGGCCTGGGCGTCTCGGTCCGGCGGGGCGCCCGCGCCGTCGCAAACCGCGACGACGACGGCCGCGCCGAACCCGATCGCGGTCGCGGCCCTCCGCCGATGCGCGCTTGCCCTCAACGATCGGTCCACCATCGACACCTTCGCTCGAACTTCCGCTCAATATCCCGTGCTTTCAAAAGCTGTACGCCGGACCAGTTTCGATCCCTCATCGGGGTCGCATACTTTCATCTTTGCCAACGGCGGCCGCATTAGACGCTTCCGTTGAGGGAGGGATAGCAGGGATGACAACGCAAACGAAACGGATCAAGAACCAGCGACGCACGGCACAGCAGCGTTCGGCCGATCATCGACGGACAGTCGAGCAACTCTCGGAACTCATCGCCGACGTATACAACGCGGAGCAAGACGGGTTGCTGTATTGCGGCGCGATTCGACTGGCCCACCGTCGCACGCCGTGGATTCAAGTCGCGCCGGGGGTGATGTCGCTGTGGTGGCCGTACGCTGAGTCGCCCCACGTGGTGCTGTTCCGCGACGTCCCCTGCAGCCTCAGGGTCCGAATCCTGGACTGGACCGACGACGGGTTCGCCATGGTGAGCTTTCGGGGCAAGCCCAACAAGGTTGCAGGCTGGGTCGACGACGTCTTTCGCCATGTCTACAACTGCAAGGTCGGCTACGCGGTCGAGGTCGAACTGAACGACCTGTCGAGCGACGCTCGATAGCCGACCAAGCGTCAAGACGAAAGACAAGCCCGCCGCTCAGCGCCGTTCTTTCTGTTCCCCCCGGGCACGGCGCCCCCGCCCCAACTTTCCTCCGCTGCGGCGTTCGCTTCCCCCACGGACCATGTTCATCTATCCGCCATGGAGGTCTCTTGAGCCGCCAGATCCGGGTGTTCCTGTCTTCGACGTTCGCCGACATGCAGGCGGAGCGAGAGACGCTGTTGAAGCGCGTATTTCCCGGGCTCCGACGACGGTGCCGGGATCGGGGCGTGGATCTGGTCGAGGTCGACCTGCGCTGGGGCATCACCGAAGCCCAGGCCGAGCGCGGGGAAGTGATGCCGGTCTGCATCAAGGAGATCGACCGCTGTCGGCCGTACTTCGTGGCTCTCCTTGGGGATCGCTACGGCTCGGTGCCCGAGGCGGTGCCCGCGGCCCCGTGGGCCCAGCCTGGGGCCAGCATGACCCACATGGAAATCCGGTGGGCCGCGCTCCGGCCGGGCGTACGGACGGAGCGCGCGTTCTTCTTTTTCCGTCAGGGCGCCGTGGGCCCCGCGCCTCAGGAGCGGCTCAAGGCCGACATTCGAGACCGCGGCCTGGCCGTCGAAGAGTACGACGGCCAGGCCCACCTCGAAGCCCTCGCCCGAGCCGCGCTCGAGCGAGCGATCGACCACGATTATCCGACCGACGCGGCGCCGAGCTGGATCGACCTCGAGCGCGAGTCGATGACCGCGTTTCAGCAAGCCCGCATCCGGATCTACGTACCTCGACCCGCGTGGTCGGCCCAGCTCGACGAACCCGGCTCGGTGTTGGTGACCGGCGCCTCGGGCAGCGGCAAGTCCGCTCTTGTCGCGCACTGGGCGGCCGAGGCGTCGGTCCGCACCTTCGTGCACTTCTGCGGGGCCAGCCCTCGCAGCGCCCACGCCGAGCGCCTCGTGCTTCGACTGCTGGCCGAGCTTGGCGAGCCACCGGAAGATCCCGCCGACCACGTCGCCGCCGTTGCGCCCTGCCTCGCCGCCGCGGCGCCGGTGGTCCTGGTGCTCGACGCGATCGAGCACCTCGACGACCTCGCGTGGCTTCCCGATCCGCTTCCCGACGGCGTCCGGCTCATCGCCTCCGGCCTGCCGAGCCCGGCCCTCGACCAGCTCGCTCGCCGGAACTACCGGACGCTGACCCTCGGCCCGCTCACGGTCGAGGAGCGCGGCCGGATCCTCATCGAAGCGCTCGCCCGGTACGGTAAGGCCCTCAGCGATGAGCGATTGACCCGCATCGCCGCCGCCCCGCAAACCGAGAGCCCGTTGTTCCTCCGCGCGCTCGCCGACGAGCTTCGCCTGTGGGGCGACCACGATGCGCTCGACCAGCCCATCGACCGTATGCTCGGTGCGCCCGACGTGCCCGCCCTGTTCGAGCTGATCCTCGAACGCCTCGAGCGAGACTACGAATCGGAACACCTAGGGCTGGTGGGCCAGGCCCTATCGGCGATCGCTGCTGCCCGCCGCGGGCTGACCGAGCCCGAGCTCCTGGCGATCACCGGCGCGACCCCGCTGGCATGGGCGCCGCTTCACCACGCCCTCGACGCGTCGCTCATGAGCCGGGTCGGCGTTCTCACCTTCTTTCACGACGCGTTTCGGCGGGCGGTCGTGGCCCCCTCCCTCTCGGACGATGACGCGCTGCCCGCGCGGCGCCGAGCCCTCATCCGACACTTCGAGGCTGAGCCGGCCGACGCCCGGGTGGCCGAGGAGCTGCCGTGGTTGCAGCACCAGGTCGGCGACCAGGCGGGGCTGACGAAGACCCTTTCGAACCTCGACGTCTTTCTCCGCATGCAGGTCGAATCGGAGCTGACGGACCTCGTCTCCTGGTGGCGTGCCGTCGACGGCGATCCGTCGTCGGCCTATCGAGACGCGCTGGCCGCGTTCATCGCCGAAGAGTCCGACCCGGTGGCCAAGGCGGGCGCGATCCATCGGGTGGCGCTGTTTCTGCAGCTGCTGGGTCGCCTCGACGACGCGCTTGCCTTGTTCGAACAAGCGCGAACGCACTATCGACAGGCCTACGAAGCGGACGATGCCCGGCTCGGCGTCATCACCAATGACCACGGTCTCGCCTTGTTCATCTCCGGCCACCTTCGCGAAGCGGAGCCTCAGCTGCGAAAGGCCCTCGAATTGAGCGGCGAGGTCCCCGGAATCCTTCACAACCTGGCGGAGATTCTTCTTCGAAGAAGCGAAAACGCGGAGGCCGAGGCGATCGCCCAGCGAGCGGTGGACGCCTTTCGCAAAAAGCTGGGGCGACACGAAATGACCGCCACTGCCCTGCAGAACGTGGCCCGCGCACGGATGGAGCTCGGCGATCTCGACGGCGCCGACCGGGTGCTGAGCGAAGCGCTGGGCATGGTCGAAGGCCCGCCGACGCGAGCGCTGGCCCTCGGCCTGTCCAATCTCGGCAACCTTCGGCTTCGTCAAGGACGGCTGCAGGACTCCGAGTCCCTCCTTCGGCGAAGCATTTCGATCTCTCGCGATGTCCTCGGACCTAACAATCCCCACGCCGCCGGTACGCTCAGCGCCCTCGCGGGCACCCTGTTCTTCGCGGGCCGGGAGAAGGAGGCCGAGGAGGCCTACCGCGAGTCCATCGACCTTATCGATGAGCACCTCGGTCGAGATCACCCCCACCTGATCACCGCCCTCGTGGCGCTGGCCAACCTCCACCTTCGCCGCAACGAGCCGGAGCCCGCGGACGCGCTGGCCCGCCGGGCCCTGGCCATCGCCGAGCGGGAGCTCGGCCCCGATAGCGCCGACGCCGCCAACGCCGTGCAGTCACTCGCGGCCTGCGCCGCTTCTCGCGGTCACTACGACGAGGCGGCCGAACTGGCCCTGCGCGCGGGACGGCTGCACGAGTCGCTCCTGGGTCCCGCCCACGTCTCGACGACGCGGTCGTGGAGCATCGTATCTCGGCTCGGTCAGCGGCTCCTCGAGGCGCACGATCCCCAGCGGGCCGAGCCCCTGCTGCGCGCATCGCTGGAGCGAACCGAGCGCCGACTCGGGGACAAGCATCCCCAGGTCGGCCCCGACCTCTGGAATCTGGCCCAAGCCCTGGTGGAACTGGGACGGGCGGGAGAAGCCATCCCGTACTTCGAAAGAGAGCTTGCGCTCTTGGAATCCAGCAAGGGACCGGCGCACGAAGAAACCATCACCAGCCGAAACAATCTACAAACGGTTCGCGCCGCGGCTCGACGCGCGGCCATGGATCCGTAGGGCTCGGCGGCGACGCGAAGGAGGACGAGGGCAAGACCCGGTCAGCCGCCGGCCGAAGTCGGCCCGCTGGCGGCTGACCGGTCGCAGATCAGTGGGGCAGAAGGACCCCGTCGATGACGTGAACGGCGCCGGTCAGCGTCCGGATGTCCGTCGTCTGAATCCGGATTCGCTGCCCGAAGGCGTCGAGCAGAAACACTCGACCCTCCGCATCGACATCCACCGTCAAAGTGTCGCCGTGCGCCGTGTGCAGCACCCGTCCGTCGGTGAGGTCGGCAGCCAGCAGCTGCCCCGGAACCACGTGATAGCGGAGGATCGCCGACAGCCCGCGCGGCGGGTGGGCCAGGGAAATGCCGAGCGCTTCGAACGCCTCATCGGTAGGACCGAACACGGTGATCGGGCTGGCGCCGGCCAGAGTGTTGGGGCTGACCGCACCCACGAGATGGGTCGCGCCGAGCGCGGCGAACAGCGTCGGCAGCTGCTTTTCAGCGACCTCGACGATCGTGGGGGGGACGATGACCGCGTCCATCACGTGCGCCCGGCCGTTGCCGGCGAGCAGGTCCAACGTCGACGACAGCGGCGCACCTCCGATGGTGATCGGGGTCCGCTGTGCTTCGACGACGAGGGGAAGGTTGGCGAGAGTGGTCAAGGTCGGGCTGGTCAGCACCTCGCTGCTGGGAACATCACGACCGACCACGTGCTGCAGCAGGATGTTCGCGATGACGTCGTCGGACACGTGCGAGAAGTTGACGTGCAGCGCGTGAAATGCAGCGTTGGTGGGGCCGAACACCGTCAGCGGTCCCGGTCCCCGCAGCGCATCGGCGAGCCCGACCCGAGCCGCGAGATCGACGAGCTGAGTCAGGCCCCCCTCGGTCGCGAGCTCGACGAGGTCGTCAGGGATGCTCGGCGCGGGCAGAAGGACGTTATCGATCTGATGGACGACCCCGGTGAGGGTGCGAATGTCCGTCGCTTCGACGTTGATCGTCCGGCCCTGCGCGTCGATGAGCGCGATGGCGCCCCCGTTCGAGATGCGGACGGTGAGGGTCCCGCTCGCGGTCTCGATAAG
>JANQQN010000507.1 GCA_028289325.1 Myxococcota bacterium | reverse complement strand
CGTTGGTGGGCGGCGATGAGGTCATCGTGCTCGACGAGCCCACGTCGGGCCTCGACCCGCGGACCGCCCTCGAACTGCGGTCGCTGATTGAGACCCTGCACGGAGATCGCACCATCGTGCTGTCGAGTCACGACCTGTCGGAGGTGGAGAGTCTATGTACGCACGCCGGGATTCTCGACCGCGGGGTGCTGGTCGAGGTGGGGACCATGGACGAGGTCAAAGGCACGGGCCAACGTCTGTCCGTGGTGCTCGCCCAGGCCATTTCGCCCGACGATCCGGTGATCACGGGCCTGCGTGCGGGGGCCGGGGTCCGAAGGGTCGCCCTCGAGGCGGACGGGGTGACGGTGACGGTCGAGGTCCGGCACGCGGACCGGGTCGACGCGGTGAGTAACGAGGTGCTTCAGGCGCTGCTCGCGGCCGGCCACGCGGTGCGAGGGGTGGAGCGGGGGCAACGTCTCGCGGATCGCTTCATGGAAACGACCGGTCGGCGTTAGGAGTCACAAGCTCCCAGAATGCTTGGGGAAATCTGCGCCCATGGGCCGCCCTCCATTCTGGTCCCGCTCCAGGGCCCGTGCTAGAACCCGGCCCGTATGGCAGGCGTGCAAGACAAAGCGGGGTCCGAGGTCCTTGCCTCGTCGGAAAGCCACGGGTCGGAGACCAATCCGCCCGCGACCGGCGTTCCGCTCGACGGGCTCGATCTCGGTTTTGGCGTTCCCGAGAATGGCGCGGATCAGACGCTCTCCGACCCCCTCGCGCCGTCTTCGTCGACCACCGCGGAGCAAGCGGCGCACGCCGAGAAGGCGCGTTCGCTTCCGATCACAGGCGAGTTCGAACGGGTCGTCGACACGTCTCAGTTGCCCGAGCTTCCCATGCCCGGCGACCCGCGCGAGGGAACGCCGTTCACGCCGGTGACGGGGGCGGTCGCGGATCGCTGGCATCAGATGATCCAAGCCTACGAGCGCGAAGCCGCCGCGCTGGGCAGCGAGAAAGCCGGCGCGCCTTTGTTCATGGAGGTCGGTCGCATCTACGAAGAGGAGCTCGGACAGCCTCGACAGGCGGCCAGCGCCTACCAGAAGGCGTTCAACCTCGATCCTCGCAATCCGTCCGTCCTTCACGCGTCCCGCCGGCTGTTCACCGAGGTCGGGAACTGGGCCATGGTCGTTCAGATCATCGGGTACGAAATCGAGGGCGCGCGGTCCGATGAACGTCGGGCGACCCTGTTTGCGGAAAAGGGTTCCATCCTCGAGGACAAGCTCAACAATCCCGACGAAGCGCAACGCGCCTTTCGGGCCGCCCTCGAGGCGTGGTCGGCGGAGCCGCTGGCGCTGAACGCCCTCGAACGCCTCCACCTGTATCGCAAGGAGCACGAGCCGCTGTACGAGCTGTATCAGCGGGCGCTGTCGGTGGCGCAAAAGCCGGAGCGTCGACTCCCGCTCCTGTTGACGTCGGCCCAGCTGTCCGAAGATCGGCTCGACGACCCCGACGCCGCCATCCGCCACTACCGAGAGATCCTGGAGGTCGATGAAGGCAACGCGGTGGCCCTCGAGGCCATGCGCCGGCTGACCCTGCAGACCGAGCGCTGGGACGACTACGTCGAGGTTCTGTCTCGGGCCGCGGAGCTGACGGAAGAGCCCCGGATTGCCGCGCAACACCTCGTCGCCGCAGCACGGGTGCTGCACGACCGCAAAGACGACCCCGAGCAGGCGCTGTTGATCCTGTTGAAGGCCCTCGAAGGGGCGCCCGACGAGCTGGTCATCCTGAAGGAGATCGAGCGGCTGTACGCCCAGAACGACCGGATGGACGAGGTGGTGAAGGTTCTGCGGCGCGAATCGGAGGTCACGACCGAACCC
Organism: Myxococcota bacterium; assembly: GCA_028289325.1. GTDB lineage: Bacteria > Myxococcota > Kuafuiibacteriia > Kuafuiibacteriales > Kuafuiibacteriaceae > JANQQN01. Next base: position 15,688 of record JANQQN010000507.1, on the reverse strand, counting down.
CGGGAGCGGGTGCCGATCCTGTCTCGTCTGGGCACGATCCTCGAAGACGAGCTGGAGCTGATCGACGATGCGATCGTCGCCTTCGAAGAGGCCGTGGCCCTGATGCCGAGCTATCTGCCCGCGCGCCAGGCCCTCGGCCGCCTGTACCGCAAGACGGAGCGATGGTCGGCGCTCGCGGACCTCTTCCGCCGGGAAGCGGAGACCGAAAAAGACACCGCGGCCAAGATCAGTCAGCTGTTCAAGCTCGCCGAGCTGCGGGCGGGGCGCCTGAACGACACCGACGGCGCGATCGCGGCGCTCCTCGCCCTGCTCGCGGTCCAGCCCGAGTATCAGCCGGCGTGGGACCAGCTCGAGGCCCTGTACACCGCCAGCGGCTCGTGGGCGGAGCTGGTACAGTTGCTCGAGGATCAACTGAAGTACGCGTCCGATCCGGACCAACAGCTGTTCCTGCTGGCGCGGATCGGTCAGTTGGCCGAGGAGAAGGCCGGAAACCTCGATGCCGCGACCTCCGCTTACGAGCGCATGCTGACCGTTCGCGAGGAGCACATCGGAGCGATTCGAAATCTGGTTCGGCTTACGGAAAAACAGGAGCGGTATCCCGCGATGCTCGAGTTTCTCGAGCGAGAGATCGCCCTCACCACCGAGCCCCGAGCGTTGGTTCAGCTCAACTATCGCGCCGGCGTCATTCTCCAGAACCATCTGGCCGAGAACGAAAAGGCGATCGAACGGTACGAAGAGGTCCTGAACCTCGATCCCGGTTATCTGCCCGCCCTGCGGAGCGTTGGGGTCCTTTACGCCGAGACCGGCCAAAGCGAGTCGCTGCTGGGCATGTATCGGCGGGAGCTGGACGCCACGGAGTCCAACGAGCGAAAGATCGCGCTGCTGTTTCGAATGGTCGACGTCGCCCTCGACCAGCAGAACGACGAAGGCAAGGCGATCGAGCTTCTGCAGGAGGTGCTCGAGAAAGACGCGGTGAACCTCCCGGCACTGCGCGCGTTGGCCGAACTCCACGCCCAGCGCGGCGAAAACGAGCTGCTGGTCGAAGTGCTGCGGCGGGAGGCCGACTCCGTCGATAGTCCCGCTGAGCGCGCCGCGACGCTGCTCCGGATCGCCGAGCTGTGCGAAGAGCGGCTGGATCGGGCAGACCAGGCGGCCGAGGTCTACCAGGAGGTCCTGCGCCTCGGACACGACTTCGACGCCGCGATCCGCGGTCTGGTGCGGATCTACTCGGCGGCGGGCCTGTGGAACGCGCTGTCTCGAGCGCTGAAGACCGCCTACGACCACACCGGAGACGATCACACCAAAGCCGCGATCCTCGTTCGGAGCGCCGAGGTCGCGGGGGACAAGCTCGGTAACCTCGACAGCGCCGCCGAGAGCCTGGAGCGCGCCCTCGAGCTCGAGCCGAATCGGGTGACGATCCTCAGCCAGCTCGAGCGGATCAGCGTTGCGCGGCGGGATTGGCGGCGGGCGACGGCGGTGTCGACCGCGCTCGCCCAACACGAAACCGATCCTCGCCTTTACGCGGCGAGACAGATCCGGATCGCGGTGATGAAGGAGACGCAGCTCGATCCCCCGGAGTCCGGGGCCGAGCACTACCGGCTCGCGCTGGAGACGGTGCCCGATCATCCGGTCGCCCTGAAGGCTTTGGAACTCGCGTACCTGCGCTCCCGAAACTGGGACGGTCTGGTGGCGCTGTACCACCGCGACGCGATCCTCACCACCAACAAGGACCGCCAGGTCGTGCTCTACACTCGGGCCGCCGAAGTGGCGGAGAACCGGCTCGAACGCGACGACCAGGCGGCCGACCTGTACGACCAGGCCCTGGACATCGATCCTCACTATCTGCCCGCGCTCCACGGGCGCCGTCGAATCGCCGAACGTCAGGACGACAAGAAGACGATCCTCGAGACCCTGCAGGCGGAAGGCTCGGTCAGCGCGGATGTCTCCCACGCCAAAGAGGTGTTGTTCGAGGCGGCGCGGGTTCGGCAGGACGGCCTCGGCGACATCTCGGGCGCGGTGGAAACGTACCAGATGGTGCTGTCGCGGGCGCCGGACCACGTCGGGGCGTTCAACCGACTCGAGGCGATCTTCCTGGAGCGAGAAGCGTGGCACCCGATGCTCGAGCTGCTGCAGCGGCGCGCGGGCGCGGTCGAAGATAAGGTCGAGCAAGCCAAGCTGCTGGAGACGGCGGCGGAGATCACGCAGGATCGATTGCAAGACATAGACTCGGCGGTGAACCTGTACCGCGAGGTGCTGGCCCGCGACGAGTCGAATCCCGCCGCCCTGATCCGGCTCGGACCCCTGGCCTTCAAGCGCGAGGGTTGGGACGAGGCGATCGACATCTTTCACCGGACCCTGGCCAATACCCAGGACTCCGATGCGCACCTCAACGCGTTGAAGTCTCTGGGCATCATCTACCAGGAGCACCGAAAAGACCTCGTGAAGAGCGTGCAGTCGTTCCAGGCCGCGCTTCAGGCCAGCCCGGGCGATACCGAGTGCTTACGGCGGTTGGCGACGATGTACCAAACGGCGGAAGACTGGGGTTCCGCGGTCAACGTTCTGTTGCGGCTGGCGGAGGCCGAGCCCCGACCGGAAGCGAAGGTCTCGACCCTCATGGAGCTCGGCGGGGTCTACGCCGACGGCGCTGGCGAGCGCCCGAACGCGATTCTCGCCTATCGAAAGGTGCTCGAGATCGAGGCCAACAACGCCGACGCGGTGATGAAGCTGACCGGGCTCTACGAACAAGAGGGCGACTGGCACTCACTGGCCGAGGTCACCGCCAACTACGTCCGGCTCTTGCCTCCCGAAGACAAACACATGGCGGCGCCTCTTCACTTGAAGATGGCCGACGTCTTCGAGAACCGCATCCACGACGATACCCGGGCCATCAACGCCCTCAAGTACGCGCTCGAGGCGCAGCCGGACTCGGCGCCGGCGCTGGAGCACCTCGCTCGGTTGTTCGCCAAAGACCCGGACTCCTATCCGCAGGCGGTCGCCGCCCACCGCCAGCTGCTCAAGCTCGACCCGTTCCGGGTGGCCAGCTACCGGGAGATGCATCGGATGTTCGAGCGTCTGGGCCAGCACGACAAAGCGTTCGTGACGGCCGAGGTCTTGGTCCTTCTCCGCGCGCAGCAGCAGGACGAAGACCTGTACTATCACGAGCACAAAAGCCGGGTGGCGCCCCGCGCGTTCGGGGAGCTCACCGACCGAGACCACGAGCGGCTGCTCGTTCACCCTTCGGAGCGGGGAGCGATCCGGGAGGTGCTGGCGATCCTCGGCCAGGAGCTGTCGAAGCTGTATCCGGGGGATCTTGCCCCGTACGAGCTCGAGAAACGTCGCGCCGACCAACAGGGGCAGCGGTCCCACAACCCGATGAAGCACCTGTCGGCGGAGCTCGCCGACGTGCTCGGGGCGCCGCCGTTCGAGCTGCTCCTGACGAAGAAACACGAGCTCGGTCTGTTCATCGAGAACACCAAACCGCCGTCCCTCATCGTGGGTTCGAACGTGGCATTGCGCATCCAAGACAAGGACCAGCGGTTTCTGCTCGCCCGCCAGCTGGAACGCTTGCGAGGTGGTCACCATCTGCTCGACCGGATCCCCGACCCCGAGCTGGAGACGATCCTGTGGGCGGTGGCGAAGATGGCGAATCCCGGCGCGTCGGTGCCCGTCGATTCGAGCCGTCTCGACGCGATGACCCGCACCATGGTCCGCAGTCTGTCCACCCGAGCTCGGCGGGATCTCGAGGTGGTGGGCAAAGGTCTCTTCAAAACCCACGTCGACGTCAGCAAGCACCGAAAGGCGGCCTACAACTCGGGCAATCGCGCCGGTCTCGTCGTCACGAACGATCTCGAGGTCGCCGTCCGTCACATTGTCCGAGCGCATCCTGAGATCCGGCCGCTATGGCGGGACGCGGACGGGGCGAAGGAGACGATCGGACAGGTCGAGGAAGTCCGGGATCTGCTGTCGTTTGCCGTCAGCGAGGAGTACCTGTCCATTCGAAGCAAGCTCGGCTTCTCGATCCAGTCGTAGACGAAGACGGTCCGGGGCTTCAACGGTTCGGGGCGCCGCATGGGCGCCGCCTTGCGGATCGGGTACAACTGCGGGACCAGTGCGGCACGGGCCGAGGGGGACGGCGAGGATGGCGGCGAAACGGACCGGTACCCATCGAAGTGGGCAAGCGGGAGGAACCTGAAGGATGCGGTCCATAAGGATGCTCCAGGTCGGTCTCGGTCTGGTGGCGCTGTACGCCGTCGCCTATCTGAGCTCCGACAGCCTGATGGCGCCGGTCGCTGACGCTCAACTGGTTCGGGCGGCGCGAGCGGAGGCCTCGGCGTCCGCCCTGCGGATCGCCTCCGAATGGAACGCGCGACGCGAGGCGCTTCGCAACGTCGTTCGCATCGCCGCGGTGACGGCACCGATCCGAGATCTGGGCGACTCGGTCAGCCGAAATCGACGCACGGAGAGCCTGACCCGGGCCGCGGCCGCGGTGGCGGTGATGTCGGGTTCGGGGGCCGAGGTCACCATTCTCGATGCGCGCGGCGATCCGGTGATCGATGGCGAGTCGGCGCCCGAGCTGCCGTCGTCGCGGGCCGCCCAAGCTGCGCTCCAGGGCCGGGTCGCGACGATCGTCCAGCGCCTGGGCGATCAGGTCCAGATGGTGGCCGCGGCGCCGATCGGGGAGCGAGAGATCATCGGGGCGGTGGTGTTGAGCATCGCGCTCAGGGCCGACAATCAGGCCGCGCTCATGCAGAACGTGCCCTCTGGCGCGTCGATCGCCGTGCGCTACGAGGGTAAGCCGATCTTCGGGACCGTCTCCGAGGAGATGAGCGAGCGCGTGTCGACCCTCGGCGACGACGGGATCGTCGAGCTCAGCGGCGCCGAGTATCGCGTGGCGAGCCTGCCGCTCGAGCACGACGGGCGCGGGCCGTTGTCGGTGGTGGCGATCGCCGCCCTCGAGGTGCCGACCGCGCTGAGCGTGACCGCGCACTTCAAGCTGCTGCTGATCCTGCTCGGGGTCTGTTCGGTTCTCGTCGCCGTGGCCGCGGTGGCGCTGGGGGCATCGCCGGGGTCGCCGGTTCGGCCGCCGATACCCGCCAAGCCCGCGTTCGAACCCACACCGGACCTGCCGCCGGTCCCGGATCCCGATCCCCGCGACGCGGACTACGAAGCCGCGCCGGCCCGGGCATCAGGCCTCAACCTGAACTTCGACGCTCGCCCGCCCGAGCCCGAGCCTCACCGAGACGTCGGGCTGGATCCTCATCCACCGCCTTACGAGCCCCCCTACGACGCCCATTCGAACCACGGGTACGCGGCGGCCTCGGCCGAGCCGGCCAGCGTCGGGTCCACGTTCGATGCGGCGTTCTCGAGCGCCCCGCCGCCGACCCCGTCCGCGTACAACCCCGCGGATGACGTGTTTGCCGACGATCCCGATGACGATGAGTCGTTGGACGAGACGATGCAGGGCTCGATGAGCAGCACGTCTTACCACCTCCAAGGCGATGGGGCGGGGGAAGCGATCGCGCTGCCTGCCCGAATGCCGCCGTCGGTGGATCCCGCGGAGTTCGTATCGGGTGATCTTCTCCAGCCCGCTGCGTTTGCTTCGCCGGCCCAGTCCGAGGTCTCGCCGTCGGGCGCCGAGCTCGCGGAGCCTAACGACATGGAGCCGGCGAGGCGTGCGTCAGGCACGGGCTTCGAACGGGAGACCCCGCCGTCCCACCCTGCGCCTAGGGATCCACCCCTGGCGCCGAGCATCGTCGGCGATGAAGGTTTCGACGACCGCTTCGAGCCTTTACCGGAGCGCGGGACACCTTCACCGTTTACCCCTCCGGAGACCGGGGGCAATTTTCGGGAACCGACGCCGTTCAACGATCTCGCCAAAGCGGCTTTCGCGGCCCCGCCCCCGAAGCCCGAGGTCGAGCAGCGGACGGACCTCCCGACCCCCAAGGGACCGGTTCCACCCGAGATTCAGGCGGCCCAGCGGGCCGAAGCGCAGCGGCGAGGGGCCGTCGATTCTTTTGGCGCGTCCCCGAGCGCCTCCGGGTCTGCCTACGGAGACTCGGATCTTCCGATGCCGAAAGACGTGCCTATGCCTCTCGAGCCGCTCCCGCCCGCGGCCAGCTATGAGCAACCCAGCCGCGCAGTGCCGAGCTCCAGGCGGCCAGCGATCTTGTCCGACGACCTCGGCGGGCCTGAGATTCCGAATTCCCCTGTGGCCTTGCCCGGCGCGGCCACCGATGATCAGCCGCGGTCGGAGCGCGACCCATGGCGCAACCCTTCGGTGCCCAAAATGAAGGCCGTGCAACCGCCGAGTGGGGTCGGCCCCGCGCCGCAACCGCCGGTCCTAGGGCCCGCGCCGTTCGACGAGGTGCACTACCGATCCGTGTACCAAGAGTTTGTCCGATCGAAGGTCGAGCTCGGGGAGTCCGTCGAAAACCTGTCCTACGACGGCTTCCGCACCAAGCTGCGCAACAGCGAGGAGAGTCTGCTCGACCGTCATGGCTGCCGCGCGGTTCGCTTTCAGGTGTTGGTCAAGGACCGCACCGTCTCCCTTCGTCCCCAGCTCGTCCGCTGAGCGCGCGCCGCTCCGGTCGTAGCGGCGCGCCGACCCGCGCGTTGGCCCTCCGTTTTTTTTGGGGGTAGACGATTCTCCGTCCGCCATATATGTTCAGTGGTGTACAGATGATCAGTCACCTGATGCTCCAAGACCTCGCGCTGGTAGATCGAATCACGCTTGATTTTGGTCCTGGCCTCAACGTCCTGACGGGCGAGACCGGCGCCGGTAAGTCGGTGCTCGTCGGCGCGTTGTCGTTGATTCTCGGCGCTCGTGCGCAATCCGACGTGGTTCGGACCGGCGCGTCCGAGGCGATCGTCGAGGCCCTGTTCGAGGGCTTGGAGCCTCCGGTGATAGCGCGCCTCGAGGAGCTGGGGGTTTCGGCGGCGGACGGCCAGCTACTGGTGCGGCGGGTGGTCAGCAAAGGCGGGCGCGGTCGAGTTCAGCTCAACGGCCAGCTGGCGACCGTCGGCATGCTGGCCAAGGTCATGCGAGGTGTCCTCGACATCACCAGCCAACACGAACATGTGTCGCTTCTCGATCCCGAGGCTCACCTCGACGCGCTCGATGCCTTCGGCGATCTGGGGCCGAACAGGGCGGAGGTGGAGGGTCTTCACGGGGAGGTTCGAGCCCTCGAGTCGAAGCTGGCCGACCGCCTGCGAGACGACACCGAGAAGCGACTCCGAATGGAGACGCTTCGGGAGGCGGTCTTGGAGATCGAACGGGCGACGCCCAAGGTGGGCGAGCTCGAAGAGCTCCAGAGCGAGGCGCGACGGCTGCGACATCAGACCGACCTCACGTTGGGGGTTCAGACTGCCGAGACTGCACTCTATTCGGGGGAGGGTGCGGTCGTCGAAGTTGTTGGCCAGGTTCAGCGGACCCTCGCGCGACTGGCGTCCCTCGATGACGACCTGGGCCCGATGGTCACCACCATGGACGCGGTCTCGGCGGAGCTCGACGACCTCGCCCGAGGGCTGGCGCGATACCAGGGGCGGATCGATCCGGACCCCGCTCGCCTGGAGGCGGTGGAGGATCGGCTTCAGGTCCTCAAGGGTTTGGCCCGGAAATACGGGGGCGACATCGCCAACGTCCTGTCGGCCTATGCTGCGATGAGCGACGAGCTGGGCGGGCTCGCCGATGTCGAGGCGGGGTCGAGCGACCTTGCGGCCCGCCTCGACGGCCAGCGGGCTCGACTCGAGGCGGCGGCGGCGACGCTGAGCGAAGGGCGGCGGGGCGCGCGTAGAGCGCTGGCTGACGCCATTCAGCGGGAGCTGGTGGAGCTGTCGATGAAAAAGTCGCGGGTCGACTTCCGCCTTTCCCCCGTACACCCGATCGGTCCCCGTGGCGCTGAGACCGGCGAGTTACGGATCAGTCCGAACCCGGGCGAGCCGCTGCGAGCGCTGAGGCGCATTGCGTCAGGGGGCGAGATGAGTCGGCTCCTGCTGGCGCTGAAAAACGTGCTCGCCGACCGAAGCCAGGCGTCGACGTACGTTTTTGATGAGATTGATACAGGCATCGGGGGGGCGGTGGCGGAGGTGATCGGGGCCAAGCTTCGTGCCGTGGCCACCGGAACCCAGGTGATCGCGGTGACGCATCTTCCCCAGGTCGCGGCGTTCGCGGACACCCATTTTCAGGTAGAGAAGGCGACCGTCGGACGCCGGACGGTGACCGCAGTGACCCGTTTGGCCCCCAAAGAGCAGGTTGCGGAGCTTGCGCGGATGCTGGGCGGGCTGGAGATCACCCGCGCGACGAGGAGTCTGGCCAAGGAGATGAGAAGCCGAGCCAGCCGCTGGTCGGCCATCGGCGAGGTCGCGCCGGTGCCGCGTTTGCAGTGAGGTCGGTCAATGCGGCGACGTGATTGTTACGAACGTTGAGGTGTTCGCTGGTTGTTCCGTTGAAATGCCCCCAGGGCTCTGCCTATATTCCTAGCCCAGGCGCCGTGGCCGAACGCCAGCTGAAAATACTGTCCTTTGGATTGACCGACGTCGGCATGCGTCGGGATCACAATGAAGACAGCTATCTGGTCGACGATGACCAGCAGTTGTACGTCGTTGCCGACGGCATGGGCGGCCATCTGGGCGGAGAGATGGCGTCCGCGCTCGCGGTCGAAACCATCAAGTCCTCGGTGGAAGGCGAGCGATCCGACGTCGTGAACGGCAAGCCGTTCAAGGGGCCCATCGAGCAGCACCCTGCCTTGATGATGCTGCCGAAGGCGGTGAAGCGAGCGTGCGCGGCCATCTACAACAAAGCTCAGGAGGTGCCGGAGCTCCAGGGAATGGGGACCACCGTCACCGGGGTGGCCTTCGTCGATAGCTTCGCCTTCTTTGGCCACGTCGGCGACAGCCGCGCCTACCTGGTCCGAGACGGCCGGATCGAGCAGCTGTCCGAGGATCACTCCCTCGTCAACGAACAGCTGAAGGCGGGCTTGATTACTCCCGAACAGGCTCGAATGAGCCGTTTCAAACACATCATCACGCGGTCGGTCGGGTTCGAGGAGGACGTTGCGGTCGACACCATGGTGGTCCCCACTCAAGAGGGCGACCTGTACGTACTGTGTAGTGATGGTTTGGCGAACCTCGTCTCAAATCAGGAAATACGAGACGTGCTCATGAACAACTTCTTGAGGGACGCGCCTAAGGCGATGGTAGCGCTGGCCAACGAACGCGGCGGAGACGACAACATCACCGTTGTTGTGCTCTACGTGAACGGCGAGGAGTAGGCCGAGAAACACTTGGCACGGGCCGGCCGCAGACGTTTAACGTCGCGCGAATGTTGCCGATCCCAAGGTCAGACGCCCTCTCCGCGAGCGATGCGAGCTTGCTCCTGGTCACGGATCGTATAGCGTAGGGCGCGGCGGAGCAGTCATGGGGCAGAGGACATCCAGGCATTTCACCCTGATGATCATGCCGGAAACCGCGGGGGCCGAGGTTAAGCGCCTGCGGGTCGCCAGGCGGTCGATCAATGTTGCGCTGACCGCGGTGGTGATTGTGTTCCTGGTCGCCGTGGCGTCGGTATCCGGCAATGTGATCCAGTACTTCGACAAATCGGCGTCGGTGATTCTCGATCGCGAGAACGCGCAGCTCAAAGAGAGAATCGCCTCCCTGGATGCCCGGATTGACCAGCTCACGACTTCGGTCGAGACCATCAAGTCTTTCGAGGGTCGGCTGCGAAAGATGACCATGGTGTCCGACCCCGCCCGCAACCTGGCCATCGGTCCGGTCGGTAACGCCGCGAAGAACGGGCAGCGGGGCGCGGCCAAGGCGGCCAATCGACTCCGGCGCGACCTGCTCGGCGAGAATGCGGAAGAGGCGGCCAGCCTGGTCTCGGGTCGGCTGGTGCAGGCCGAGCTGGATGCGAGGCAGGCTCAAAAATCGGTCGCTCGCTTGAGCGCATACCTGAAGGGGCAACGGACGCTGCTCGCCTCCATTCCCAGTCGCCGTCCTACGCTCGGTTACATGACGTCGGGGTTCGGCATGCGGGTTGATCCGTTCACCGGTCTTCCTCAGCTCCACGCGGGGATCGACTTTTCGGCGGGGATCGGGGTTCGCGTGATGGCGACCGCGGACGGGACGGTGATCACGGCGGGGACCAAAGGGGCGTACGGTGAGACCATCGAGATTGAACACATCAACGGTCTCACGACGCGTTTCGCCCACCTCTCCCGCATCGACGTCAAGGTCGGCCAGAAGGTCACCCGAGGGGAAGTCATCGGGGCGGTGGGCAATACCGGCCGTTCGACGGGTCCTCACCTGCACTACGAGATTCGCCTCAAAGGCGTTCCCCAAGACCCGGCCCGCTTCCTGTTGGAATAGCCACGAGCTGCGACACGTCTGGCCTCCGACAAGCCGGTTCTTGACGAACCGGATGGGGTATCCATAAGACCGCCATTGTACTGAGGGCACCGGCCAACGGTGGTCTCGGAGTTCGAGTTAGGCCTGCCTGATGGGATTTCTATCCAACATATTTCCTACCAAAAACGAGCGTGAGCTCCGCAAGCTGCAGCCTAAGGTCGCGGCCATCAATGCGCTCGAGCCCACCATCAAGCCGCTGACCGACGCCCAGCTGCAGGCGAAGACGGGGGAGCTCAAGCAGAAGATCGATAACGGGGCCAGCCTCGACGACATCTTGGTCGAGGCGTTCGCGGTCACCCGGGAGGCCGGGTGGCGAGTGCTCAAGATGCGTCACTTCGACGTTCAGTTGATCGGCGGCATGGTGCTTCACTCGGGGCGCATCGCGGAGATGCGGACCGGTGAAGGTAAGACCCTGGTCGCGACCTTGCCCGCGTACCTCAACGCATTGACCGGCAAAGGCGTTCATATCGTCACCGTCAACGACTACCTGGCGAATCGAGACGCCGAGTGGATGGGCAAGATCCATCGTTTCTTGGGCCTGAGCGTGGGGACCATCGTTCACGGCTACGACGACGCCCACAAGCAGTCGCAATACGGCTGCGATATCACCTACGGCACCAACTCCGAGTTCGGTTTCGACTACCTGCGCGACAACATGAAGTTCAGCCTGCAGGATTACGTTCAGGGTCGCGGACTGAACTATGCGATCATCGACGAGGTCGACTCGATCCTCATCGACGAGGCCCGAACCCCGCTCATCATCTCCGGTCCGGCCGAGGAGTCGGCGGACAAGTACATGACCGTCAACAAGGCGGTCGCCAAGATGCGGCCCGAGCAGGACTACACGGTCGACGAGAAGTCGAAGTCTGCGATGCTGACCGACGAGGGAACCGACCGGATCGAGCAGCTGCTAGGGATGGGCAATCTGTTCTCGCCCGAGAACACCGAGTGGTTCCACCACGTCTCCAAGGCCCTGCAGGCCCATGCCTGCTACAAGCGTGACGTCGACTACCTGGTCCATCGGGGCGAGGTGTTGATCATCGACGAGCATACCGGCCGCACCATGGAGGGGCGTCGGTGGTCCGATGGCCTTCACCAGGCCATCGAAGCCAAAGAAGGGGTGAAAATCCAGCGCGAGAACGTCACCCTGGCCACGGTCACCTATCAGAACCTGTACCGGATGTACGACAAGCTGTCGGGCATGACCGGTACCGCGGACACCGAGGCCGAAGAGTTCGACAAGATCTACAAGCTCGAGGTCGTGGTCATCCCCACGAACAAGCCGATGGTTCGCGCCGATGAGGACGACCTCATCTACAAGACCGAAGCCGAAAAGTTTAACGCGGTGGTTACCGACATCAAAGACCGCCACGCGAACGGCCAGCCGGTGCTGGTGGGCACCAAGAACGTCGACAAGTCGGAGGTCATCAGCCGCCTCCTGAAGCGGAACAAGATTCCCCACGTCACCCTCAACGCCAAGTTCCACCGGCAGGAAGGTGAAATCATCGCTCAGGCCGGCCAACTCGGTGCGGTGACCATCTCCACGAACATGGCCGGTCGAGGTACGGACATCCTCCTCGGGGGCAACCCGGAGTACCTCGCGCGGGCCGAGGTGGCCAAAGAGCAGCTCGGCGACGCCCATGAAGACGCCGCTCGCCATCAGGAGATCCTGGCCGAGTTTCGGTGGTTGACCGGCTCTCCGGAGTCGATCCCCCGCGAGATGGTCACATCGGACTATACCGACAAGTTTCGGGACCGGCAGCTGACCGAAGCTCGAGACAATGGCGAAGACGCTGGCTACGAGAGCGTTCAGGCGTCCGCACGGGCCGAAGCGACGAAGTGGGTCGACGGGATCATTCAGTCGTACGCCAAACACCTCGCACATTTCAGTGAGATCTGCTCCGAGGCGAAGCAGAAGGTCCTCGACTCCGGCGGGCTCCACGTCTGCGGGACCGAGCGCCACGAGTCGCGGCGCGTCGACAACCAGTTGCGAGGTCGCGCGGGCCGTCAGGGGGACCCGGGCTCCTCGCTGTTCTTCTTGTCGCTGGAAGACGACCTCATGCGCATCTTCATGGGCGACCGGCTCAAGGGGATGATGGAGCGGCTCGGTATGGAGGACGACGTCCCCATCGAGTCCCGGATGGTGACGAAGTCGATCCAGAACGCCCAAAAGCGGGTCGAAGGACACAACTTCGACATCCGCAAGAACCTGATCGAGTACGACGACGTCATGAATCTGCAGCGTAAGACCGTTTATGGTCTGCGCCGTCAGATCCTCGGCGACGACCCGATGGAAGAAGAGATGCTCGACCTCGTCGAGCGGGTCGTCCTCTACGTCTGCGAGACGTCCTGCCCGCCCAAGATGGCGCCCGATACTTGGGACCTCAAAGGCGTCGAGCAAAAGATCAAAGGGCTGTTCGCCGTCCAGCTCCAGATCCCGGAGACCATCGCCCGCTTCGACGACCTCACCATGTTCGTGTTCGAGAAGGTCGAGGTGCGGTGGAAGAAGCGCCAAAAGGAGCTCGGCCAAGACTTTGTGGTGGTCGACGAGTCGCTTATCCCCAAAGACCAGCTCCCGGCCACGGCCAAGGTCCAGGAGCCGGTCTGGCGGTTCCTCCTCCGGCAGCTGTACCTGCGCCAAATCGACCGCCACTGGCAGGACCACCTCACGCAGATGGACCACCTGCGCGACGGCATCGGGCTTCGGGGCTACGGCAACCGCGATCCGAAGATCGAGTACAAGCGTGAGGGACACCAGCTGTTTATCTCGATGATGCGGGAGGTCGACCACAATACGGCCGCCGAGCTGTTCCATCTGCAGCTGATGTCGGCCGAGGAAGTCGTCCGCGAGGAGCAGCGACAGCGTCAGGCGGCGGCGGCGCTGCAGCGCGCGGCCCGACTCCAGGGGGGCGCGGATCAGGAGAACGCCGACGCAGTGGCGTCCACCGACAAGAACGCGCAGGCCAAGAGTCCCCGCAAGCGACCCGGACGCAATGACCCCTGCTGGTGCGGCTCGGGCAAGAAGTACAAGAAGTGTCACATGAAGGAAGACGCGGAGAGGGATCGCGCGGCGCGCGCGACGGTCTGAGATCGCTCCGGCCGAGAAGCGGCGATGAAACGCGTGGTCGTGTTCGGGCTGTCGGCCAACCCACCGACCGGGCTCGGCGGCCACGCCGGTTTGGTGCGGTGGGCGGCCACCCGAGCTCGGCTCGAGGCCTGGGACGGGGAAGGGCCGGATGAGGTCTGGGTGCTGCCCGTCTACCGCCACGCATTTCGGGCCAAACGGGACATGGCCTCGTTCGAGCATCGGATGGCCATGGCCAAGCTGGCTTTCGAACACCTGCCCCACCTCTCGGCTCGAGTGCGGGTGCTCGATACGGAACGGACGGTGGCGGAAGCGTTTGCGGTGCGCGATGCCCGCGCGGTGCCGGGCACCATCGATGTTGTTCGATTTCTTCGCGACGACCACCCCGGCGTCGCGTTCGCGCTTCTGTTAGGGGCCGACACGTACCGCGATCTTCTCGAGGGCCGCTGGAAAGAGAGCGAGGCTCTGCTGAAGATGGTGGCCATCTTGGCCGTTCCCCGGCCAGGGGTGAGCACTTCGGTTCCCGCCGCCGAGGACCCGCCGGCCCTCGACGAGATCAGTTCCTCCGCCGTTCGGGCCGACTTCGCCGGTCGAGCGATTGCTCTGCAGCCTTCCGTGCGCGCGTACATCGAAGCGCACGGGCTATACGGCGCGAAGGCGATTCGATGATGTGGTTTTTTGGCCACAGAGGCCGTCGATTCTTGGTCTGCCGACCCTGCCCAGGTACATTGGCCACCTAGATCGAGGATGGCCCGGTGAGCTCCAGCCAAACGCCGAAGCGACCAACGAAGACGGACCGACTCATCGGCGCGGTCATCGCTAACAAATACAAGATCCTGAAGAAGATCGGGGAAGGCGGGATGGGGTCGGTGTACATCGCCAACCAGCACCCCATCGACCGCAAGGTGGCGATCAAGGTCCTCCTCGGCAAGCTGGCCGAAGATGAGGTGGCCGTGAAGCGCTTCGAGCAAGAGGCCAAGGCCATCTCGAGGATGCAGCACCCGAATACGGTCACCATCTACGACTTCGGGACCACCTCCGCGGAGACGGATCATCGCTTGTACATCGTCATGGAGTACTTGAAGGGTCGCACCCTGACCCAAGTGCTTCGTGCCGACGGGCAGCTCGAGCCGTCTCGGGCCGCCCGAATCATGCGCCAAGTGTGCGCCTCGCTCGCAGACGCCCACACGGCGGGCATCATTCACCGCGACCTCAAGCCCGACAACATCTTCCTCACCGAGGTCGGCGGAGACCGAGACTGGGTCAAAGTCCTCGACTTCGGCGTCGCTAAGCTGGCGGACAGCGAAGGGGCAGGGACGCTGACCCAGACCGGGATGATCTTCGGAACCCCTAAGTACATGTCGCCGGAGCAGGCCGAAGGTCGGCCGATCGACTATCGGGCAGATATCTATGCTTTGGGGGTCGTGCTCTTCGAGCTGCTGGTGGGTCGGCCCCCGTTCATCGCGGATACCCCGGTGGGTCTGCTCCTCAAACACATCTCCGAGCCGCCTCCCTCCTTCAAGCAGGTCCGTCCCGATCTCGCCATCGATCCCCAGATCGAAGCCATCACCATGCGGGCGCTGGCGAAGCGGCCCGAAGATCGCCAACAGATGGTGTCGGAGCTGGCGGCGGAGCTCGAGGCCTTCGAACGGATCCGCTCCGGTTCGATGCCTGTGCCCGGCCTGAACACCATGGCCACCGGGCCGGCTGGGCTGCCGACCGAGGTCAACCCGGGTCAGCAAGCGCAGATGACGCCTCGGGGTCTCGCGCCGCCGGGGCAGATCCCTTCCGGCTTATCGCTCGGGGAGCTCGAGAAGCAGGATGGCGTGGGCATGGTCACCGGACCCGTGGGCCCTGCTACCGGCCAGACAGCGGAGGCCGATCGGGCTTACGCCCACGCCAAGACCGCCGACATCGGTCACGAGGGCGGCGAATCCCGCCTCTTGACCACCCCCGGCATCACTCATCCTACGCCCGCTCAAGGCGGCGGCGTCGAGACCCTCGGCGGATTGGTGGGAGAATTCTCCGGTGGCCGGCCGCCGATGACGAGGACTCGGTCGTCGGCGACCACGGTCGCGGGTATCGTGCTGCTGGTGGGCGCGGTGGCCTTGGGCGCGTACGCGATGATCGATCGGTCCGCGGTGCCGGGCGTGGAGGAGATCTCGCCGGAGGGCACCAACGGCGCCGCTACCGCGGCGTGGG